>JAAXGX010000012.1 GCA_012271165.1 Vicinamibacteraceae bacterium | reverse complement strand
GATGGCGATGACCACCTCCGGCAACAACGCCGAGGTCGCGGCGGGCGGCCTGCGCCTGAACATGATCCCGAAGGACGGCGGCAACCAGCTCACCGGGACGAACTACGTCGGCTTCACGCTGAACGAGAGCTGGCAGGCAGACAACTTCACGCAACAGATCCAGGATCTCGGCCTGACCTCGAACCAGGGCGTGACCAACATCCACGACATCAATCCGGCCATCGGCGGCCCGATCCTGCAGGACAGGCTGTGGTACTTCGCGTCGGCCCGCGCCATCTCGGTCGACGAGCTCTTCGCCGGCGCCTTCCAGCCGACCCTGCGCACCGACGTGGGCCCGGAGGTCATCCAGGACTACTTCAAGCGCGGGGCGACGATCACCTGCGAGGACCCGAACGCCAGCATCGGCTGCGTGGCCGACCACCCGGCGGTGGCGTCCGCCGAGCGGGCGGTGGCCGAGCAGCACGTCCGCAGCGCCCTGCTGCGCCTGACCTCGCAGGTCTCGCAGCGCAACAAGGTGTCCGCGTACCTCGACCGCATCTTCAAGTGGAAGAAGCGCGAGTTCTCGGCCACCCGCGAGCCGATCCAGGCGGCCGGCTTCCGCGATCCGGGCCAGGCGAACTACCACACGTTCCAGGCCAAGTGGACGTCGACCATCAGCAGCCGCGTGCTGCTCGAGGTGGGCTACTCGCAGGTCTACGAGAGGCTGCTCATCGCCAGCCAGCCGGAGTCGGCGCTGCGCGAGGTGTTCCCGGACAACATCCCGCTGCCGAACCTGCGGGCGGAGACGCCGGGCAACCTGCGCACCTGCATCGCCACCCCCTGCTACTGGGACGCGGGCTACAACCAGACCGGTCCGTGGTTCGCCAACGCGGTCATCGGCGACCTGTCGACGGGCCTGCAGACCAACAACTACTGGGGCGACATCTGGATCACCCCGTCCGACCGGCGCTATCCCAACGCGGCGCTGTCGTACGTCACCGGCTCGCACAACTTCAAGGTGGGCGTGCAGTGGTCGTTCGGCAACGACGGGGACACCCGGAACCGGCTCGGGCACATCAACGTGCGCCCCTACAACGGGCTGCCGCAGCCGTGCCACCCCGATCCGTCGGTGCCGTGCGAGGATCGGCACGGAGTCGACGCGCTGAACTACCCGACGAGCTGGAACACGACGGTGCGCGCCGACCGCGGCATCTACGTGCAGGACACCTGGACGCTCGACCGGCTGACCATCAATGCCGGCGTTCGCTACGACCACTTCGAATCGCTGATCAACACGTTCCGCACCGGCGGCAACCTGCAGGGCGGCCGCTTCATCAGCCAGCGGGCGGCGCCGGAGATCCCGGCGACGCCGTACTGGGACGACTTCGCGCCGCGCTTCAGCGCGACCTACGACCTGTTCGGCGACGCGCGGACGGCGCTGAAGTTCTCGATGAACAAGTACATGCGGCCGTACGCCAGCGGCCACGGCGAACGCTACTCGCCGTATCGCGAACGGAGTGACCGGCGCGACTGGTTCGACTGCGCACTGAACCCGGCGATCCACCAGACCGGCGGGGTGGGCAACCCGCGCGGCGACTGCGCCACCGCGGCCGACCTGGCCGGCCTGGCCGCGTCGCCCGACTTCTACCTGAGCACGAACTACGACGGTATCGTGCAGGACCACGAGATCGGCTTGCGGAACAACACGACCGTGTTCCGGGAGGGCGGCCTGGCAACACCCGACTCCCAGCCCGATCCCAACCTGCAGCGCGAGTACAACTGGGAGTACAACCTCGGTCTGCAGCACGAACTGCTGCCGCGCGTGTCGCTGAACGTCGGCTGGTACCGCCGCGTCTTCAGCGACATCGAGGCACGGAGCAACACGGCCCTGGTGGCATGCGACGTTGCGACCGCGCAGGCTGGCGTGCCGTGCGGAAGCTGGATCCCGTTCACAGTGAACTTCGACGATCCGAACGGCCACGTGGCGCGTCTGCGCTCGCTCGGGCAGGACATCACGATCACGCAGCCGACGTTCCTGGCGTTCGACCTCGATCCGGCCTACCGCGGCCTGGTCCACAACCTCGACGTCACCTCGGACATCAACCGCAACTACTACAACGGCTTCGAGGTGAGCATGAACGCCCGCCTGCCGAACGGCGGCAACCTCTTCGGCGGGTGGACGGCGAGCCAGCACATCCAGGACACCTGCGGCCTGATCGTGGATCCGAACGGCGTCAGCATCGAGGATCCGATCCGGGGCGCCGACGAAGGCATCCGCCGGGGCGGCCGCTGGTGCGATCAGAGCGCACTGGGCATGCCGTTCCGCCACGACTTCAAGCTGTTCGGCGCCTATCCGCTGCCGGGCGACTTCGAGTTCAGCGGCTCGATACAGGCCTACTCGGGCGGCGAGCGCGAGCTGACCTGGTCGGTGCCGTCCAGCTACTTCCCGGACGGCGTACGGACGCGGGGCGCCACGGTCCAGTTGTTCCAGCCGGGCACGAACTTCCTGCCCTACTGGACGCAGGTGGATATCGCCCTGCGCAGGATCTTCCGCTTCGGCAACGTCGAGTCGTCGGTGCAGGCCGACATCTACAACCTGATGAACTCCGCCGTGGTCGTCGACGAGACCGAGTCGTACGGCGGCTCCTGGGGGCGGCCGACCCGCCTGCTGCAGGGCCGGATTCTGCGCACGGCGTTCCAGGTGAACTGGTAGTCCGACCTTCGGCTCGCGGCTGAGCCGTTCTTGCAGGCCGGTGGGGACACCTCCCCGCCGGCCTTTTCTTTACGGATGGGACGCCGGCGGACGTGGTACGCTGGGCGGTGGTGGAGGAATGGACCATCGTGCTCGGCTTGGCGGCGACAGTCGTTCCGACCGCGGCCGTCATCATCACGGCGCTGATTCAGCATCGCGCGAACCGGGACGCGCACACCGGCATCGTGGCGCGGATCGCAGATGTGGAGGAGCGCGCCGAGAAGCGCATGCAGGCGGCAGAGGAGCGCGCCGAGAAGCGCACGCAGGCGGCAGAGGAGCGCGCCGAGAAGCGCGCCGATGCGCTGGCGCGAACCCTCGAAGCACAGCGTCGGGCGCTGGAGGCGATCGCACGCGCCCTGTCGTTTCTGTCCGGCCGGCAGACCGAACGCGACCGGAATCCGATGAACCGCACGTGACCAGGGATGGGCGAGGCGTTTCACGCGGCCAGTGCATCGGGCCAGGCGGGCCGATGACGACGCTCGTTGCGTAGTCCGTGCAGGGCTGACGCATCTCGTCCTCGATGGCGACGAGGACGTTGCGTGGTGCTCGTCACCGAATCGCGGTGCAGGGCATCCTGAGGGGTCGCGAGCCGGCGCATCAGGCCAGCAGGCGGCGCGTCACGAATCGCCCGGCGCGGCGGCGCATGCGCTCGCGCTGTCGCCGGCCGGACCGTAGGCCGGCACGCCGCCGAAGAGGCCGTAGGCTTCGGCGCGCTGCTCGAAGGACCAGCCCGGGTAGAAGCCGGAGACCTCGTCGAAGGACATCGGCTGCACTTCGAGCTGCGCGGTGCGGCGTCCGTAGAGCGGCGCCCGCGGATCCGCCACCGCCGCGTCCATGACGGAGAAGGACGACCCGGCCAGGATCAGCTTGACCGCGCCGTCGTGGCCGTCCCAGGCATGCTGCAGCAGCGAGCCGAAGCCCGGCACGCTGCGCTGGAGATACGGCAGCTCGTCGAGGACCAACGGAATCCCCTCCCGGCCACAGCGCTCCAGCGCGTATTCCACGGCTTCGCTCCAACCCGGAAACCGGGTGCGGGCCAGCAGCGGCTCGTCGAACGTGCGCGCGAGCTCGCGCGTGAACAGCCGCAACGCCTCGGACGCTGTGCTCAGAGGGCATGAGAAGAACGCCAGCGGGTTCGTAACGCCGATGCCGACCGTCGTGAAGACGCTC
>JAAXGX010000186.1 GCA_012271165.1 Vicinamibacteraceae bacterium | reverse complement strand
CCGGCTCCGCCGGGTGGGCAACTTGGATGAGGAACGGCAGCCAATCTACGGAAGTCGGAAAGCTTCCCTTGATCGCTTTGGACATCGAGAGCTCGAGCCCGGTGACCAGTGCAAACAAAGCTGCGCGGACTGGGAGTTTCTGGAGGTCGGACAGCGTGACCAACCCCACGATTCCTGTCCCTGAAACGACCAGACGACAGGGGCGGCAATCCGCTTCCGTAACGAAGTCCAGAATGCTTGCATCCGCTCCGATCAAATGCTCTTCCAACTGCGAGCGGCAATGCTCTCTGACGCGCTCCGCGGGGGAAAACTGGTCTGTGCAACCAGTCGTATGAAAAAGGCCGACGATTCTGCCCCCTTTCTCAGCGGTCACCGGCAGGTAGTCGTAGTGCTCCGTGTTGTGCATGACGACATCGACAAGAGAATCATCCAGACTGCACGTCTTCAGGTCATCGCGGTGTGTCGAGATCAGCTTGACTGTCAATCCACCGTGCAGCGTCTCGAAGGTATCGCCGGCACGATTTCTCTCGCCTCTCGCCCATGGCATGGTCATGGCCGCTCCCTGTTCCTGTCTGAACGCAGTATGGGGTCCGAGGCAGGTCTGCAGCACCCCCACATCGGAATGGTATCAGAACGTCCCCGGAACGCTTCCCGCCACCGGGCCGGTCACCGGAAGCGCCGGAGCGCCCTACCACAGTCCCAGCAGGCGCCACCAGAGACTGCCGGCGCCCAGCCAGATGGCGATGTGCACGAGGCTGATCAGCGCTCCGAGCCGCCACCAGGTGCCGATGTCGACGTTCCCGGACCCGAAGAGGATGGGCGCCGCGGCCGTGCCGTAGTGCGTCAGCGAGGCGAACAGATTGCTGAAGAAGGCGAGCACGAGGGCCGCCAGGACCGGCGGCGTCCCGACCGCCAGGGCCAGCGCCAGGAACGGCGCGTACATGGCGCTGACGTGGGCGGTGTTCGAGGCGAAGAAGTAGTGCACGTAGAAGTAGATCAGGCTCAGGCTCAGGAACGCCGGCAGCCAGTGTCCGGTCGCCAGCACGCCCGACACCTGGTCGGTGAACCACGCCAGCAGGCCCAGCTCGCCGAGCTGGCTGGCCATCATGACCAGCACCGCAAACCAGATGAGCGTGTCCCAGCCGTTGCGTTCCTCCAGGAGGTCGCTCCAGGCCAGCGCCCCCGTGGCAAGCATCGCCGCGACGCCGGCCAGCGCCGTCGTCGTCGCGCTGATGCCGAGCGTGCCGCCGAGAATCCAGAGGCTCAGCAGGCAGACGAACACCGCCAGCAGGATCCACTCGTCCCGCTTCATCGCACCCAGCTCCGCGAGCCGCTGCCGCGCCAGCTCGGGCGCGGTGGGGGTCGACGTGATCTGCGGGGGATACAGGCGGTAGATCAACGCGGGCACGAGCAGCAGGCTCAGGACGCCCGGCACGGACGCCGCCAGCGCCCAGAGCGGCCAGGAGAGCTCCACCCCCTGCTGTCCCGCCAGCTCCGCCACGAGCGGGTTCGCCGCCATCGCCGTGAGGAACATGGCGCTGGTCACCACCACGCCCTGGTAGGCGGTGAACGTCAGGAAGGCGGCGATGCGGCGCTCGGTGCCCAGCTCGACGTCGCTGCCCAGCGAGACGCAGAGCGACCTGAGGACCGGGTAGAGGACGCCGCCGGCGCGCGCCGTGTTGCTGGGAATGGCCGGCGCGAGTACCAGGTCCGCCGCGATGAACCCGTACGCCAGCCCCAGACTGCGCTTCCCCAGCACCCGCATGAAGTGGTACGCGATGCGCGTTCCGAGCCCGGTCTTGACGAAGGCGGTCGCGATGAAGAACGCGGCCACCACCAGCCATACGACGGTGTTGCCGAAGCCGGCCGTGGCCTCGGCGATCGTCAGGGTGCCGGAGAGCACTGCGAAGGCGGTCGCCACGAACGCGACGGCGCCCATGGGCAGGGGACGCAGGACGATGCCCACCATCATGGCGACGAAGACGGCGAGCAGGTGCCAGGCGCGCGGCTGCACGCCGGCCGGCTCGGGGACGAGCCAGATCGCGGCGCCCACCAGGACGACGACCGCGAGACGCGCGGCGTCGACGCGCGGCGTCCGTCCGACCGTCTGCGGCGCCTCGACCGCAGCCATGGCTACCGGCGGTACACGTCGCTGCGGTTGCCGATCCGGACCACCAGGACGCGCACGGCCGCCTCCTGAACGTCGCAAACCACGCGACAGTCCCCGACTCGATAACGCCACAGACCGCCGAGCGGACCTGTCAGCAGCCTGCCGGTGCGGCGCGGATCCTCCGACGGCGCAACACGCTCGTCCATGTAGTCGAGTATGCGACGAGCCACCTGCTCGTCGAGCTTGCGAAGCTGGGCCCTGGCCGTGTCCGTGTACTCAATCGTCCAGGCCAAGTTCCCTTCTCACGTCGCCGGCGGAGTGCACCTTCTCGCGGCCTTGCCTGACGCGCTCGAGCACCTCGGCGGCCAGGTAGTAGTCCTCCATGTCATCGAGACCGCGCTCGATGATCTCGCGCAGGTAGAAAGCCTTGGTGCGACCGGTCCGGGACGCCAGGAAGTCGAGTCGTCGTTCGGTCTCGGGAGCAAGTCGAATGGAGGTGGCCACGTCGCTCAAGCCTGCCGGTGAATACGTGCATTCAGCATATCACGCGGCGGTTGGGGGCGCGTTTGACGTCGATCCGCGAGCGGCATATTCTCCACGATGACTCTGCCGTTCACCAGGAGGCCAAGCGTGAGCAGACAGCCGCTCGTCTCGATTGCCGTGCTGGCGCTGTGCGTCGCCGTCGTCTCCCCGGCCCCGCTCGCGGGCCAGGAGAGCGACTACGCGCCGCCGCGCACGCCGTGGGGCGACCCCGACCTGCGCGGACACTATCTGCCGGGGACGTCGCAGCCGCTGGAGACGCCGCGGCTCGAGCCGTGGGGCGACACCCAGTACACGGGCCACAACTACACCTTCACGCGCTTCTTCCGCCCCGAGGGCGATGGCCCGGCCCGGCCGCGCGAGCGCGTGCGGACGCCGATGATCATCGACCCGCCCGACGGCCGGGTTCCCCTGCAGGAATGGGCCGCCGAGAAACGGGACGAGATCATGGAGCGGCAGGAGGAGCTGGCGTTCCTCGATCCGCGCGTCAAGTGCCTGCCCGCGGCGCTGCCGCGCGCGCACCTGCCCGTCGGCTACAACACCTACCAGATCCTGCAGGTGCCCGGCGCGGTCATCATCCTCTACGAGTGGAACCACCACTCGCGGTACATTCCGCTCGACGGGCGCCCGCATCTGCCGTCGGCCATCCGGCTCGGGATGGGCGACTCGCGGGGCCGCTGGGAGGGCGACACGCTGGTCGTGGAGGCGACGAACTTCACGGACAACACGTGGCCCGTGGGTCACGGGGCGCCGCCCGAGGGCGCGCCGGCCAGCTCGATCAACAGCGGGCACGGCGTCTTCCACAGCGGCGCGCTGCGCGTGGTCGAGCGCTTCATCCCGGTGGACGAGAACACGATCAACTACCAGGCGACCATCGAGGATCCGAACGTCTTCACGCAGCCCTGGACGCTGCGCTACGAGGGGCTGAAGCGGGCGCCGGCCGATCACATCCTGTACGAGTACGCCTGCCACGAGGGCAACGGGCGCAACCTCAGGCTGATGACCGGCGCGGACTTCCAGTAGGCGGAGGACGAAAAATGCACGATTCCACGGTCATCCTCGACCCGACGGACGAGCGCGAGCCGATCCAGCGGCCGCTCGCCGCGCGCTCGGCCGCGCTCGGCGGTCCGCTGGGTATCGTCGACATCTCGAAGCCGCGCGGCGACGTCTTCTGCGACGAGCTCGAGCGCCTCATGGCCGAGCGGCTGCCCGGCCTCGAGATCGTGCGCCTGCGCAAGCCGACATTCACCAAGCCGGCGCCTCCCGACCTGCGCGCGGAGGTCGCGGAGCGCTGCCGGGTCGTGATCCAGGCGCTCGCCGATTGAGGGTCGTGCACGTCGTGCAGTGTGCACGACCTGGTCGACTACGAGGCGCAGGGCATCCCGACCGTGATGGTGGCGTCGTCGGAATTCGTCGGCGCGGCCGAGCGTCAGTCCGCGGCGCTCGGGATGCCGGGCGTGGCCAGCCGCGCGGTCTACGTTCCCCACCCCATCCAGGACGCCACCGACGACGAGATGCGCGCGAAGGCGCGCGCGTCGCTCGACGCGATCCTGGACGCGGTCACGCATTGAAGCGGGCCGGCGGCGCTCCCGCGGCGCCGCCGGCCGCCCCTGCACCGGAGGCAACGAGCTCTCATGCCAGGCTCCGTCGAGTTGGAACGCCATGACGGCGTCGCGTTGCTGCGCCTGACGAACCCGCCGGTCAACGGCCTGAGCTTCGCCATGCGCGCCGCGCTGGGCGACCGGATCATGGAGGTGCTGGCCGATGACGGCGTCGCCGCCATCGTCGTCGCCGGCGCTGGCCGCATGTTCTGCGGCGGTGCCGACATCCGCGAGTTCGACGCCCCGCCGCCGCCCGGCGCGGCGTCCCTGCCCGCGGTGCTCGCCGAGATGGAGGCGTCGCGCAAGCCGGTGGTCGCGGCCATTCACGGCGTCGCGGCCGGCGGCGGGCTCGAGGTGGCGCTGGCCTGCCACGTGCGCCTCGCCGTCCCGGGCACCCGGCTCGGCCTGCCCGAAGTGACCCTCGGCATCGTGCCGGGCGCCGGCGGCACGCAGCGCCTGCCGCGGCTGATCGGCGTGGAACCCGCGCT
Organism: Vicinamibacteraceae bacterium; assembly: GCA_012271165.1. Classification (GTDB taxonomy): domain Bacteria; phylum Acidobacteriota; class Vicinamibacteria; order Vicinamibacterales; family UBA8438; genus JAAXGX01. Next base: position 25,014 of record JAAXGX010000186.1, on the reverse strand, counting down.
CGACGTCATCGTCGGGGGCCGGCTCCTGGCGGCCGAGCGCGCGCTGGCGCTGGGCATCGTCGACCAGGTGGTGGACGGCGATCTGCTGGACGGGGCAATAGCGCGGGCGCGGCAGCTCGCCGCCGATGGTGGGCCGCTGCGCCGCGCCTCGCTGCTCGAGGAGCGGGTTGCCGAGGCGCGCGCGAGGCCCGGGATCTTCGCGGCGTTCCGCAAGCAGATGGCCAGGCGCGCGCGCGGCTTCGATGCCCCGTATGCCTGCGTCGAGTCCGTCGAGAACGCCGTGTCGCTCCCGTTCGCGGAGGGCATGGCCGCGGAGCGCCGAATCTTCGAGCGGCTGCGTGCCTCGGACCAGTCCCGGGCCCAGCGGCACGCCTTCTTCGCGGAGCGCGAGGCGACGAAGATTCCGGACGTCCCGCGCGCGACGCCGGCGCTGCCCGTCGAGCGCGCCGCGATCGTCGGTTGCGGGACCATGGGCGGGGGCATCGCCATGACGTTCGCGAACGCCGGCATTCCGGTGACCGTGGTCGACGTCTCGGAGGAGGCGCTGGACAAGGGGCTCGCGGTCGTCGCGCAGAACTACGCGGCCACGGTGGCGAAGGGCCGGCTCTCGCAGGCGGCGATGGACGAGCGGCTGGCGCGCATCGCGCGCAGCGTGCGCTACGAGGACGTGCGCGACGCCGACATCGTGGTCGAGGCGGTCTTCGAGCGGATGGAGCTCAAGCAGGAGGTGTTCCGGCGGCTCGACGCGGCGTGCAAGCCCGACGCCGTGCTGGCCACCAACACGTCGACGCTGGACGTCGACGAGATCGCGGCGACCACCTCGCGGCCCGAGTCGGTCATCGGCACCCACTTCTTCAGTCCGGCCAACGTCATGCGGCTCATGGAGAACGTGCGCGGCAGGCGCAGCTCGCCGCGCACCATCGCCACGGTCATGCAGCTCGCGAAGCGGCTCGGCAAGGTGGGCGTCCTGGTCGGCGTCTGCGACGGGTTCGTGGGCAACCGGCTGCTCGCGCCGTATCTGCGGGAGGCGGAGTTCCTGCTCGAGGAGGGGGCGCCGCCCCAGCAGGTCGACCGGGTGCTGTTCGAGTTCGGCCTGCCGATGGGGCCGTTCCAGATGTCGGACCTCGCGGGCAACGACGTGAGCTGGTTCATCCGCCAGCGCCAGGCGGCCACCAGGCCGGCCCACCTGCGCTACTCGCCCGTCGCGGATCGCATCTGCGAGCGGGGCCGCTTCGGCCAGAAGACCGGCGCCGGGTGGTACCGCTACGAGCCGGGCAGCCGCACGCCGGTCCCGGACCCGCTCGTCGAGGAGCTGATCGCCGGCGCGGCGGCCGAGGCGGGCATCGCGCGCCGCGCCGTCGGCGACGACGAGATCGTGCCGCGCTGCCTGTATCCGCTCGTCAACGAGGGCGCCAAGGTCCTCGACGAGGGCATCGCCCTGCGCGCCAGCGACATCGACATCGTCTGGATGCACGGCTACGGCTTCCCCCGCTATCGCGGCGGGCCGATGTTCTGGGCCGACCTGGTGGGGCTGCGAACCATCTACGACGCGCTGAGCCGCCTGCACGACGAGCACGGCGAGCGGCTCGAGCCGGCCCCGCTCCTCAAGCGTCTCGCCGAGCAGGGCAAGGAGTTCGGGGATGTCGGTTCGTGAGCGGAGCCGCGTGTGGGACTGATACGCACGACCGTTACGTTGTCGAATCCGCGGAACGTGGCGCTGGCCCCGCTCGGTGTCACGGCGCTCGTCGACACGGGGGCGATAACGCTGTGCATCCCCGAGCATGTGGCCGTGCAGCTCGATCTGGCCGAGCTCGAGAAGCGGGAAGTGACCACGGCCGAGGGAAGGCACGTCTCCGTGCCGTACGTCGGCCCGGTGCAGATGCGGTTCGCGAACCGCTCTTGCTTCACCGGCGCGCTCGTCCTCGGCGACGATGTCCTGCTGGGGTCCATCCCCCTGGAGGACATGGATCTCGTCGTCAATCCGCGCGGGCAGCAGGTGACCGTCAACCCCGAGAGTCCCAACATACCGTCAGCGGTGGTGAAAGCGCTTGGACACTGACGGAGCCTCGCGCGTACATTCGGCGGACCTGATCGAGCACTACTTCGAGCAGGGGTGGACCGACGGCCTGCCCGTCGTGCCGCCCACGCCGGAGTCGGTCGCGGCGATGGTGGACGCACTCGGCGGCCAGCCGGACCGCCTGGAAGCGCGCGTCCCGCCCCGCTGGGGCAACCTCACGCGCGAGGTGCTGGCCGTCAACCTGGTGCTGGCCGGCTGCCGGCCGGAGTACGCGCCGCTGGTCCGGGCCGCCCTGCTGGCGCTCACGACCACGCACTTCAACCTGCACGGCGTGCAGGCAACCACCCACATGGCCGCGCCGCTGCTGGTGGTGAACGGCCCCATCCGGCGGGAGATCGGCCTCAACGCGGGCGCCAACGTCTTCGGCTCCGGCTGCCGGGCCAACGCCACGATCGGGCGCGCCGTCCGTCTGGTGCTGCTCAACGTCGGTGGCGGCTGGCCGGGCGACCTGGACAAGAGCACGCTGGGCCACCCCGGCAAGTACACGTTCTGCATCGCCGAGAACGAGGAGGCAAGCCCCTGGGCGCCCTACCACGTCGAGCACGGCTACCGGCCGGACGAGAGCACCGTGTTCTGCATCGCCGCCGAGGGACCGCACAGCGTCACGAACCACGTCGCCGACGACCCGCAGGGCATCCTCGACAGCATCGCCTCGGCCATGAGCACCATCGCCCACAACAACGCCGTGAGCAGCGGTTCGTGCGCCGTCGTCATCGGACCGGAGCACGCGGCCACCATCGCCGGCAAGGGCTGGACGCGGCAGGACGTGCGGCGCTACCTGTGGTCGGCCGCCGGCAACACCTGGGACGCCGCGAGCTTCGGCGACCGCTACGGCAAGGTGTACAACCGCAACCTGCCGCGCTGGTACCGCCGCGAACCGGGCGCGCGCATCCCGGTCGTCCCCGCGTCCGACGACATCCACCTGTTCGTCGCCGGCGGCGAGGCAGGCCGCTTCTCCGCCTTCCTGCCCGGCTGGGGCCACATGACGTCGCCGGTGCTGCGGTCCATCGACGGCCGCCCACCGGCCGCCGGCGCCGCGACCTGCACCGACGGTACGTGCGAGCTGTGAGGCGCCCGCGCTTGCAGAGCGTATAGCCAATCGGCTATACAAAAGGCATGATCCTTCGGAACCTCGTTCGCGAGGCGCGGAAGCGCGCGGGGCTCACGCAGGCGGAGCTGGCGGACCGGGCCTGCGTCCCGCAGTCGACGATCGCCCGCATCGAAACCGGCACCCGCATTCCATCGAGCGACATGGTCGAGCGGCTCGTCCGCGCCGCGGGCTTCGAGATCCGCGTCCGTCTCGGCGAGCCCGACCCCGACACCGATTCGCTGTTCCCCCGCACCCTCCGTCGAACGCCTGCTCAACGTCTCGCCGACGCCACGCGGGCCGCACGGTTCGTGCTGCGGGGCCGGCAACAGTTGCGAGGGCATGGCCGCGGCTGAGACACCGTTCGATCCGGCGGCCATGCTCGCCGCGCTGCACGACGCCGACGTTCGTTTCGTCCTGATCGGCGGGATGGCGGCCGTCCTGCACGGTGATGTCGGCGTGACGATCGACGTCGATATTTCTCCGGCGTACGATCACGACAACCTAGAACGGCTGGCCGGTGCCCTGACGGCGCTCGACGCCCGCGTCCGCGCCGACGCAGTCGCCGAAGGCCTGCCCTTCGACCGTTCCGGGGGTTTTCTGCGCAACCTTGGTCCGGACGCGATTCTCAACCTTGCCACCCGGGCCGGCGCTCTGAACGTCACCTTCACCCCTGCCGGCACCGGAGGATACGACGATCTGAAACGGGACGCCGTCGCCATGGATGCCGCCGAGGGCGTGTCCATTCTCGTCGCGTCTCTGGCCGACGTGATCCGTTCGAAGAGCGCGGCAGACCGCGAGAAGGACCGACGGGCGCTGCCGCGGCTGCAGCAGCTCCTCGAGCGGACAGCGGGAGAACGCGGCGCCTGAATCCGCTACGCAGCGGCCCATTTGCGAGCTGTAGCCGACGCGTCGTCAGCGATCTCGTGCCGCCCGGGCGCGCCCTCGGGTCCGCACGACGATCGCGACGCCGAGCGCCAGTGCGCCGCCGAGCAGGGCCAGCGCCGGCGTGTCCGCGCCCTGCTCGCCGAGCGCGGCATTGACCGCGCCGCCAACGAGCATGCCGACCGCCGCCGGCAGCAGATACCTGGCGGCGACGCGGGCGGCGGGACGGAACCCTTCTGCGGTCATCGTGCTGTCTCCAGTCGACCCCCAACGACCAAGCATAGTGCGGCGGCCACCCCCGCAGCCTGCTTGCCCCGCCCACATCGTCGGCGGAGGCAACGAGCGGCGGCCGGCATTGCGCCGCGCGCCGTCATGCATCAGACTGGAAGGCGAGATGTCAGGAACGAGCGAACGGCGGCTGCCGGACGGGCGCATCGTGTTCGATCCGCGGGGAACGGTCAGCGCCGAGCCGCGTCCGCTGGCGCTGCGTCCGGCGACGCTCGACGGCCTGCGCCTCGGCATCCTCGACAACACCAAGTGGAACGCGTCGAAGCTGCTGCGCCAGGTCGTTGCCCAGCTCGAGGCCGGTCTGGCGTTCGACGCCGTCCGGATCTACGCGAAGTCGAGCTTCTCGCGCCTGGCGCCGCCCGAGCTGCTCGACCGCATTGCATCCGAGACCGACGTCGCGATCACGGCCATCGGCGATTGAGGCTCCTGCACGTCGTGCAGTCTGCACGACGCGGTCGGGCTGGAGGGGCGGGGCGTCCCGACGGCGGTGATCGTCACCGACGCGTTCCTGCGGGAAGCCAGGGTGCAGCGGGAGGCGCTCGGCGCAGACGGCCTCGAGCCCGTCGTCATCACGCATCCGCTCAGCACGCTGACTGCCGACGAAATCGCCGGCCGGGCCGTCGAGGCGACCGCCGGCGTCAGGCACGTCCTGACGGGCGGCGCGGGATGAACCGTCGCGCGGGGTTATGATCCCGGCGTGAACGTTCAGCTCGCCTACGGCCGGGGCCGACTGTCGGTCGACTTTCCCGACGACCGCACCACCGTCCTCGAACCCTCGTACGTCGCCGGCCTCCCGGACGAGGCCGCCGCCATCCGCCGCGCGCTGCGGGCGCCGCTGGGTGCGCCGCCGCTGGCGGAGCTCGTCGGAAGCGACCAGACCGTGGCCATCTCGGTGTGCGACATCACCCGGCCGATGCCGAGCCGCACGCTGCTGCCTGTGCTGCTCGGCGAGCTGGCGCACGTGCCGGATGAGCGGATCGTCATCCTGATTGCCACCGGCACGCACCGCCCGAACGATCGCGACGAGCTGGTCGAGATGCTCGGCGAGCCAATCGTCGATCGCTACCGCGTGGTCAACCACAGCGCCTTCGACGAGGCGGGGCTCGCCTACCTGGGCGAGGTCGAGCCGCGCGTGCCGGTCTGGCTCAACCGCCACCTGGTCGACGCCGACGTGCGCATCACCACCGGCTTCGTCGAGCCTCACTTCTTCGCCGGCTTCAGCGGCGGACCCAAGCTGGTGGCCCCGGGCCTGGCCGGCTTCAGGACGACCATGCGGCTCCACGATGCCGAGATGATCGCCAGCCCGCGCGCTACCTGGGGCGTGACCGAGGGCAACCCCATCCACGAGGCCATCCGCCGTATCGCCGCCCACGTGGGCGTGCACTTCAGCGTCGACGTGGCGATCAACCGCGACCGCCAGATCACGAGTGTTGCAGCGGGCGAGATCTTCGCGGTCCACCGCGCGCTGGCCGAGCGCGTGAAACACAGCGCGATGCAGGCGTTCGCGGCGCCGTTCGACGTGGTGGTGACCACCAACAGCGGCTATCCGCTCGACCAGAACCTGTACCAGACCATCAAGGGGCTGTCCGCCGCGGCGCAGGTCGTGAAGCCGGGCGGCGCCATCGTGTGCGCGGCGGAGTGCGCGGACGGGCTGCCGTCGCATGGCGAGTACGGCGCCATCCTCGCGGCGCGCGATTCGCCCGAGGCGCTGCTCGAGATGATCTGCGCGCCGGGCCACAACCGGCACGACCAGTGGGAGGTGCAGATCCAGGCGCAGATCCAGCAGCGCGCGCGGGTGTTCCTCAAGGCCGACGGGCTCTCGCCCGACGCCGTGCGCGCCGCGCATCTCACGCCCATCGAGGACGTCGAGTCGACGGCGCGCGAGCAGCTCGAGCGGATCGGGCCGGCAGCGCGCCTGTGCGCCCTGCCCGAGGGACCGCAGACCATTCCGTACCTGGCGGCGGAGTGACAGCGTGGACTTCGCCTTCAGCGCGCGGGTGAGCGAGCTGCGGGAGCGGCTGCTCGCGTTCATGGACGAGGTCGTCTATCCCAACGAGCGGACGTACGCCGATCAGCACGCGGCCGCGCCGAACCGTTGGGAGTCCCCGCCGGTCATGGCGGAGATGAAGCGCCAGGCCCGCGCGGCCGGCCTCTGGAACCTCTTCCTTCCCGAGAGCGACGTCGGCGGCGGCCTCACGAACCTCGAGTACGCGCCGCTGTGCGAGATCATGGGCCGCTCGCCCATCGCGCCGGAGGTGTTCAACTGCGCGCCGCCCGACACCGGCAACATGGAGGTGCTGGTGCGCTACGGCACCGACGCCCAGAAACGCCGCTGGCTGGGGCCGCTGCTCGACGGCGCCATCCGCTCGGCCTACGCCATGACCGAGCCGGACGTGGCGTCTTCGGACGCGACGAACATCCGCGCCAGGATCGAGCGCGACGGCGACGAGTACGTCATCAACGGCCGCAAGTGGTGGATCACCGGCGCCGGCAGCACCAACTGCGAGGTCCTGATCGTGATGGGCAAGAGCGATCCGCAGGCGGAGCGGTACCGGCAGCAGTCGATGATCCTCGTGCCGAAGGACACGCCGGGCGTCATCGTCGTGCGGCCGCTCACCGTCTTCGGGTACGACGACGCGCCGGTGGGCCACTGGGAGCTCCGCTTCGAGAACGTCCGGGTGCCCCGCGACAACATCCTGCTCGGCGAAGGGCGCGGCTTCGAGATTGCCCAGGGCCGGCTGGGCCCCGGCCGCATCCATCACTGCATGCGCGTCATCGGCCTGGCGGAGCGCTCGCTCGCAGCGATGTGCGCGCGGGCGCAGTCGCGCGTGGCATTCGGCGCGCCGCTGGCGGACCAGGGTGTCGTGATGGAAGCGGTCGCGAGCTCGCGGATGGAGATCGAGCAGGCGCGGCTGCTGACCCTCAAGGCGGCGCACATGATGGACACGGTGGGCAACAAGACGGCCCGCGCCGAGATCGCGATGATCAAGGTGGTGGCCCCGGCGATGGCCCTGCGCGTCATCGACCGGGCCATCCAGGTGCACGGCGGCGCCGGCATGTGCGAGGACTTCGGCCTAGCCCGCGCCTGGGCCCACAGCCGGACGCTGCGGGTGCTCGACGGGCCGGACGAGGTCCACCGCCGGACGGTCGCCCGGATCGAGCTGCGAAAGCAGCGCAACAGCGCCGGCGCGTGATCCCAAGGCGCGCACAGCGCGCCTCGGCGGGAGCGGCGCGGGGCTGTGGGGTCCCCGCAAGCGGACGCCGGGGGCTTGGGGCGCAGCCCCATCTATTCATAGACCAGCGTGACGAACTCCGCGACGCAGGCCGGCTTGTCCGAGCCCTCCGCCGCGACGACGCACGAGCTGGTCAGGCGCAGCGCGTCCGGCTGCACGCGCTCCGCCGCGACCAGCGTCTCGGTGCCGCGCACCCGCGTCCCGACCGCCACCGGACTGATGAAGCGCACGCGGTTCAGGCCGTAGTTGATGGTGCGCTTCACGCCCCGCAGGTCCAGGATCTCGTCGCGGAAGCGGACGACGAGCGAGAGGGTGAAGAACCCCTGCACGATCGGCCGGCCGCCCGGCAGCTCCCGCGCGGCGCGCGCCGCGTCGAGATGAATCCACTGGTGGTCGCCGGTCACGTCCGAGAACGTGTCGACCATCTCCTGCGTGATGCGCAGCCAGCCGCTCGTGCCCAGCTCGCTGCCGACCAGTCCCTCGAGCTCGCTCAGACCCTGCACCGTTCGCATAGGACACCCCTGCCGCCGGCATCGTTGGCGGGCGCCTATTATAGGCTGTGGCCGCACATCCTCGGCGCGCCTCGGAGCTGATCGACATCCGGCCCGACGAGCGGCTGGACGCGGCCCGTCTCGAGCCCTGGCTGCGCGCGCACCTGCCCGCCACGCCGGGGGCCCTCACGATCAGCCAGTTCGGCGGCGGCCATGCCAATCTCACGTACCTGGTTCGGTTCGGCGACCGCGAGTACGTACTGCGGCGGCCGCCGCTGGGACCCCTGGCGCCGACCGCGCACGACATGCGGCGCGAGCACCGGGTGCTGGCGCGGCTCGGCGCCGGCTACCCCCTGGCCCCGACCAGCTACGCGCTATGCGACGACCCGACGGTGATCGGCGCGGACTTCCACGTGATGGAGCGCCGCCGAGGCTTCGTGATCCGCGGGGAGCTGCCTCCGGACGTCGCGGCCGACTCCGTTCTGGCCAGGCGCCTCGGCGAGATGCTGGCGGACAGCCTGGCGGCGCTGCACCGCATCGACCCGCGGGCCGTGGGCCTCGACAGCCTCGGCCGGCCGGACGGCTACGTCACGCGGCAGCTCGCGGGCTGGACGGCGCGCTGGGCGGCAACCGGCCGCGAACTGCCGGCGATCGACCGCGTCGCCGCCTGGTTGCGCGCCGGTCTGCCGCCGCAGCAGGCGGCCACGCTGGTGCACAACGACTACCAGCTCGAGAACATCCTGGTGGATGCGGCTGATCCGGCAAACGCGGTGGCCGTGCTCGACTGGGACATGTGCACGCGGGGCGACCCGCTGATGGATCTGGGGTACCTGCTCAACTGCTGGACCGACCCGGACGACGATCCCGCCTGGCGCGGCCTGAGCCCGGCGCCGGGCTGCGCGCCGGGCCTGCCCACGCGCCGCGAGCTCGTGGAACGCTACGCCCGGTCGGCGGGCTTCGACGTCGACCACGCGCACTGGTATCACGTGTTCGGCGTGTTCAAGCTCGCCGTGGTGCTGGAGCAGATCCACGTCCGCTTCCGGCGCGGGCAGACGCGCGACGCGCGCTTCGCCACGCTCGGCGAACGGGTGGAGAAGCTGGCCGCGAAGGGACTGGCGTTGCTGTAGGAGGCCGTGGCGAAGGCCCGGCACATGCGGGGGGATCGTGCGGGCCGGCCCGGCGGCCGGCCCGTCAGAACGGCTTCAGCACGACCACGACGACCGAGAGCAATACGGCGAGGACGGCGACGGTCGCCAGGGCCCGCCCCTCCTGGGGACGGCGGAAAGCGAGGCCGGTCAGCGCGGCCAGCGCGATCCACGTCGCGATCTTGACGACCACCCAGCCCGGGAAGCCGAATCCGCCGAGCCCCAGCATGCCGAATCCGCTCACGAGCGCGACCACGGCCGCGACACCGGACCAGATCAAGGCGGGGCGCCGATTCTCCGGCCGGGGAGCCGCCAGGGCAGCGAACGTGATCCCGGCGAGCATGATCACCGAGAACAAGTGAAGGATCTGATAGAACCAGTACGGCATCGAGGCCCCTTCGCGCCTACCGCCGGCTGACCGGGATGGCCGAGTAGCTGAGCTCGGCGTCGTAGCGCAGCACCGTGCGCTCGATGGACGTGACGATGCCGGCCACCTGCGCGCTGGCCGCGTCGGCATCCTCACCGAACGCCCTGACCAGCAGCGACGGCTGCTCGAGCTGAGCGAAGCTCGAGTAGTTCTCGACGATCAGCCACGACGCCGCGCCGGGACCGAACACCCGCTCGTACACGCCGAAGACGAGGTTGGCGCCGGAAAACGCCGGCAGGGCGGAGGTCATGAACCGCTCCCACTCGGCGTTGCGTCCGGGCGCGATCTCCACGGTGGTGACGCGCGCCAGCGACAGCCCCCCGACCTCGTCGGCCTCGACGCTGACGTCGGGCCGGTAGCGGATGGCGTAGCGCTTGCGCGACACCGTCATCCGCCGCAGCCGGTCGACGAGCCGCAGGCGCCGGTCGGGCTCGATGACCCTGGCCAGCGGACCGCCCGTGTCGTACTGCGCCAGGCTGGTCATCGGCGTCACGAGCTGCAGCTCGTAGCTGTTGCCGAACTCGGCCACGCGCCACACCGAGCGCCACGGCACGCCGGCGCGCTGCAACGCGGGGTTGACCTCCTCGAGCTGCAGCTCGACGTAGTCGTCCAACTGGTTGGGGACGACGTTGACGATGTCGACCTGCATCCACTCGGTGTCCTGGGCGTGCGCCCCGGGCACGAGACTCAGGCCCAACGCCAGGACCACGCAGAGCGACGCCATCTTGACGGCCTTCATGAGCTCCTCCCTTGCACGCAAGGCTCGCGGCCCCTGCCTCCTAACTCTATCACCGCTCGCGCTGACTCCCCATCGCAATCGTCGCGCCCCCGTCGACCACCAGCACCTGCCCGCTAACGAACGCGCCGGCCCGCGACGCCAGCAGCACGGCCGCGCCCGCGATGTCCTCGGGCTCGCCGATGCGCCCGAGCGGATACTCGTCGAGCGCCTCGCGCAAGGCCTCGGGATCCTCCCACAGCGGCCGCGCGAAATCGGTGCGCACCAGGCCCGGCGCAATGCAGTTGACCCGTACGTTGCAACGTCCCCACTCGACCGCCAGGTTGCGCGCGAGCTGCATCTCGGCCGCCTTCGACACGGCGTACAGCCCCAGGCTGCGATGCCCCTTGAGCCCGCCGATGCTCGAGACGATGATGACGGCGCCGTCCCGACGCTCGGCCATCTGCGGGATGACCCGGTTGCAGAGCCCCAGCACGTACCTGACGTTCGTGTCCATGATCTTGTCGTAGACCGCTTCCGAGGCGCCCGCCATCGGTCCCATGTAGGGGTTGGCCGCGGCGTTGCAGACGAGCACGTCCACGTGACCCCAGTGGTCCAGGCAGCGCGCGACCAGGGCGTCGAGCTGATCCCCGTGCGACACGTTGCACGGAACGGCCAGCGCCTCCCCGCCGTCGCGCACGATGGCGCCGGCCACCTCGCGGCAGGCCTCGGCCTTGCGGCTCGAGATCACGACCCGGGCCCCGAAGCGGGCCAGCGCCTCGGCGACGGCCCGACCGATCCCGCGCGTGGACCCGGTCACGAGCGCCACCTTCTCCGTCAGGTCGAACAGCGTCCGGTAGTCCATGTTTGCACCGTCTCGAATCAGACGGGGCTGCGCCCCGAGCCGCCGGCGTCCGCGTGCGGGGACCCCACCGCCCCGCGCCGTGCGCGCCTATTCGGCGCGGGCGGCGGCGATGGCCTGCCGCTCGTCCACGCGCCACAGGCACAGGCCGCCGAGGAGGAAGAAGATCAGCAGGCTGCCGACGCCGACGCGCTGGCTGTAGATGTCGCTCAGCACGCCCAGCAGCGCGGGCCCCAGAAACGACGTCACCTTGCCCGAGAACGCGAAGAAGCCGAAGAACTCCGACTCGCGGTTGCGCGGCACGAAACGGGCCATCAGCGAGCGGCTGGCCGACTGGTTCGGGCCGGCGAAGATGCCGACCAGGATGGCCGCCACCCAGAACCAGGCGGCTGTCGGAGCGAGCGCCCCCACCACGGTGGCCGCCGCGAGCGCCGCCACGCTCACGCCGACGGTCGCCTTGCCGCCGATGCGATCGTCGACGAACCCGAAGGCCAGCGCCCCCAGCCCAGCGCCGACGTTGATGACGATGCCGAACGTGACCAGCTCCGCGAAGCTGAACCCGAACGTGCCGACCGCGTAGATGCCCCCGAAGGCGAAGATCGTCACCAGGCCGTCGTTGTAGAGCAGCCGCGCCAGCAGGAACAGCCCGATCTGCCGGTAGCGCCGCAACTGGCGCAGCGTGGCCGCCAGGTTGGCGAAGGCGCGGCGGACGCTGAGCCGCTCGCCCGTGACGGCCTCGTCCTCGAGGCGGAAGAACGCGGGCAGGGCGAAGATCAGGAACCAGCCGGCCACGAGCAGGTTCGTGGCCCGCAGGTTGAAGCCCTCCGCGGTGCTGATGCCGAACAGCGGTGTCTCGGGCACGAAGACCACGAGCGCCACCACGAGCGCCGCCAGCCCGCCGCCGTAGCCGAGCCCCCAGGCGTAGCCCGAGATGCGCCCGATGCGCTTTGGATCGGCGAGGCTGGGCAGGAACGCGTTGTAGAACACCAGGCCGAGCTCGAACGCCACGTTGGCGACGACGAACAGGGCGAGCGCGGTCACGACGGCCCGCGGCTGGCTCGGTGTCACGAACGTGAGCGCCGCCGTGGCCGCCACGCAGAGCAGCGAGCAGAGCACCAGGTACCGGCGCCGCCCGCCCCGGTCGGCCAGCGCGCCGGCGATGGGCGCCAGCGCAGCGATGGCCAGCGCGCTCACCGTGATGCCGCGTGACCAGAGAGCCGTGCCGTGGCCCGGGTCGTCGCCGAACGCGTTGCTGAAGTAGGCAGAGTAGATGAAGCTGACGACCAGCGTGGTGAACGCGGAGTTGGCCCAGTCGTACAGGCACCAGGCGGCGATCGGCCGTGCGCTGCCGTGAGCGTCGGACAAGGCGCCATCATAGCCTGAAGCGGGGCATGCAGGATTGACCGGGGGACCCTCTCGGCGCATAGTGGGCAGTGCGACCGTTACAGGAAGGAGCTTCCATGGCAATCGACGAGGTGGGCGACAGCCCCGAACCGGGGACCCCGACCGGCGTCTCCCGCCGCCTCTTTCTCCGTGCGGTCACGGCCGGGTCGGCCGGCATCGCCGCCGGGTGGCCGGTCTCGGCGGGGGCGGCCCGGGCCGGCATCGCCGGCATCGAGGCGGCCCAGAACGACGCGGAGTCCGAGTCCGATTTCTGGATGCGGGTGCGCAGCGAGTTCCTCACTTCGGACGAGCTCGCCTACATGAACAGCGGCAGCCTCGGTCCGATGCCGAGGCCCGTGTACTACGCGCTCGTCGACGGCTATCGGGGGCTCGCCAGCGATCCGGGCCGGGAGAACGCGCGGCACGTGGCGGCGCAGGCGGACCTGCGGGCGAAGCTGGCGGCGTTCGTCCATGCGGACCCCGCCGAGATCGCGCTGACGCGCAACACCACGGAGGGCATGAACTTCATCGCCAACGGCCTCGACCTGGAGGCGGGCGACGAGGTGCTGTGCTCCTTCCACGAACATCCCGGGGGCCTCGAGCCGTGGAAGCTGCTGGCGCGGCGCAGGGGCGTCGTCGTCCGCGAGCTGCCGTTCCCGATTCCCACCCCGGACCCGGCCGACATCGTCGGCCGCTTCGAGGACGCGATCACGCCGCGCACGAAGGTGATCAGCGTCAGTCACGTGACGTTTCCCACCGGCTGCATGCTGCCGGTGAAGGCGCTGGCCGCGCTGGCCAGGCCGCGCGGGATTCTCACCGTGGTCGACGGGGCCCACGGCATCGGAATGCTGGCCCTCGACATGCACGACCTCGGCGTCGACTGCTACGCGTCGAGCCCCTACAAGTGGATGGGCGCACCGGTCGGGACCGGGTTCCTCTACCTGCGAGGCGAGTTGCAGGAGCAGCTCTGGCCGACCATCGCCAACACGGGGTGGGACGATCCGGAGCGCGGCGCTGCGCGCTACGATCGGCTCGGCCAGCGTGCCGGCCCGCTGCTGACGGCGACCTCCGCCGCCCTGGATTTCCAGAACGCCATCGGCCGGGAGCGGATCGAGCAGCGCATCCGCGCCCTCGCCGGACGGCTGCGCGAGCGGCTGGCGGAAATTCCCCAGGTGCGGGTGCACACGTCGGCCCACCCGCTGCTCGCCTGCGGCCTCACCGGTTTCGCCCTCGAGGGGTTCGACCGGCGCGAGGTCGTCGACACGCTGTGGCGCCGGCACCACATCTGGGTGCGGCATACCGACCTCGATCTGAACACGGTGCGCGTGTCGACCCACCACTACAACACGGAGGCGCAGGTCGACCGGCTCGCCGAGGCGCTGCGCGACATCCTGTCGAACGGCGTGCTGCCGGCTGCGTAGCGTCCTTGTCAAGCTCGCCCGGTCCTGACGTAGAATGCCGGAGCCGGCGGCGCCGGCCGTTCGTACCGCAACCCCGCGAAGACGGAGGAGAGCAATCGCGATGCCCTGGTTCGCCTTGATCGCGCGCGACCGCCCCGACGGGCTCGAGCACCGCAAGAAGCACCGCCCCGCGCACCTCGAGCACATGGCCCGGCTGGATGCGGCGGGCCGGCTGCGGTACGGCGGGCCGCTGCTGAACGAGCAGGGAGAGATGGGAGGCAGCCTCATCATCGTGGAGGCGGACGACCTCGAAGCCGCGCGGAAGACGTACGCCGAGGATCCGTACGTCGTCCACGGACTGTTCGACACCTACGACGTCATCGAGACCAGGCCCATCTTCCCGCGGGGCAACTGACGCGATGATCTACCGCAGCCCGTTTCCAGACGTGGAGATTCCGGAGGTCGCGCTGCAGGACCACGTGTTCGAGCTCGCGGACCGGTGGCCCGACAAGCCGGCGCTGATCGACGGCCCCACGGACCGGACCCTCACGTACGGGCAGCTCCGCGGCGCGACGCGCGCGGTGGCGGCGGGACTGGCGGCGCGCGGGTTCGGCAAGGGCGACGTCTTCGCCATCTACAGCCCCAATCTTCCCGAGTACGCGGTCGCCTTCTTCGGCGTCGCCACCGCCGGGGGGGTCGTCACGACGATCAACCCGCTCTACACGCCGGCGGAGCTGAAGCGCCAGCTCGCCGACTCGGGTGCCCGGTTCCTGGTGACGATTCCGCCGTTCCTCGACAAGGCGCGCGAGGGAGCGCGGGGAACCGCCGTCGAGGAAGTGTTCGTGTTCGGCGAGGCCGAGGGCGCCACGCCGTTCGCGACGCTGCTCTCGTCCGACCCGCCGCCGGCCGTGGCGATCGACGCCCGCGAGGACCTGGTGGCGCTGCCCTACTCGAGCGGCACGACCGGCATGCCGAAGGGTGTCATGCTCACCCACCGCAACCTGGTGGCCAACGTCGTCCAGACGGACACCGTGGAACGGCTCACCGAGAAGGAAGTCTTCATCGGCATCCTGCCCTTCTATCACATCTATGGCATGGTCGTGATCATGAGCGGCGTGCTCCGCGTGGGGGCCACCGTGATCACGATGCCCCGGTTCGACCTGGAGCAGTTCCTGGGGCTGGTGCAGAAGCATCGGGTGACGAAGGGCTACCTCGTCCCGCCCATCGTGCTCGCGCTCGCCAAGCATCCGGCGGTCGACGACTACGACCTGTCCTCGCTGACCGACATCCTGTCGGGCGCGGCGCCGCTGCCGGAGCCGGTGGCCAGCGCCTGCGCCGCGCGCAACAACATCTCCGTGCGGCAGGGATACGGGCTGACCGAGACGAGTCCGGTCACCCACTTCACCCCGCGCGATCACGAGATCAAGATCACGTCGGTTGGCCCCGCGGCGCCGAGCACCGACTTCCGCGTCGTCGACCTGACGACCGGCCAGGACGCCCCGACCGGCGAGCTGGGCGAGGTCTGGGTGCGCGGCCCGCAGGTCATGAAGGGCTATCTGCACAACCCGGAGGCTACGCGTGCGATGATCGACGACGAGGGCTGGCTGCGCACCGGCGACATCGGCCGGGCCGACGCGGACGGCTACCTGTACGTCGTCGACCGGGTGAAGGAGCTGATCAAGTACAAGGGCCTGCAGGTGGCGCCGGCCGAGCTCGAGGCGATCGTGCAGGCGCACCCCGCGGTCGCCGACGCGGCCGTCGTGCCGAGCCCCGACGAGGAGGCCGGCGAGGTGCCCAAGGCCTTCGTCGTCGTCAAGCCGGACGCCGCCGTCACGGCCGACGAGATCATGGCGCACGTCGCCGGGCGGGTCGCGCCCCACAAGAAGGTGCGGCGCGTCGAGTTCATCGAGGCCGTTCCGAAGGTGCCGTCGGGCAAGATCCTGCGGCGCGAGCTGATCGCCCGCGAGCGGGCGGCCGCGGCCGGCAGTTGAGACGGAGCCGCACGATGCCGACCATCCGCTTCCCCATCGCCTGCCTCGCCGCCGTCATCGCCGCGCTCGCCGCACTGGCCGGCCCGCGACCCGCCGGGGCGCAGGCCACGACTCTCGAGCCGGTCGCCCGTCTCGACGTCCCGGCCGCGCTCGTCGAGCTCGCGGGCGGCTACGCCTACGTCGCGGGCGGCGAGACTTTCCAGGTCGTGGACGTCTCCGATCCGTCGCGGCCCGAGCCGCTGGGGACGTTCACGGCGCCGGGGCCGATCTGGGCGTTTCACGTCGCCCCGCCGCACGTCTATCTGACGGCCGGGCTCGAGGGGCTGTACATCATCGATGTCTCGGACCCGCGGGCTCCGGTCCTGGCGGGCACCCACCAGACCGCCGGCCAGGCGCTGGGCGTCACGGCCGCCGGAACCGTGGCGCTGGTCGTGAACCTGATGACCGGGCTCGAGGTCGTGGACCTGTCGGACGAGGCGGCGCCGGTGCTGCTGCAGACGCAGGAGACCCCCGGCTACCAGTGGGGCATTGCCGGCGCGGGCGACCGCGTGCTCGTCGTCGACCAGCCGTCGGGCGTGCACCTGTTCGATCTGTCGGACCCGGCGGCGCCCGTGGAGCAGGGCGTCTACGAGACCGAGCAGCCCGCCCAGTCCATCGTGCTCGGCGCCGGCGAGCGCGCCTACGTCATCTACGCGCGCAGCGGGCGCCTGGAGATCCTCGACCTGGCCGACCCCGCCGCGCCGCGGCTCGCCGGCTCGTATCAACCGGCGCGCTCGAGCGGCCGGTTCCAGCGGGTGGCCGCTGCAGGCTCCACCCTCGTGGTGCCGGTCGGCGAGGACGGCATCGAGGTAGTCGACGTCTCCGACCCGGCCGCACCCACCCTGGCCGCTGCCCACGACACCCCGGGCAACGCGCAGGGAGCGGCCATCAGCGGCGACCTCATCGCCGTCGGCGACGGGGACGCGCTCCTGATCCTCCGCATCCGCTGAGCGCGGCCTACTGCTCCACGAGCGGCAGGAAGATGGAGATCCGGTCCTCCGTGCCGATGGCGCGCGAGATGTGGCCCTGGCCGGTCGTGTCCTCGGCCAGCAGGATGTGGCCGGGATGCAGGCGGATCTTCGTGCCGTCCCCGATCTCGACCTCGCTCTCCCCGGCCAGCGTGATCACGTACTGCCGCCGCGGCGCGGTGTGCCAGTCGATGAAGTAGTCCGGCGAGTTGCGCCGGAACTGCACGCTCGTGACCGGCACGGGCTCCGACAGCTCGGTCGTGGCCCGCGCCTGCATCAGCGGCACCTCGAGCTCCTCGGCATGGGTCTTGCCGTCCTCGCCGGTGTAGATCCGCGTCACCTTGATCGGCGTCCGCTCCTGCGCCGCCGCCGGCTCGGGCGCAAACCAGCGCACGCCTCCGGCGACCAGCAGCGTCGGAATCCAGCCCAGCACGAGCACGCCCTGCAGCCATCTGTTCATTTGTCTTCTCCTTGCTCTCACGGATCAGCGCGCGGTACGGCGGATCTGCTCAGCGAACTGCGCGGGATCGGTGGTCGGCAGGTCACAGACGCGGTTCTCGCAAACGTAGGCCGTGGCCTGCCCGCTCCGGGCGTACTTATCGGCGAGCAACGGCACGACGCGCGCCTGCTCCTCGAGATCGGGCCCCTCGACAGCCACGGCCAGAATGCGGTTGGGAAGGAACGTCGCCGCGAGTCGTTCCAGGAACGGATCGGCCTCGCTGCGCTCGCCGGGCACGACGACGATCACTTCCTTCGGCGTGTCGAGGCGGTAGTCGAGCGCGAGCAGCATCTCGGCCGCCGCCGTGGGCGCGCGGTTCAGCGTGGACGCGAACGCTCCCAGCGCGCGGTCCGCGCGCACGCGGAACCGGTCGTCGCCGGTGAAGTCGTGCAGGCGCACCAGATTGAGAAGCTGCGCCGCGTTGCCGGACGGCTCGGCGCTGTCGTAGTGCGGCTTCTCCCGCGCCAGCAGCGGATCGGCGCCGGCGGGCGTCCTGAAGAAGCCGCCGCCGGTACGATCCTCGAAGTCCGCCTCGAGCACCCCGTCGAGCGCGAGCGCCGCCCGCAGCCAGCGGGTGCGGCCGCTGGCCTCGAACAGGTCGAGCAGGCCGCCGATGAGGAACGCGTAGTCGTCCAGGTAGCCCGGCTGCTCGCCGGTGTTCCCGACGACGCTGCGCACCAGCCGGTCGCCGTCCCGCGCCCCCGTGAGGAGGAAGTCCGCCGCGCCGGCGGCGACCTCGGCGTAGGCCGGGACGTGCAGCGCCAGGGCCGCGCGCGCGAAGGCCGAGATCATCAGCCCGTTCCAGGCCGTGAGGACCTTCTCGTCGCGCAGCGGCGCCGGGCGGCGGGCGCGCGCGTCGTAGAGGCGCTCGCGCGCCTCGCCCAGGCGCCGTTGCAGCGCGGCGGGCGGCACGCCGAGCTCCCGTGCCAGCTCGACGTCGCCGCGCGGGCGGTGCAGCACCGTGCGGCCATCGAAGTTGCCGGCTGCCGTCACGCCGAAGTACGGATTGACCAGGCGCGCGCCGTCCGCGCCGACGACCGCCTCGATCTCGGCGGGCGTCCAGGTGAAGAACCAGCCCTCCTCGCGCTGCCCGCTCGGCGCCAGGCTGTCGGCGTCCGTCGCCGAGTAGAAGCCGCCGCCGGGAGCGGTCATCTCGCGCTCGACGTAGCGCAGGATCGAGCCGACGACCTCGGCGAAGTCCTCCCGCCCGGTGATCTGGTACGCCTCCAGGTAGGCCAGCGCCAGCAGGGCGTTGTCGTACAGCATCTTCTCGAAGTGCGGCACCAGCCAGCGCGGATCGGTGGCGTAGCGGTGGAAACCGCCGCCGATCTGATCGTGCATCCCGCCGGCCGCCATCCGCTCGAGCGTGGTCGTCACCATGCCGAGCAGCTCCAGGTCGCCGGTCCTCCGGTGCTCGCGCAACAGGAACCGGAGCGGCAGGCTGGCCGGGAACTTCTGCGGTCCCCGGACGCCGCCGAACTCCGGGTCGAACTCGGCGCGGTAGATGGCGGCGGCCCGGCGCAACGGTCCGTCGTCGGCTACCGCCGCGCCGGCGGCGGGCGGCGTCAGGTGGGCCCGGATCTCGTCGACCACCAGGCCGGCCACCTCGACGACGCGCTCCGTCTGCGTGTCGTACGCCGCCTTCAGCCGCTCGAGCAGCGTCAACAGCCCGACGGCGACGCCGCGGTCGCCGTCGCGGGCCGGGAAGTAGCTGCCGCCGCTGTAGGGCTGCCGGTCCGGCGTCAGCCACAGCGTCATGGGCCAGCCGCCGCGCCCCTGCGTGAAGAGCTGGACCGCGCTCATGTAGATCGCGTCGAGGTCGGGACGCAGCTCCCGATCGACCTTGACGGCGACGTAGTTCGCGTTGAGGTAGCGCGCGATCTCCAGGTCGTCGAACGACTCCTCCTCCATCACGTGGCACCAGTGGCAGGTGGAGTAGCCGATGGAGAGCAGCACCGGCCGCCCGAGCGCGCGGGCGAGCTCGAACGCCTCGTCGCCCCAGGGATACCAGTTGACCGGGTTGTGGGCATGCTGCCGCAGATAGGGGCTCGACTCGAGCAGCAGCCGGTTGGCGAACAGGGGCGTGCCGTCCGCGCGCAGGTGCTGCGTGCGCGGCACGTAGTCGGCGGGTCGGGCCTCCCAGGCGGCGCCGAGCGCGCGGTCCAGCGCCGGCTCGAACGGCTCGGCGCCGGGCAGGGTGGCGGTGATCCCGTGCCGGCGAAGCTGGGCGGTGCCCTCGCTGACCGCGCAGGCTGCCAGCAGGGCCGGCAGCAGGACGGCGGCGGCAGTGGACTTCATGGGGACTGCTCCCGGGGACCGCGGCGGCGCGGCCCGGAACTAGTTGCGGGCCGCGTTGACCTTGCGGTAGACGTCGGCGGCGCGCGCGGCCATCGCCTCGGCGGTGTAGTGCTCCCGGACCCCGGCCGCGCCCTGTCGCCCCAGCTCCTCGCGGTGCGCGGGATCCGACGCGAGGCGCTCGAGCGCCGCGCCGAGGGCCTCTACGTCGTCCGGGGTCACGAGCATGCCGCCGCCGGTGCGCTCGACGAATTCCGTGTACGTGCCGCGCCGCGGGACGACGGTAGGCACGCCGCACGCCATCGCCTCGAGCAGCGGCAGGCCCTTCGGGTCGTCGTAGGCGGCCGGCACGGCCAGCATGTCGAGCCGGCCGAGAAACGCGAGCTTCCCGGCGCGGTCCAGCTTGCCGTGGTACGTGATCTCGCCATCCAGACCCCACTCGCGCGCCTGGTCCAGGATGGAGTCGAGGTAACTCTGGTGCGCCGGCGACAGGTAGCCGGCCACCTCGATGGACCCGCGCTCGATCCGGCCCGCCTCCCGCAGGCGGCGATACGCCTCGCACAGCAGGTGCAGCCCCTTCTCCGGCGCCACCCGCCCGAAGTGCCCGATGGTCAGGCCGTTGTCGCGCGCCGGCGCCCGGCGCTCGTAGCCGTCCAGGTTGATGCCGAGCGGCACGACGTCGATCTTCGCGCCCGGAATGCCGGCGAACCGGCTCATCCGCTCGGCGCAGTAGTCGCTGACCGCGACGAACCGGTCGACGTACCGCGCATGCTCGGCGATCAGGGCCAGCGAGCGGCCGCGATGCGGCTCGGGGAGATGGTCGAGGAAGATGTCCTCGCCCTGCAGCGTGCAGCAGACCGGCGCGCCCAGCGCCTCGCGGAGCGGCCGCGCCAGGGCGATCAGCATCGAGTTGGAGATGTCGATGACGTCCGGCGCCGGCTGCTCCACCAGCCAGTGGAGCAGCTTCTCGATCTCCTTCGACTGCCGTCCGTCGCGGCCCTCCAGCACGGAAACCGTCAGGTCTCCGAGGCTCTCCGGGCTCGTCTGCACGGCCCGGTCGGCCAGCGCGCGGATCAGCCAGGGCGCCTCCCACAGGCGGTCGACGAGCCACGGCGTGTGCCGGAAGAGCGACAGGTGCTGCTCCAGGTAGACGCTGATGCCCCCGTAGAACACCCGGTCGGCGCTGACGTTCTCGTCGTCGGTCAGCAGGGGGGTGTACAGGGGCAGCAGCAGAACGTCGTGCCCGGCCGCCGTCAGGGCCTTGGCCAGCGCATTGTCGCGGATGCAGCTCCCGCAGTACATCCCGCCCGCACCGGCCGTAATGTAGGTGATCCGCATCGCGAGTGACTGCCTAATGTACCCTACTTGGGTAGTGATACCATAGCCGCATGACGAAACTGACCAGCAACGCTTTCCTGCTTTCCGTCCTCGTCGCGGCCGCCGGCGCGGCGCTGGCCGCGCAGATTCCGGCGCCGGACGATGTCGCCTCGCCGCCTGCCGACGCCGAGACCACGGCCTCGGGGCTGGCCAGCAAGGTTCTCGAGGCCGGCTCGGGGTCGGTGAACCCGACCGCGACCAGCAACGTGACGGTCCACTATACGGGATGGACCACCGACGGCCGCATGTTCGACAGCTCCGTGGCGCGCGGGCAGCCGTCCATGTTTCCGCTGAACCGCGTCATCCGGGGCTGGACGGAAGGCGTCCAGCTGATGGTCGTCGGCGAGAAGCGCCGCTTCTGGATTCCCGAGGAGCTGGCCTACGGCGGCCGCCGCGACCCGCGCGGGATGCTCGTGTTCGACGTCGAGCTGATCGCCATCCAGTAACGAGGACGATCGTGGCGCCGGGTCTCCCCGTCACCCGCCGGTGGTTCGCCCGTGTCGGCGCCCTGGGCGCGGCGGGCCTGTCGCTCGGCACGGTGGCGGGGGGCGCCCCGGCGGACGCGGCGCCGGGGCTGCGCTCGACGCTCCTGATGGAGCTGGCGCTCGACGTTGCCGGCGCCCACGATGCCGGCCCGCGGCGGATCATCCCGGTGACGGGCGGCACGTTTCGGGGCCCCCGGCTGCGCGGCCGCGTGCTGGGCGGCGGGGGCGGCTGGCGCATCGACCGCCCGGACGGCGCCGGGGAGTTGAACCTGCGCGCCACGCTCGAGACCGACGACGGCGAGCTGATCTACCTCTGGTCGCGCGGCATCGCCCGGCAGCCTGTCGGCGGGACGCCGTACGTGCGCACGACGCCGGTGTTCGAGACCGCCTCGGCGCGCTACGGCTGGCTGAACCGGCTCGTCGCCGTGGGGGTGGGCCGGGACAAGCCGCGACGGGCCGCGTATCGGGTGTACGAAATCCTCTGAGAGCGGCGGGCCCCGGGTCCCCGGGTCCGGCCGGGCGGCCTACTGCGTCGAGATCGCGCTCCGCCCTCCGCGCAGCACGTACTTCTGAATCTTGCCCGTGGCCGTCTTGGGCAGCGCCTCGACGAACTCGAACGCCCGCGGCACCTTGAAGTGCGCCATCTGCTCGCGGGCGAAAGCGGTCAGCTCCGCCGCCGTGGCCGCCGCCCCATCCGCCAGCACGACGAACGCGTGGGGGCTCTCGCCCCACTTCTCGTCGGGCATCCCGACCACCGCGATCTCCTGCACGGCCGGGTGCCGCATCATGACGCCCTCGACCTCGATGGACGAGATGTTCTCGCCGCCGCTGATGATGACGTCCTTGAACCGATCCCGGATCTGCAGGTAGCCGTCCGGGTGCACGACGGCGGCGTCGCCGCTGTGGAACCAGCCGCCGCGCATGGCCTCGGCGGTGGCGGCCGGATCGTCGTAGTAGCCCTCCATCACCACGTTCCCGCGCACGACGATCTCGCCCAGCGTCTCGCCGTCGCGCGGCACCTCGTTGCCGTCGTCGTCGACCACCCGCAGCTCGCCCGACGTGACCAGCTCCACGCCCTGGCGCGCCTTGAGCGCGGCGCGCTCCTCGAGCGTGCACCCGTCGTGCTCGGGCCGCGGCTCGCAGACCGTGATGAACGGGGCCGTCTCGGTCAGGCCGTAGACGTGCATGAGCTCCCAGCCGAACTCCCCCTCCACGCGCTGGATGGTCGCGGCGGCCGGCGGCGCCCCCGCGGTCATCACCTGCACGCCGCGCGGCACCTCCCCCCGCACCGCGGCCGGCGCGTTCGCCAGCGTGATGAGCACGGTCGGCGCCGCGCACAGCATCGTGACCGCCTCGTCCCGCATCAGCGCGAACGCCCGGGCCGGATCGACCTGCCGGAGGCAGATGTGGGCGCCGCCCACCGCGGTCACGACCCAGGGGAACGTCCAGCCGTTGGCGTGGAACATCGGGAGCGTCCAGAGGTACCGGTCGCGGCAGCTCAGCGGATGGTGAATCAGCGTCCCGACCACGTTCATGTAGGCGTTCCGGTGCGTGATCATCACGCCCTTCGGCCGCGAGGTCGTGCCGCTGGTGTAGTTGATGGTGAGCAGGGCGCGCTCGTCGATGGCGGGTCGCGCGACGCCCTCCGGCGCGGCGGCGGCCAGCAGCTCCTCGTAGTCGCGCCACCCGTCGCGCGCGCCCTCCAGGGCGACGACGTGCTCGACGTCGGGGCACTCGCCGCGGATGCCGTCGACCAGCTCGAGGTAGTCGGCGTGCGCGCAGACCACCTTGGCGCCGCTGTGCCGCACGATGTACTGCACCTCCGCGGCGTTGAGCCGGTAGTTGATGGGCACCAGCACGGCGCCGATCTGCGGGACGGCGTAGAACGACTCCAGGTTGGCGGCGGTGTTCGGCGAGATGTACGCCACGCGGTCGCCCTGCCCGACGCCCAGCCGCTGCAGCGCCGCGGACCAGCGGTCGCAGCGCTCGAAGAACTGCGCGTAGGTGCGGCGCGCCTCGCCGTCGACCACGGCCTCGCGCTCGGGGTACAGGGCGCGGGCGCGGCGCATGAACTCCAGCGGCGTGAGCGGGGTTTCCATCGGGCTGCAGCAGCGCCCGCCCGCGATTCCGCGGGCGGGCCGGCAGATCGGGCTACTGCTGGTCGGTCGTCCGCCCGCGCTGCCCCACGGTGTTGCGCAGCACGCCGACGCCCTCCAGCTCGATCTCGACGACGTCGCCCGGCTGGATGGCGCTCGTCGTGCCGGGCGTCCCGGTGAAGATCATGTCGCCCGCCTCGAGGGTGATGTAGCGGCTGATGTAGCTGACGATGGCGGCGGAATCGAAGATGAGGTCCTTCGTCCGCTGCGACTGCATCACCTCGCCGTTGACGCGCGTCTGGAGCAGCAGGTCGTCGTAGTCGATGCCGGCGGCCATCACCGGGCCGACCGGTCCGAACGTATCGGCTCCCTTCGCCCGGAACCACTGCAGGTCGTTGCGCTGCCAGACCCGCTCGCTCACGTCGTTGCCCGGCGCCACCGCGAAGATGTACTCGTGGGCATCAGCCTCGGCGACGTTGCTCGCCGTCCTGCCGATGATGAGCACCATCTCCCCTTCGTAGTGCACGTCGGTGGCATCCTCGTAGTACGTGATGACGCCCTCGTGGGGGATGACCGACGTGGGGTACTTGGAGAAGATGCCGGGATACTCGGCCTCGGGCGTGTCGCCGAGGTGGCTGCGGTAGTTGAACCCCACCGCGATCACCTTGCTCGGGGCGGTCGGCGCGAGCAGCCGAACCTGGTCGAGCGCCACGGTGTTGCCGCTGCGCTCGGGCGAGGTGAATACGTCCCCGCGCAGCTCGTGAATGGTCTCGCCGTCGAGGACGCCGTGCGACACGCTGCCCTCGTGCTCGTACCGGACGTACTTCGTCACGCCCTGCGCGAGCGCGCCGGTCGTTCCCGCCAGCAGCAGCGCCGCCACGATCAGGCTGGTTGCGCGCATCTCTCCCCCTTCGTTGAACCGAAGCCATGCAATATAGCACCCGGCCGCCGCGCGCGTCGAGTGCTCCGCTCGTGACCCCGAATCGGAAGGGCGCTCCCGCGAGGAACCGGCAGCGGACGCGCGCCCCGATCGCCACCGCAGGTTCGCTACCGGAACCGGCGTACGGCGATCTGGTCGCGGCAGGCCGTGGCCGCAACAGCACGGTTTGGCGTACGATTCGTGTCGGCTGAATTGCATGACCGGAAAACGACTACCAGCGTTCGTCCGCCTCGCGGCGAGCACGGGTGTGAAGGCTCTCGTAGAGTCCTATGTGCGAAAGGGAAACGACATCAACGCGACGGACACTAGCCCGGAAAATTCACCACGGCCT
>JAAXGX010000098.1 GCA_012271165.1 Vicinamibacteraceae bacterium | reverse complement strand
GCCTCGGCGGTAGCGGCGCGGGGCTGTGGGGTCCCCGCAAGCGGACGCCGGGGGTTCGGGGCGCAGCCCCGTCTGATGGAAGCTCAGGAGGCGGCGTCGCGGATCCCGAGCGAGCGCAGCGCGGCCCGAATCTCGTCGCCGGTGACGTCGTCGACGATCACCGTCTCGCCCAGCCGCGTCGGCAGCACCATGTGCAGCCGTCCCGCGAGCACCTTCTTGTCCCGGCGGATGGCTGCGGCAATCTCCGAGGCGCTCAGGTCGCCCACCGGCGGCAGGGGGCCGAGCTTGGTGATGAGACCGGCGAGCGCCGAGAAGTCGGCCTTGGACAGCATCCCGCGCGCAACCGCGATGTCGGCCGCGGCGAGCATGCCGTAGCCGACCGCCTCGCCGTGCCGGTAGCGCCGGTATTCGCTCACCGCCTCGATCGCGTGGCCGACGGTGTGGCCGAAGTTGAGTATGCGGCGCAGCCCGCTCTCGCGTTCGTCCGCCGCCACGACCTCCGCCTTGATGCGGCACGACTCGCCGATCACGGGCACCAGCGCCTCCAGCCGGCGCTGGAAGATCGCGGTGAGGTCGCGGTCCACGCGGTCGAACAGGTCGCGGCTCGCGATGACGCCGTACTTGACGACCTCGTAGAGCCCGGCCCGGAACTCGCGGCGGGGCAGCGTCTCGAGCACGACCGGGTCGGCGACCACCACGATCGGCTGATGGAACGCGCCGATCAGGTTCTTGCCGAGCGCGTGGTTGACGCCGACCTTGCCGCCGATGGCGCTGTCGACCTGCGCGAGCAACGTCGTGGGCACGTGCGCCAGCCGCACGCCGCGCAGGAAGGTCGCGGCGGCGAAGCCCGCCACGTCGCCCACCACCCCGCCGCCGACCGCGACGATGGTGGCGCCGCGGTCGGCGCCCTGCTCGATCAGCGCCTCGAAGAGGCGGTTGACGGTCTGCAGCGTCTTGGCCCGCTCGCCGTCGGGCATCAGCAGCACCCGGGCGCCCGGCAGCGCCTGCTCGACGGCGCCGCCATGCAGCTTCCAGATCGGCGGACTGGAGATGACGAATCGCTGCCCGCTCGCGCCGGCAGCCGACACCAGCCGCTCGATCTGCTGCACGAGGCCCGCGCCGACGTGCACCTGGTAGGCGCGCGACGCAGTCTCGACGTCGATCTGCACGGGTGGCGGCATTGCAGGAGCCGGCGGGGCAGGTAGCGTCATGTAGGATAGCAGCAAAACGTCGCGCGGCCGGCGCCGGCGGCCCGTGGCGCAAGGCCCCGCTGGCGTTCGACGGGCGATGCGTCCCGCAAGGGACGGCGCTGGAAGCGGGGCTTCACCACGGACCGCTGGGACATCACGCAGGGGGGAGCGTGCTTGGCGGATCTTGAATGCGACTTCCTGATCATCGGCAGCGGCATCGCGGCGCTGCGTGCGGCCCTCGATCTGGACGGCGCCGGCGAGACCCTGATTCTGACCAAGGGCGGCGCGGCGCAGGGGAGCACGGCGTTCGCGCAGGGGGGCATCGCGGCGGCCGTCGGCGCGGGCGATTCGGCCGCGCTGCATGCGGCGGACACCATCGTGGCGGGCGCCGGCCTGTGCCGCGCCGCGGCGGTGCAGGCCCTGACGGAGCAGGGGCCGCGCTACGTCCGTGAGCTGCTCGACTGGGGCGCGCGCTTCGACCGGGAGCCGGGCGGCGAGGCCGCGCTCGCCCGCGAAGGCGCCCACAGCGTGCGGCGGGTGCTGCACGCGCGGGATGCGACCGGCCGCGAGATCTGCCGGATCCTCTGGAAGCGGATCGCCGGCTGCCCCCGGGTCCGGGTGATCGAGCACGCCCTGGCGGTCGACGTCGCGGTGAACGGCGCGCGCTGCACCGGGGCCCGGTTCCTGGACGACCGCGGGCGGCTGGCCAGCGTGACCGCCGCCGCCACGCTGCTGGCGACCGGCGGGGCGGGGCAGATCTTCCGCGAGACGACCAATCCATCGGTCGCGGCCGGCGACGGGATTGCCATGGCCTACCGCGCGGGAGCCCGCGTCGCCGATCTCGAGTTCGTCCAGTTCCATCCCACCGTGCTGGACGTCGAGGGCGCCCCCCGCTTCCTGCTCTCCGAGGCGCTGCGAGGCGAAGGGGCCGTGCTGGTCAACGCAGCCGGCGAGCGGTTCATGCAACGCGCCGACCCCGCCGGCGAGCTCGCGCCGCGCGACCGCGTCGCGCGCGCCATCGCACGCGAGAGCCAGCGGACGGACGGGCGCGTGTACCTCGCCATGGACCATCTCGAGCCGGCGTTCGTCCGCGCACGGTTCCCGACGATCGCGGACGCCTGCCGCCGCGCCGGTCTCGATCTCGCGCGCGACCGGATACCGGTCGGTCCCGCGGCCCACTACATCATGGGCGGGGTCGACGTGGATCTCGACGGGCACACCTCGGTGCCCGGACTGCTGGCCGCGGGCGAGGTCGCCTGCACCGGCGTGCACGGGGCGAACCGCCTGGCCAGCAACTCGCTCCTGGAAGGGCTCGTCTTCGGCGCCGTCGCGGCCGGCGCGATGCGCCGCTGGGCCGCGGAGCACGGCCGGCCCCGGCCGGCGCCCCCCGCGCCCCCCGCGCCGGCCGGCGGTGACCGCGCGCCGGCGGCCCCGGCCGGCCTGTCCGAGCGTGCGGCGCGCGACCTGATGTGGCGGGACGTCGGCCTGTTCCGCGACGGCCCGCGGCTGACGAGGGCGCTCGAGACCCTCGACGCGTGGGCCGCGGCGCTCGAGCCCGCGGCCCGCGCGCCGGCGGCCGCGCGGCTGGCCAGCATCGTGACGGTCGGACGGCTCGTTGCACGCGCCGCGCTGCGGCGGGAGGAGAGCCGCGGGGCGCACTACCGGTCCGATTTTCCCGAGCGGAACGATATAGACTGGACGCGCCACGTAACGGAGTCGAAAGGCAGGGTGACAGCGGTCGATGCCGGCGAAGCAGGACACGTTCGTAACTGAGATCACGCCACGCTCGGAGGACTTCTCGCGCTGGTACACCGACGTGGTGCGGCGGGCCGAGCTGGCCGACTACTCGCCGGTCAAGGGCAGCATGGTCATCCGTCCCTACGGCTACGCCGTCTGGGAGCTGATGCAGGCCTCGCTGGACGCCCGCTTCAAGGCCACCGGCCACGTGAACGCGTACTTTCCGCTGTTCATCCCCGAGAGCCTGCTGCGGAAGGAAGCCGCGCACGTCGAGGGGTTCGCGCCGCAGGTGGCCTGGGTCACCCACGGCGGGGACGAGGAGCTCGAGGAGCGCCTCGTCGTGCGCCCCACGTCCGAGGCCATCATCGGCACGATGTACGCCAAGTGGATCCAGTCGTGGCGCGATCTGCCGCTGCTCATCAACCAGTGGGCCAACGTCGTGCGCTGGGAGAAGGTGACGCGGCTGTTCCTGCGGACCACCGAGTTCCTGTGGCAGGAGGGGCACACGGCGCACGAGACGCGCGAGGAGGCCGAAGCCGAGGCGCTGCGGATGCTCGGCGTGTACAAGGACTTCGCCGAGAGCGAGCTGGCGATGCCCGTTCGGGACGGGCGCAAGACGGAGAGCGAGAAGTTCGCGGGGGCCGAGGTCACCTACTCGATCGAGGCGCTGATGGGCGACGGCCGGGCGCTGCAGGCCGGCACGTCGCACATGCTCGGCCAGAACTTCTCGAAGGTGTTCGACATCAAGTTCCAGGCGCGGGACAAGTCCCTGCAGTACGCTTGGCAGACGTCCTGGGGCATGACGACGCGCCTGATCGGCGGGGTGATCATGACGCACGGCGACGACAGCGGCCTGATCCTGCCGCCGCGGATCGCACCCTATCAGGTCGTGATCGTGCCGATACCGCGGGGCAACTGGCAGGAGACCGTGCTGCCCCGGGCGCGCGAGGCGGCCGCCGCGCTGACCGCCGCCGGCGTGCGGGTCATGCTCGACGACCGGGAGGAGTACACGCCGGGGTGGAAGTACGCCGAGTGGGAGCTGCGGGGTGTCCCGCTGCGGATAGAGATCGGACCGAGGGACATCGCGAAGTCACAGGCGCTGGTCGTGCGCCGGGATACGCGCGAGAAGCTGCCCGTGCCGCTCGACGAGCTGGCGGCCCGCCTCCGGGCGCTGCTCGCTGCGCTGCAGCAGGACCTGCTCGATCGCGCGCTGAAGTTCCGGGACGATCACACGCGCCGCGTGACCACCCGCGACGCGTTCGAGGAAGCGCTCCGCGGCCGCCCCGGGTTCGTCGTTGCGCCCTGGTGCGGCCGCGAGGAATGCGAGACCGGCATCAAGGCGGACATGCAGACGACCATCCGTAACATCCCGCTCGAACCGCCGCCGGCGTCCGGCGGCTGCATTCGGTGCGGGAACCCGGGCCTCACCGACGTCTACTTCGCGAAATCCTACTGACCTGAAACCCGCCTATTGCAGGCGCACCACCAGCGCGGCCCGGCGGTTCAGCCGGCGCGTCTCCTCCCGGGCGTTGTCGTGGTCGGGGCGCTCCTCGCCGAAGCTGACGGTCTGCAGCCGGTCCAGGCTCACGCCCTGGCCGGTCAGGTAGTCGCGCACCGCGCTGGCCCGCCGGTCGCCGAGCGCCAGGTTGTACTCGGCCGTGCCGATGTTGCAGGTGTGGCCTTCGATCTCGATGCGCAGATCGGGCTCCTCCGCCAGGGCGGCGACCGCTTCGTCGAGCACGCGCGCGGCGCCCGCCCGCAGGGTGTAGCGATCGAAGTCGAAGTGCACGTCCTCGAAGACGAACTCGCGCGGCGGCGGCGGCGCGTTGACGCGGATGGTCGCGGTGTCCGACGCGGAGCCGCCGCGCCCGTCGCCGACCGTCACGGTCACCGGCACCGGGCCGTCCTGCGCGGGAGCCCGCCAGCGCTGCGTCGGCTGGTTCTGCGCCTCGAGCAGCTCGCCGGCCGGTGCGCTCCAGCGGTAGTCGAGCGGGTCGCCGTCGGGATCCGTCGCGTCGGCGCGCAGCGCGGTCTCCTCGCCGAACCCGAGCTCGCACGGGTCGCAGGTGACCGTGACGGTCGGGGGCCGGTTCGCCGGCGGCGGCGGTGGCGGTGGCGGCGGCGGCAGGTACACGCGGACGCCCGGGTGGTACCCGACGCGGACCAGCAGGCCGAGCCGGTCCTGCATGGTCGACGCCTGACGGACCCGCGAGCGGTCGGCGTGCCGCGTCGCCCAGTTGAGCCCGCCGCCGATGGAGAAGCCCGACGGGCCGTTCCAGCGGAGGCCCACGGTGACGTCGAGCGGGCTCCGCAGAGTCGTCATCAGCGGCGACATGCTGCCGTCCATCGCCAGCAGCGGCTCGCTCAGGGTCACCATGTCGCTGAGGTACGCCTCGCCGCCCACCTCGCCGAAGACCTGCACGGGGCCGCGCAGCGGCGCGCCGACGCCGAAGCCCCACGCGATGCTGTTGGCGACGTCGATGCCGGCCGGGTCCGAGCGGAACGCGAAGCCGCCGAAGCCCGCGAGCTCGACGTTGCCGGCCGCCTTGCTGACGACCAGGTCGACCTCGCCGTCGACCTGGCCGCTGCTCGTGCCGGTCAGCTCGTCGCCCGTCGGCAACTCGACGAAGCCGCGCAGCGCGAACGCCACCGGCGCCTGGCGCTCCTCCGACAGCAGGTTGATCTTGACGCCCACCGCCACGTCGCCGAACTGGTTGCCGCTGAACGCCTGCCTGACCGTCGGGTAGTCGTTGAGCACGCCGCCGTGGCGCTGCCTCGTCGCCGGCGAGAGGTCCGCCCCGAACACCGGCTCGATGTCCCGGTCGATGCGGCTGAGGAAGCGGACCGAGCCGAAAACCTCCACCCGGCCGCCGACCCCGACCGCGAACGTGCCGGCCACCTGCTCGATGTTGCTGAATCCCTGCTCGCGGTTGAGGTTGACAAGCTGGCCGCTGACCGCGACCGAGCCGCCGGCCAGAATCTCCGCCGTCGGCACGAACCACAGGCCGGTGTCACCGAGGAACGTCGATCCGCCGGGTCGGGTGGCGTCCCCGCCCTGGGCGGCGGCAGGCGCCGCCAGCAGGGCGATGAGGCAGGCGCCGACGCCTGCGACGACAAGGTTTCGTTGCATCGAAACACTTCCTGTTAGCGATCTCATGACAGTTTGGATGAAGCGTAAGTATCGCGCGTGATATCGGGCAAGTCAACGCGCCGGCCCGCTCATCCGGGCGGTGCGTCAGTCGTCCCGCCGCGGCTGGACGGCCCACGCGATGGCGATGCTGAATCCGTAGAGGGCGACCATGGGCGCGGCCATCAGGGTCAGCACCACCGGGTCGCCGGTCGGCGTGAGCACGGCCGCGAAGATGAAGATGAGGAGAATCGCGTACTTGGTGTTCCGCACCAGGAAGCCGGGCGTCACGGCCCCGACCCGGGCGAGAAAGAAGACCACCGTCGGCATCTGGAAGACGATGCCGCAGGCGAGCAGGAGCTTGACGTACAGCGAGAACGCGGGCTGGATGCGGGGGAAGAACTCCATGTAGTCCGTCGTGAACCCCGCCAGGAACGTCCAGGCCCACGGGAACAGCATGTAGTGCGAGAACAGGGCGCCGCCGACGAAGAAGACCGTCGCGAAGAAGACGAACGGGATGGCGAACTTCTTCTCGCGGGCGTAGAGGCCCGGCGCGACGAAGCGCCACATCTGGTACAGGATGATCGGGATGGCCAGGACGAGGCCGGCCAGCGCGGCGATCTTGATGTACAGGAAGAACGCCTCGGTGGGCTCGGTGTA
Organism: Vicinamibacteraceae bacterium; assembly: GCA_012271165.1. Taxonomy (GTDB): domain Bacteria; phylum Acidobacteriota; class Vicinamibacteria; order Vicinamibacterales; family UBA8438; genus JAAXGX01. The sequence continues at coordinate 14,873 of JAAXGX010000098.1, read as the reverse complement.
CACGAGGCGGCCGCCTTCCGGCAGTATCTCCTGCAACGGCCGCATGATGAACTCGAAGATGTACGAGATGACGGCGAACGCGGCCAGGAAGCCGCCGAGCAGCGCGCCGACGGAGATCAGCAGGCGCTTCCGGAGCTCGTCGAGGTGCTCCAGAAACGACATCCTGCCGCCGGTCTCGCCGAACTCGGCATCGTCGCCGAGCGGCTCGTCGTCCGCGGCGGGGTCTGGGACCGGAACCAGCGACATGGAGAAAACCGCGGCGCATCCGCGGCGAGCGCCCGGCCCTGTCGCCGGGAACGACCTCGCCGGCTACGCGCCGGTATTTCCGCTCTCGGGAACCTGCGCCGGCTCGGCCGCCTTGGGCTTCTCCGGCTCGGGGGGAGGCGTCTCCTCGACGCGGATCTCTTCCTCGAGCGTGTTCCGCAGATCGTTGGACGCGCGCTTGAACTCCGTCAGGCTGCGGCCCAGGGACCGGCCGAGCTCGGGCAGCTTGCGCGGACCGAACACGATCAGCGCGATGACGAAGATGATTATCAGCTCGGGCATCCCGATTGAGCCGAACATGCTGCTGCTCCTTGCTTGGTCGGGGCGAAAAATCCCCGCAAAAATTATAGGAACACACCGCTCCCGGGTCAAGCCGCCGCCGGCCGCCGGATGTCTCGAAGTCATTGCTGGACAGAGGCTTGTCTGTGATAGCATGGCGTTATCATGCGTGCTGTATCCCCACTCGCACTCGGCGCAAGCGCGGTCGTGCTGTCGGCGCTGCTCGGCGGCCTGTTCGGCGGCCAGGTCCTCGCGACCCAGGAGGACCTCCCGCGGCACTACGACCGGTTTGCCGAAGCCCTGGCCGCCATCGAGACCCACTACGTCCAGGAGGTCGACACCGAGCGCCTGATCTACCGGGCCATCGGCGGCATGCTGCAGACGCTCGATCCGCACTCCAACTTCATGGACCCGCGCTCCTACTCCCAGCTCCGGGAGCGCCAGGAGGGCCGCTACTACGGGCTGGGAATCTCGATCAACGTCATCGACGGCGACATCACGGTGATGAGCCTCTTCGAGGGCTCGCCCGCCTACCGCAGCGGGATTCGGCGGGGCGACGTCATCGCCAGAATCTCCGGGCAGAACGCGAAGGACATGAGCAGCGACGACGCCGTCCGGCTGCTGCGCGGTCCGCGGGGCACGGCGGTCGGCATCTCGATCCGGCGCACCGGCTACGACGAGCTGATCGAGATGACCGTCGAGCGCGACGAGATCACCATCGCCACCGTCGAGGCCGCGTTCCTCACCGACGATCGGACCGGGTACGTGAAGCTCGGGGACTTCTCCGGGGCCAGCGACCGCGACCTCAACGCCGCCCTGGACCGCCTGCGGGACGCCGGCATGGAGCGGCTCATCCTCGATTTGCGGAACAATCCCGGCGGGCCGCTCGATCAGGCCATCAAGGTGTCCAACCAGTTCCTGCCGCGCGGCGACCTGATCGTCTACACGCGCGGCCGCGTGGACAATTCCGACCAGGACTACCACGCGACGCGCGAGGGCGAGTTCACGGACGTCCCGCTGGTCGTCATCGTCAACCGCAACAGCGCCAGCGCCTCCGAGATCGTCGCCGGGGCGGTGCAGGATCACGACCGCGGCCTCATCGTCGGCGAGACGACGTTCGGCAAGGCGCTCGTGCAGTCCATCTACCGCGTCAGCCACGGGGCCGGCCTCGCGCTGACGACGGCGCGCTACTACACGCCGAGCGGGCGCATGATCCAGCGCCCGTGGGATGGCACGTTCGACGAGTACCTCACGTACTCGATGCGCGAGCAGAGCCCCCGCGCGCACACGCCCTCCGAGCGCAAGTACACCACCGGCGGACGGGTCGTGTTCAGCGGCGGCGGGATCGAGCCGGATCACCATGTCTCCGGCCCGATCGAGGGGTTCGATCCGTCCCGCTTCGGGCGCCTGCTGGCGGCGCGCCAGGAGTTCGCGAGCTTCGCCGAGCGTTTCTCGGCGGCCGGCGACAGCCGCGTCGCGGTCGCGGGCCGGGGCCGCAAGGTGGTGTCGCGTGGCTTCGCGATCGACGGCGTGCTGCTCGACGAGTTCAAGGCGCACGTGCGGGACCGGGGCCTGACCGTGGACGACGAGCAGTTCGACGCCGACATCGAGTTCGTCACCGCCATGCTGCGGTACCAGATCGACGTGGCGCTGTTCGGCGTCGAGGAGGCGCGGCGCAACCTGTTCGACGTGGATCCCCAGATCCGCCGCGCCAGCGCGTTGTTCGACGCGGCCGAACGGCTGCTCGAAGGCGCCGGCCAGCCCGCCGTCGTAGCAGCCGGCCTGGATTAGACCCGCACCCCCGGCGTCCGCTTGCGGCGCGCCGGCGCCCTTGCTACACTGCCTTGGGCGTCGGCGTAGCGTCGGCGCGTTCGCGGGCACTGCTCCGGCAGCCGCGACTTTCGGAGCGTAGACACGACCGGAGCCGAGTCAGAGCGTCCCCAGCCGCTCGACAGGTAGAGGAGTCAGTCGACCTGTCCGAGCGGCTTTGTTGCGTACCGGGCACGGGGACGAACAGCGCACCATGCATTTGAACCGCCTGCGGATCGCCGGTTTCAAGAGCTTTCCCGAACGGGCCGACCTGGCTTTCGATACGGGAGTCACCGCCATCGTCGGCCCCAACGGCTGCGGCAAGAGCAACGTCATCGACGCCATCACCTGGGTGCTCGGCGAGCAGAGCGCGCGCAGCCTCCGCGGCGAGCGGATGGAGGACGTGATCTTCGGCGGCAGCGATGCCCGCCGGCCGACCGCGACGGCGGAGGTCCGGCTGCAGCTCTCGCAGGTGACCGCGGCGCTGGCGCTGCTCGGGGGACGCAACGGCCGGAACCGACAGACGCCCGGGAACGGCGGCAACGGCGCGCACGGCGACGGCGCGGAGGCCGGCGGCGACGCGGTCGCGGCGGCGGTGGCGGACGGGCCCGACGACGAGCTCGACGAGACGCCCTGCATCGCGCGCGACGTCGAGGTCGGCCGCCGCCTGTTCCGGTCGGGAGAGAGCGAGTACCTCATCGACGGGCAGGTCTGCCGGTTGCGGGACATCCAGGACCTGCTGATGGACTCCGGGGTCGGCGTCAAGGCCTACGCGGTCATCGAGCAGGGGGCGATCGGCCAGATTCTGAGCGCGCGCCCGCTCGAGCGGCGGCGGCTGCTCGAGGAGGCGGCGGGCGTCACCCGCTACAAGAGCCGCCGCCGCGCCGCGGAGCTCAAGCTCGAGGCCGCGCAGCAGAACCTCACGCGCGTCGACGACATTGTCTTCGAGGTCGACAAGCAGCGCGGCGCGCTCAAGCGCCAGGCCGCGAAGGCGCGGCGCTACGGCCGGCTGCGCGAGGAGCTCCGCCGCTGGGAGAAGGTGTCGTACGCGCGCAGGGGCGCGGCGCTGGCGCAGGCCGGCGAGTCGGCGGCTCGGCGCCTCGACGCTGCGCGGGCCCGCGAGACGGGGGCGGCCGCGCGCCTGGCGGCGCTCGAGGCCGCGCACGAGCAGCAGCGTCTCGAGCTGGCCGCCGCGGACCGCTCGGCCACCGCCGCGCGCGATGCCGCGCACGCCCACGAGCTGGCGGCCGGCCGGCTGCAGCAGCAGATCGAGTTCGAGACGCAGCAGGTGGCGAGCGTCACGGACGCGTCGTCCCGCGGCGCCGCCGATCTCGAGGCGCTCGAGGCGAAGCGCCAGCCGCTGCAGGCGGAGCTGTCCGCGCAGGCCGACGCATGGAAGCGGTGCGACGCCGAGCGCGAAGCGGCTGGCGGCAGCCTCGAGAGCGCCGCGGCGGCGCTCGCCGCGGCCCAGACGGCGCTCGAGGGCCTCGAGGCCGACGTCGAGGCGTCGCGCAACGAGGTCTTTGCGACCATGAACGCGGCCACCGTGCTGCGGCACGTGCTCGAGAGCGTGCCGGAGAACATCGGGCGGGTCGACGGCGACATCGCGAAGCTCGAGGCCGAGGCCGCCGACGTGGCGACCGAGTCGGCGCGCCTGGCGGCCGATCGCGAGGCGGCCGCCGCGCTCGCGACCCGCGTGGAGGCCGCCCTCGCGGCCACGCGCGCCGCGCGGGCGGAGCGCGCCGCGGAGCACGCCGCGGCGCGGCAGGCGCGCGAGTCGCGGATCGCGGCGGCGCGCGAGCGCGAGCACGAGCTGACCTCGCTGTCCGCGCGCGTGGCCTCGCTCGAGGAGCTGGTGGCGGCGCGCGAGGGATACAACGACGCAGCCCGCCTGCTGTTGGGCCAGCCGTCGGAGGCGTTCGATCACCTGGGCTCGGTCGCCGATCACCTGAACGTGGATCGCGAGCACGAGCGGGCGCTCGAGGCCGGTCTGGGCGAGCTGCTGCAGTGCGTCGTGGTTCGCGGCAGGGAGGAGGCGCGGAAGGGGATGGAGCTCGCCGCGGCCGGCGGGGCCGGGCGCTGCGGCTTTCTCCTGGCGCGGGAGCGCGATGCCGAAGAGCCCGCCCCCCGGCCCGCGTCCGGGCTGACGCCGTTCACGGATCTGGCCCGCGTGGACGGCCCGGCCGCCGCGGCGGTGCGGCGCCTCCTGGCGCGGCGCTGGCTGGCGCCGTCGTTCGAGGCGGCGGCCGCCGCCGCGCGCGAAACGCGCGAGACGATCGTGACGCCGGAAGGGGTGGTCTTCCGCGGCTCCGCCGTCGTGCATGGCGGCGGGCGGTCCGAGACCCGTGGGATCCTGCGCATCGAGGGCGAGCTCGAGGAGCTGCGCGGCCGCCGGGAGACCGAGCAGGAGGCGGTCCGGCGTCTCGGCGCGGAGGTGGCGGAGCTGGACGCGGCCGTCGCCGCCGCCGAGGCCGAGCTCGAGCGTCTGCAGGCCGACGATCACGCGCGCGAGAAGGAGCTGCTCGAGGCCCGGTTGGGGCTGTCGCGCTGCGACGAGGAGGCCGCGCGCCTGCAGCAGCGGCACGACGTGATCCGGACCGAGTGCGGGAAGGCCCGCGAGGAACGCGAGGCGCTCGCGGCGAAGCAGGCCGAGGCGCGCGACGAGGTCGCCCGGCTCGAGGTCGACCAGAACGCCGCCGAGGCGCGCTGCAGCGCCGCCCAGCGGCGTCTGCTCGACGCCCGGGAGTCGGTCGAGGGACTGGGCCGGGAGGCCAACCAGGCCCGCGTCGCGCATGCCGAGCTGGTCGAGCGCGCGGCCGGCCTGGAGGCGGACGTCCGCCGGTTGCGCGAAGCCGCCGCGGATCTGGAGCGGCGGGCGAGCGCCCGCGCGACGGACAACGAGCGGGCGGCCGCGGAGCTGGACGCGCTGCGGGCCTCGATCGCCCGCACCGAGGTGCGGCTCGACGCGGAGACCGGCCAGCTCGAGGTGCGGCGCGAGGAGGTGCGCGCCGTGGACGCCTCCACCGCCGACCTGCGCGAGCGCATCGACGCGCAGGGGCGCGAGGTGCAGGCCGCGCGCGAGGCGCTCGACACGGTCCACGCGGAGGTCGCCGGCATCGAGGTGGAGCGGGCCAGGGCGGAGGCCGAGCACGCCACGCTGTCGGCCACCTGCCGCGACAGCCTGCAGACCGATCTGGAGCAGGTGCGGGCCGAGGTCGAGCAGTGGGAGCGGGACGGGGTCATCGCGGCCGCCGTCGAGCGCCCGGCGCTGCTCGACGACGAGGGCGACGAGGGCGAGGCGCCCGCCGCCGCCGCGGGTGCGGAGGACAGCGCGGCGCCGGCGCTGCTGACCGCCGAGGACGTCATCGGCGAGCTGCGCGCCAAGATCGACCGGCTCGGCCCCGTGAACCTGATGGCGATCGATCAGTTCGACGAGCTCGAGCAGCGGCACGACTTCCTGACGGCGCAGCGCAAGGACCTGCTCGACTCCATCCAGTCGACCGGCGCGGCGATCGAGCGGATCGACGCGACGACCCGCGAGCGGTTCCGCGAGGCCTTCACCGCCGTCAACGAGCATCTGCAGGCGACGTTCTCGACGCTGTTCGGGGGCGGGCGCGCGGGCCTCGTGCTGCTCGACGAGGACGACGTGCTCGAGAGCGGCATCGACATCGTCGCCCAGCCGCCCGGCAAGCGCCTGCAGAGCATCCAGTTGCTCTCGGGCGGCGAGAAGGCGCTGACCGCCATGGCGCTGATGTTCGCGATCTTCAAGTACAAGCCCAGTCCCTTCTGCCTGCTGGACGAGATCGACGCGCCGCTCGACGAGGCCAACGTGGGGCGCTTCGTCGACATGCTGCGGGGGATGGAGGACTGCACGCAGTTCGTCGTGGTCACCCACAACCGGAAGACCATGGAGATCGCCGACCGGCTCTACGGCGTCACCATGGAGGAGCCGGGCGTCTCGAAGCTCATCTCCGTCAGGCTCAACTAGGCAGCCCGCGTCCCACCGAACCCCACCGGAAACGGCGCGCCGTGAACGAAGCCAAGTCCTCGGGGTATCGGCGGCGGCGGCGGCGCACCGCCGTTCTGCGGGCCGGCGTCTGGGCCGCGCTGCTGGCGGCGCTGGCCGGATCCGGGCTGTCGCGCACGCTGGCCGAGGTTGCCGCGCGCGCGGCGGCGCTGGCGCCGGTGCCCGACCTGCTGCAGGCCTCGCTGGTCGTGGCGGGCTACGCGTTCGTGGTGTCGCTCGCCGGCCGGGCCATCGATCTGCCGCTGGCCTGGTACGGGGAGTTCGTCCTCGATCGGCGCTTCGGCGTTTCGCGCCGGCACGCCGGCGACTGGCTGTGCGGGTACGCGGGCGCCACCGTCCTGCGCGTGGCGGCGTGGACGGCCGGCGCGGTGCTCGTGTATGCCGCCATGCGCGGCTGGCCCGCGTCGTGGTGGCTGGCCGCCAGCCTGGCGGCGGCGGTGCTGACGGTCGCGGCCACCCATCTCGCGCCGCTCGTCCTGCCCTGGCTCTATCACCTCCGGCCGCTGGAGCGCCCGGCGCTGCGGCGGCGTCTCGAGGCGCTGGTCCGGCGTGCCGGCGCGGCCGCGATCGGCATTCACGAGTGGCGCCTGGGCTCCGATCCCCCGCGGCCGAACGCGGCCCTGGTCGGCATCGGCTCGACGCGCCGCGTGCTGCTGACGGACGCCCTGCTGGCCGACTACAGCGACGACGAGATCGAGGTCGTCGTGGCGCACGAGCTGGCCCACCACGTCCACCGCGACGTGTGGAAGACGATGGCGTACGAGACGCTGGCGGCGGCGGTGGCGTGCGGCGCGGCGCAGTGGGCGTTGCGCAGCCTCGGGCCCTGGCTCGGGCTGGCGGGGATCGCCGACGTGGCCGGGCTGCCGATCGCGGTGCTGGCCGGCGGAGCCGCCCTGCTGCTGCTGGCGCCGGTGACCAACCTCATGTCGCGGCGGCTGGAGCGCCGCGCCGACCGCTACGCCGTGGACCTGACGGGGAAGCCGGAGGCGCTCGCCTCCGGTCTGCGGCGGCTCGCCGCCCAGTCGCTGGCCGAGGAACGGCCGTCCCGCGTCACCGCCTGGCTGTCCTATTCGCATCCGCCCTGGTCCGACCGCCTCGTGGCGGCCGGGGCGGCGGCTGCGGTCAGTCCTGGCGCTTCGCCGGCTCGCGGCCGCCGCGGTGGCGCGGCGGGCGGTTCCGGGATCGGCCGCGCGGACCGCTCGGGGCGCCCACCCTGGCCATGTCGTCGCCGCCGCCGTCGGCGGGCGCATCCGCGGGCGCCGGCAGCAGGGCCCTGCGGCTCAGCCGGACCTTGCCGGACGGATCCACGTTGATCACCTTGACCAGGACCTGGTCGCCTTCCTGCAGCTCGTCGCGCACGTCCGCAACCCGGTAGTGCGCGATCTCCGAGACGTGCAGCAGGCCGTCGATGCCCGGCAGGATCTCGACGAACGCGCCGAAGTCGGCGATGCGCTGCACCTTCCCGAGATAGGTCTTGTTGAGCTCGGGGCTGGCCGTCAGCTCCTCGATGATCCGGATCGCCTTCTGGGCCGAGTCCTCGTCCGCGGAGGCGACGTTGACGCGGCCGTCGTCCTCGACGTCGATCTTGACGCCGGTCCGGTCCACGATGCTGCGGATGGTCTTGCCGCCCGGTCCGATCACGTCCCGGATCTTCTCGACCGGGATGGTGATCGTCACGATGCGCGGCGCGTAGGTGGAGATCGAGTCGCGCGGCGCGGCGATGGTGGCCTGCATCCGTTCGAGGATCTCGAGTCGGCCGGCGCGCGCCTGGGCGAGCGCCTCGCGCATGACGGCGGTCGGCACGCCGGTCATCTTGATGTCCATCTGCAGGGCGGTGATGCCCTCGGCGGAGCCGGCCACCTTGAAGTCCATGTCGCCGTAGTGGTCCTCGGCGCCCGCGATGTCCGACAGGACGGCGTAGCGCTCGCCGTCCTCCTCCATGACGAGTCCCATCGCCACCCCGGCCACCGGCGACTTCAGCGGCACGCCGGCATCCATGAGCGCCAGCGTCGCCCCGCAGACCGTCGCCATCGACGACGACCCGTTCGACTCGAGGATGTCGGAGACGACCCGCAGGGTGTAGGGGAACTTTTCCTCGCCGGGAATCATCGGGCTCAGGCTGCGCTCCGCGAGGTGGCCGTGGCCGATCTCCCGCCTGCCCGGCCCGCGGAGGAACTTCACCTCGCCCACCGAGAAGGGCGGGAAGTTGTAGTGCAGCAGGAAGCGCTTGTACGTCTCGCCGTCGACGTGCTCTATCTTCTGCTGGTCGTCGGCCGTGCCGAGCGTGGCCGTCACGAGCGCCTGGGTCTCGCCGCGCGTGAAGACGGCCGAGCCGTGCACGCGCGGCAGCACGCCGACCTCGGACCAGATCTCGCGAATCTGGTCGAAGCGGCGTCCGTCCAGCCGCTGCCCGCGCTCGAGCACCTCGTCGCGCAGCACCTTCTCCTTGAGCTCCTTGAACACCCGCCCGGCGTCCTGCCGGCGCTGGCTCTCGTCCTCCGGGATCGAGGCGAGCAGGTCGGCGAGCACCTGGTCTACCTGCGCGTAGTTCTCGAGCTTGTCCCGGATGCGCATCGCCGCGCTCAACGGCTCCAGCGCCTGCTGCTCGACCTCCCGCCGGACGCCCTCGTCGATGACCGGCGCCTCCACGGCGAGCTTCGGCTTGCCGCCCGCGGCGGCCAGCGCGTCGATCGTGGAGACAATCTCGCGGATCGCCTCGTGGCCGGCCTGGAGCGCGCCGAGCATCTCGTCCTCGGAGACCTCCTTCGCGCCCGCCTCCACCATCACGATCGCGTCGCTGCTGCCGGCGACGACCAGGTCGAGGCGGCTCCGGCGGCGCTCGGCATAGGTCGGATTGATCAGCAGCTCGCCGTCGATCAACCCGACCCGGACCGCGGCAATCGTCTTCTCCGAAGGGATCTTCGAGAGCGCCAGCGCGGCGGAGGCGCCGCTGAGCGCCAGCACGTCGGGGTCGTGGTCCACGTCGGCCGACAGGACCAGCGCGATGACCTGGGTCTCCCGGTTCCAGCCAGCGGGAAACAGCGGCCGAATGGGCCGGTCGATGAAGCGGCTGGTCAGCACCTCCTTCTCGGTCGGCTTGCCTTCGCGCTTGAAGAATCCGCCGGGTATGCGGCCGGATGCGTAGGTGTACTCGCGGTAGTCGACCGTCAGCGGCAGGAAGTCGATTCCCTCGCGCGCCGTCGGCGCACAGCAGGCGGTCACCAGCACGACCGTTCCGCCGTAGCTGACGACCACCGCGCCGTCCGCCTGTTTCGCCAGCTTGCCGGTTTCGATCTTGAGCTGTTCGCGGCCGACGTTCAGTTGGCCTGTGTGCATGAATTCTGCTCCCTGGGTGGTCAAGGGGCGGGAGGACGCCAGGTGAGGCGAGAAAAGGCGGGTTGGGTGTCGCGCTTACTTGCGGATGCCAAGCCGCTTGATCAAGTCTGCGTACCGATCGGAATCCTTGCCCTTGAGATAGTCGAGGAGGCGCCGCCGTTGCCCGACGAGCTTCAGCAGACCCCGCCGTGAGTGATGATCCTTGGCGTGAACCTTGAAGTGCTCCGTCAGGCTGCTGATGCGCTCGCTGAGAATCGCCACCTGGACTTCCGGCGATCCCGTATCGGCGTCGTGGGTACGATAGGAACCGATGAGCTCCGTTTTCCGCTCCTTGTGCAAGACCACGTCCATCCGCCTCCGCGCACGGCCCAGACCGCCATCCCGTGAGCGCCCGGCTCACGGGAGCACCAAGCCGCCGCCACCGTTAAACTGTTCTGTCTCCTACGATTAACAAGATCGAATCTTACACCAAGACGATCCGGGGATGCAAAGCGCCGCCGGGCGCCGGCTCCGCAATCGCCAGCAGCGTCCCGGCCGCATCGTACACCTTGACCCGCGCCGCCGCCGGTGGGACGGGCGGCTGTCCCGCCGCGGCCCGGACGTCGGCCGCGCGCAGCAGGTTGCCGTGCGCGGTGCGCTCGGCGCCCCGGTCGGTGACGACGACGGCGGGCAGCTCGGGCAGCAGCTCGGCCAGGGCGACGAGGTGCCGCGCCGGCGCCGCGGCCTCGCCCACGAGCGCGTCGAGGGTCACCGCCTGGTCCAGCGTGAACGCCCCGCTCCCCTCGCGCCGCAGGCTCTGGAGACAGGCGCCGCAGCCCAGCGCCCGGCCCAGATCGTGGGCCAGCGACCGCATGTAGAACCCCGGCGCGCAACGCACCCGGCACTGCAGCTCGGCGTCCCGCAGCGCGAGGATCTCGAAGCTGTGGACCGTCACCTCCACGGCGCGCAACTCGACCGGCTGCTGGCGGCGCGCGAGCCGGTAGGCGCGCACGCCGCGCACTTTCTTGGCGGAGAACGGCGGCGGCTGCTGCCGGAAGGTGCCCGTGAACGCGCGGCCGGCCGCCTCGATCTGCGCCCGGTCGAGCGCGGCGGCCGGCACGGGATCGCGTGCGGCGGCCGGGGCGACCGTCCCGGTCGCGTCGTACGTGTCGGTGACCACCCCCAGCCGGATGACGGCCGCGTACGTCTTCGGACCGCTTGCGAGCAGCGCGGCCAGCCGGGTGGCGCGGCCGACGACGAGCGGCAGCACCCCCGTCGCCAGCGGATCGAGGGTGCCGACGTGGCCGACGCGGCGGGTCCCGAGCAGGCGCCGGGCGCGGGCGACCACGTCGTGCGAGGTCAGCCCGCGCGGCTTGTCGACGACGAGCACGCCGTCGACCGCGGTCTCAGGAGCCCGTGGCTCCTCAGTCGCGCGTCCCGGCATCGACCGCCGCCACCACGTCCGCGACCAGCCCGGGGCGGGCGCGCTCGAGCGGCGGCGGCAGCTCGCAGCCGGCGGCATTGCGGTGCCCGCCGCCGCCGTACGCCGCCGCCACCGCGCGGACGTCGATCGCTTCCTTCGAGCGGAGGCTGACGCGAATCTCCCCGCCGAGCTCCTTGAAGAGCACCGCCGCCCGGACGTCGCGCGCCTGCAGCGGGAGGTTGATCATGCCGTCGAGGTCTTCCGGCGCGCAGCCGGTCGCGTGCAGCAGCCCGTCGTCGACGTGCAGCACCGCCACCCGTCCCGCGCCCGCCAGCTCCATGCCCCGCAGCAGCTCGCCGGTCAGCCGCAGGGTGCCGACCGGCGCCTGCTGGTAGACGCGCGCCGCCACCGCCGCCGGCGACACGCCCGCGCCCGCTATCCGGCGGCAGATGTCGAACGTCCGGGCGGTGATGTTCGCGTGGCGGAACGAGCCCGTGTCGGTGAGGATGGCGACGTACAGGAACGTCGCGATCGCGGGCGTCAGCGGCACGCCGAGGCCGGCGATGATGTCGTGCACCATCTCGCCGCACGCCGCAGCGGTCTCGTCGAACCAGTTGACGGCGCCGTACAGCGTGTTGCCGCGGTGGTGATCGACGTTGATCACGAAGTAGCGCTCGAGCCCCGCAATCCCGGTGCGCTCGAGCGAGCCGCACTCGAGGACCACCACGGCGTCGAGCTCCCCCTCGACCCGGTCGGCGACCTCCACGTCCGCGGCTTCGGCGAACGACAGCAGCCAGGCCTGGGGCCGGTCCCGGCTCACCATCCGCACGTGCTTGCCGAGGTGCCGCAGGGCGAGCGCGAGTGCCAGTTGCGACCCGCTGGCGTCGCCGTCGGGCCGGGCGTGGGAGACGACCACGAAGCGGTCCCTCGTCCGCAGGGCGTCGAGCACCCTTTGCAGCGGCTGCTCAGGCGTCGTCGGCATGCTCGTCAGGGGCGTCCGGGAGGCGGGCCGCGTCGACCTCGTCGAGCAGGCGCGCCACCCGATCCTGCTGCTCCATGGCCTCGTCGTAGAGGAACGTGAGCTCCGGGACGTGCCGCAGCCCGATGCGTCCGAGCCGGCGCCTGAGAAACGGCCGGGCGCGCCGCAACGCCCGCCGCGCGGTCCGGGCGTCGCTGCCCGCGGGCTCCGTGTAGTACACGCGCGCGTGCTGCAGGTCCTTCGTCATCTGCACGCGCGTGACCGTCACGTCCTGCACGCCCGGGTCCCGCACCTCGCGCAGCAGCAGCGTGCTGAGCTCGGTCCGGATCACGTCGCCCACCCGTTGCGGCCGGTTGTGGCCTGGCATCATTCAGACGGGGCTGCGCCCCGAACCNNCCCTTCGCCCCGCGCCGCTCCCGCCGAGGCGCGCTGTGCGCGCCTTGCGCCGGCTGTGCCCGGCCTACGGCGCGGACTCCTAGGCGAGCCATTCCAGGTCGGTGGCGACTATCAGGCCCGGGTCGTGCCGCTCGATCTCCTCGACGACCGCCTGCAGCGAGCGCTCGACGCCGGTCTGCGTGACGCCGACGGCGGCAACGCCGAGACGGCAACGCTGCCGCAGGCTCTGGTGGTCGATTTCGGCGACCGAGACGTTGAGGCGCCGGAGGCGATCCTTCGCGCTCCGCAGGACCGTCCGCTTGTCCTTGAGCGAGCGCGCGCCCGGCACGTGAATCTCGATCGACAGGAGGCCGACGACAGGCACGGCTCGCCTACACGGTGGCGGCAACCGTCTCGACGGTGAACGACTCGATGACGTCGCCGACCTTGATGTCGGCGAACTTCTCGAAGGCGATGCCGCACTCGATGCCGGACTTGACCTCGTTGACGTCGTCCTTGAAGCGCCGGATGGATCCGATGCGTCCCTCGTAGACCACCACGCCGTCGCGGACGAGGCGGGCCTGCGCATCGCCCGCGCGCGTGATGCGGCCCTCGGTCACGAGGCAGCCGGCGGCCGTGCCGAACTTCGGCACCTTGAACACCTCGCGGACGTCCGCCAGCCCGAGCTGCTGCTCCCGCGTGGTCGGCTCGAGCAGGCCGCTCATCGCCTTCTTGACCTCGTCGGTCACGTTGTAGATGACCGAGTGCTTGCGGATGTCGACGCCCTCGCGCTCCGCCACGACGGCGGCGTTGCGGTCCGGCCGGACGTTGAAGCCGATGATGATGGCGTTCGAGGTGGAGGCCAGCAGCACGTCCCACTCGCTGACCGCGCCGACGCCGGTGTGGATGATGCGGATCTTCACCCGCTCGTCCCCGAGCTTGGCGAGCGACTCGGCCAGCACCTCCGCCGAGCCCTGCACGTCGGCCTTGATGATGATCGGAAGCTCCTTGGCCTCGCCCTCGGAGAACTGCTGCTGCAGCGATTCGAGGGTGAGCCGCGTGCCGCGGCTGCCGAGCGCCTTCTCCTTGGCCTGGGTCTGGCGCAGGAGCGCGATCTGGCGCGCCTTGGCGGCGTCCGCGACGACCTGGAAGGTATCGCCCGGCTGCGGCAGGCTCGTCAGCCCCAGCACCTCCACGGGGCTCGACGGCTCCACTTCCTTGACCTGTTGCCCGCGGTCGTCGATGAGCGCCCGGACGCGGCCGACGCTGGTGCCCGCGATGAAGTTGTCGCCGACGCGCAACGTGCCGTCCTGCACGAGGATGGTGGCCACCGGGCCGCGTCCGCGGTCCACCTTGGCCTCGAGCACCGCCCCCGCGGCCGTCCGCTTGGGGTTCGCCTTGTGCTCGCCCATCTCCGTGACCAGCAGAATCATCTCGAGCAGCAGATCCAGGTTCTCCTGCTTCTTGGCCGAAACCGGCACCATGACCGTCTGGCCGCCCCAGTCCTCCGGGGCGAGATCGCGCTCGGCCAGCTCGTTCTTGACGCGGTCCGGGTTCGCGTCGGCCTTGTCGATCTTGTTGATGGCGACCAGAATCGGCACGTTCGCCGCGCGCGCGTGGTCGATGGCTTCCTGCGTCTGCGGCATGACCCCGTCGTCGGCGGCCACGACGAGCACCACCACGTCGGTGACGCTGGCGCCGCGCGCGCGCATCGTCGTGAACGCCTCGTGACCGGGCGTGTCGAGGAAGACGATGCGGCGCTTGTTGATCTCGGCGGCGTACGCCCCGATGTGCTGCGTGATCCCGCCCGCCTCGCCCTCCGCGACCCGCGTCTCGCGGATGGCGTCGAGCAGCGTCGTCTTGCCGTGGTCAACGTGGCCCATGACCGTGACCACCGGTGCGCGCGGGACGAGATCGTCGGGGCTGGTCACCTCGGCCTCGAGCACGACCATCTCTTCCTCGAACGTGCGCATCTTGACGTCCGCACCGAACTCGCGGGCGAGCATGGTCGCCGTCTCGGTGTCGAGCGTCGTGTTGATGGTCATCATCAGCCGCTTCTCGATCAGCTTCTTCAGGACCTCCTTCGCCTTCACGTCCAGCTTGTCGGCGAGATCCTTGACCGTCATGCCTTCAGCCAGGGTGATCGTCCGCGTGATCGGCGGCGGCGGGAGGGGCGCGCGCGGCGCCTGCTGCCGCGGCCGCCGGTCGGAGCGCTTGCCGTGCGGGCGATGCGGGCGCGGCGGCGGGCGGTAGCCGACGGCGGGACGGGGCGGCAGCGGCCGCGACGACGGCGGGCGCACGGGCTGCGAGGGCAGCGGCCGCGGGCCGCCGAGCGGCGGCTGGCCTGCCCTGCCGGGCATCCGGGCTCCCGGCGGCGTGCGCACGCCGGGGGGCGTGCGGAC
>JAAXGX010000155.1:11028-11394 GCA_012271165.1 Vicinamibacteraceae bacterium | reverse complement strand
GAGGCGCGCTGTGCGCGCCTTGCGGGCTGTGCGCGCCTTGCGGGCTGCGCCCGCCGGTCAGTCGCTGGCGGGTTCGCGGGCGGGCAGCAGGATGCGCTCGAGCGTTGCGACGCGCTGGTCGAGCTTGCCGACCGCCACCTCCAGGGCATCGAGGCGTTCGTCGAACCGGACGTGGTCGGCGCGGAGGTCGCGGACGTCGACGCGGAGATCGTCGATGCGCGTGTTCACGGCGGCAATCTGCATCGACAGCACGGTGATCACGATCGTGGTCACGGCCAGACCGGTGCCGATGATGGTGAGGATGAGTGCCCGCGTGTCACTCATGAATTCGAGCGTAGCATGAATCAGACGGGGCTGCGCCCCGGA
>JAAXGX010000155.1:0-10980 GCA_012271165.1 Vicinamibacteraceae bacterium | reverse complement strand
CAGTACGCCAGCGCGTAGCAGTCGCGGCGGGGGTCGCCGGCGGCCAGGCGGTTGCCGGTCGCGGGGTCGAGGAGGACGGCGGTCGCGCACCCGGAGATGCCGAACGCCGGGACGTCGTTGACCCGGTGTCCCCGGCGCCGCAGCTCGCGCACCACCTCGGGCGAGATGCGCGACTCGACGTCGAGCTGGTTGAAGCCGGCGGCGTGCGGCCAGAACGATCCGTGCAGGTGCTGCGTCCGCACCCGCGGCCACGCCAGCGCGTCGTGCAGGTTCGGGTACCAGTCGGGCCAGAACTCGACGATGTTGAGCAGCGTCTGCAGGATGGTCTGGTCCTGGTTGTCGCCGCCGGGCGTGCCGATGGCCAGCAGCGGCGCGCCGTCCTTGAAGACGATGCTCGGCGTCAGCGTGTAGCGCGGGCGGGCGCGGGGGCGGATCTGGTTGGCGCGCTCGGGGTCCAGCCAGAACTGCTCGCCGCGCGTGCTGAGGCCGATGCCGGTCGCGCCCAGGATGACGCCGCCGCCGGTCCAGCCGCCGCTCGGCGTGGCGTCGAAGACGTTGCCGTCCGCGTCGATGACGGCGACGTGCGTCGTGTCCTTCGTCCCGCCGGCCGACGGCACGAACGAGCCGTCGGCGTCGCTGGCCGCCACGCCGTCCTCGATGCGCGCGACCCAGAACGGCCAGTCGCCGACGTCGGGGTCGTGCGGCAGCGGGTCGCCGGCCCGGAACGCGACCGAGGCCCGCGCCGGGTCGATCTCCGCCGCGCGCGCCCGGGCGTAGGGGGTCGAGAGGAGGCCGGCGGCCGGCACGTCGACGAACTCGGGGTCGGCGTAGTAGGTGTCGCGGTCCGCGTAGGCCAGCTTCATCGCCTCGACGACGGTGTGCAGGTAGTCGGGGCTGTTGTGGCCCATTGCCTGCAGGTCGAACTCCTCCAGGATGTTCAGCGCCTGCAGCAGGACCGGGCCCTGGCTGTTGAAGCCGTGCTTGTAAATCGTGTAGCCGCGGTAGTCGGTCGCCGTCGGCGCCTCGACGCGCGAGTGGAACTCGGCGAAGTCGGCGAGCTCGAAGGGCGCGCCGTGGGCCTGCAGGAAGGCCACCATCTCGGCGGCGATGTCGCCCTTGTAGAAGCGGTCGCGGGCGGCGGCGACGCCCTGCTCGCGGCCGAGGTGCGCGCTCGCGCGCTCGGCCTCGACCATCTTCGTCAGCGTGGCGGCCAGGGTGGGGAACCGGATGGTCTCGCCCGCCGCGTAGAGCGACCCGTCGGGCTTCAGCCAGAAGCGCCGGTTCGCGGGCCACGCCGCCATGAACTCGAGGCTGTCCTCGATGGCGCGCGCGGTGAGCGGCCGCAGCGGGAAGCCGTGCTCCGCGTAGGCGATGGCGCGCTCGGAGACGGCCTCGAAGCTCAGCGTGCCCCAGCGCTCGAGCACCGTGAGCGCGCCGTGCAGCGCGCCGGGCACGACGGCCGGGTCGAGCCCCTCGCCGAACAGGTCCCGGCCGCGCGAGCGGTACCACTCGATGCTGGCCCCCCGGGGCGCCCAGCCCTGGCCGACGACGGACGTGACCTCGCCCTCCGCGACGGGGTAGACGAGCACCAGCGACTCGCCGCCGAGCCCGTAGAGGTCCTGCTCGACGACGCCGCCGACCAGCAGCGCGGTCACGCCGGCGTCGAACGCGTTGCCGCCGCGGATCAGGATCTCGAACGCGGCGGCCGTGGTCAGCGGGTGGCCCGTCGAGACGGCGCCGTTGGGCCCCGACACCGGCGGCCGCTGGGCGGCGAGCGGTACGGCGAGAGCCAGCACGAGAGCCGTCAGGAGCAGCCCGGCGCGGGCCGCGCCGGCGTGGTCGCTGGCGGTGCGGTCGAGACGTTGCGGCAGCGTTGGCGGCGTCGGCGGCTTTGACGGCTTTGAAGTCATGGCTCGACGGTCTCCCCGGTGGCGCGGTCGTGTCCGATCCAGTGTAGCGCGACGGCCGCCGCGAACAGCGCCAGACCGGCGAGGCGCGTGGCGGCCAGCGGGTAGAAGAGCAGCAGCCCGGCGGCGACGGCCAGCACGCGGTCGCGCCGGGCGAGCTCCCCGCGCAGCCAGCCGCCGCAGCCCATGGCGAGCGCGCCCACGCCGAGCGCGGCGGCGGCGAGGGTCTGCGCCGTGGCGGCCGGGGGCGCCTGCAGCAGCACGCCGAGGCCGTCCGGGCCCAGCGTGAACGTGAACGGCACGAGGAACGCCGGCAGCGTGTACTTCCAGGTCAGCATCATCGTGCGGAACGGGTTGCCCCCCGTGATGGCGGCCGCCGCGAACGGCGACAGCGCCGTCGGCGGGCTCACCTCCGACAGCACGGCGTAGTAGAAGATGAACATGTGGGCGGCGACGTCGGGCACGCCGACCAGCGTCAGCGCCGGCGCGATCATGACGGCGGCGATGATGTAGGAGGCGGTGACCGGGACGGCGAGCCCCAGCATCCACACCGCGATGGAGGCGTAGACCACGGTCAGCAGGACGCTGCCCCCGGCGAGCTCGACGAGGATGCCGGAGATCTTCAGGCCGAGGCCGGTCAGCGTGACCACGCCGACGATGATGCCGGCGGTCGCCGTGGTGGCCGCGACCGACAGGACGCCCCGGCCGCCGTCCTCGAGCGCGCCGAGCAGGCGCCGCGGCGACAGCGCGGTCGCCCGGCGGAGGAAGCTCAGGCCGACGGCGCACAGCGTGGCGAAGAAGACCGCGCGGAACGGCGTCATGCCGGAGACGAGGAAGACGACGATGGCGATCAGCGGCAGGAACTGGTAGCCGCCGCGGCGCATCAGCGCGCCCACGGGCGGCAGGTCGACGGCCACGGCCCGCGTGTGCAGGCGGCGCGCGTCGGCCTCGATCATCAGGACGATCGAGAGGTAGTAGAGCACGGCCGGGCAGATGGCCATGGCGATGACCTGCAGGTAGGAGATCTGCAGGAACTCGGCGATCAGGAACGCCGCGGCGCCCATGGTGGGCGGCGCCAGGATGGCGCCGATGCCGCTGGCCGAGAGGATGCCGCCGCCGACCTCGGCCGAGAACCCCGCGCGGCGCAGCAGCGGCCAGGCGACCGCGCCCAGCGTGACGGTCGTCGCCACGCCGCTGCCCGAGACGGTCCCCAGCAGGAAGCCGGAGATGGTCACCGTGCGGCCGGGCCCCGCGCCGCTGCCCGAGCGTCCGAAGGCGGCCATCGTCCAGTTGATGAAGAACTGGCCGGCGCCAGAGTGCGCCAGGACCGCGCCGAAGATGGTGAACAGGACGATGTAGGTGGAGGCGACGTCGAGCGGCACGCCGAAGATGCCCTCGAGCGTCATGTACAGCGTGCCCACCAGGCGCGCCACGTCGTAGCCGCGGTGGGCGAACAGGTCGAGCCCCACCAGCTCGAACAGCGGGCCGTAGTAGCCGTAGACGACGAAGGCGACCGCCGTCACGGGCAGGATCGGGCCGACGGTGCGGCGCGTGGCCTCGAGGACGAGCAGCGTGGTGACCGCGCCGAGCACGAGGTCGATGCCGGCCGGCGTCGCGGCGCGGTAGACGAAGCGGTCGAAGTCGACGAGCGGCCAGGCGAGGGCGGCCACCGCGACGGCCGCCAGGCACCAGTCGCCGGCCGTGATGCGCGCCCGCCCGCCCGCCCGCGCGGGGTAGAGCAGAAAGGTGGCCAGCAGCACCAGCAGCAGGAAGCTCATGCGGTAGACCTGCGGCTGGACGATGCCGACCACCCAGTACAGGGCGTAGAGCGACAGGCCCGCGGTGAGCGCGGTCGCGAGCACCCGCGGCGCGCCGGTCAGCGTCCGGATGCGGATGGCCGACTCGCTCCGGTCGGCGGCGCCGCGCGGCGGATCGGGTGTGGTGTCCAGTGGCGTGGACCTTGGATCGGTGGCTCAGTCTTGCGCCGGGTTCCAGGCGCCGCGCTCGCGGTAGTAGCTGATCGCGCCGTCGTGGAACGGCACCGGCGAGCCGGCGACCGCGGTCTCGAGCGCCAGCACGCCCGCCATGGGATGGACGGCCGCCAGCTCGGTGTGGTAGTCGAACAGCGCCGCGGTGATGCCGCGCGCCAGCTCCGCGTCCATCGCCTCGCTCGCCACCAGCACGTTCGAGACGGCGATCGTCGCGACGTCGGCGTCCATGCCGGGGTAGGTCCGCAGCGGGATGACCGACTCGTGGTAGACGGCCTCGCCGTAGCGCGATTGCAGCAGCGGCAGCACCCCCGCGTTCGGGACGACGCGGATGGTGCGGCCGGGCGTCGAGGCCAGATCGAGCACCGAGCCGGTCGGGATGCCGCCGCTCCAGAAGAAGGCGTCGATCTTGCCGTCGCGCAGCGCGCTGACGGACTGCGAGGCGCCCAGGCTCTGACGCCGGATTTCCTCCTCCGGGTCCACGCCCGCCGCCTCGAGGATGCGGAACGCGCTGATCTCGGTGCCGCTGCCGGGGGCGCCCGTCGAGACGATGCGGCCCGCCAGGTCGGGCACCGCGCGGATGCCCGTGCCCTCCAGCGTCACCACGTGGTTGTGGTTGTCGTAGAGCACCGCGATGGCCCGCGCGGGGACCGCGCCGAAGTCGCTGAACGCGCCCCGTCCGTGGAAGGCGTCGTCGAGCGAGTCGGCCAGGGCGAACCCGAGATCGGCCGACCGGCTGGCGATGAACTTGAGGTTGTCTACGGTGCCGGCCGTGACCTCGGCGGTGGCCTCGACGCCCTCGAGGTTGTCGCTGATCACCTTGGCGATGCCGCCGCCGTACGGGTAGTAGACGCCGCCGGTGCCGCCGGTGGCGATCGAGAGGCGTTGGGTGAGCTCGCCGGGCTGCGTGCAGCCGATCAGGAGCGCTGCGGCCAGCGCACCGCCCAGCACCGAGCCTGCCAGCCGGAGTGTCTTGGTCACGAGGCTGATCTTACTCCCGGTTCGCGCCCATGCAACCGCGCGTGGTGGTTATCCGGGATGCTGTGGGCCGCCGTCGGCGCGATCGGCGGCGGGCTCGTCGTCGCGCTCCGGCCGTCCGCGCCATCGCTCGCCGTGGGATCGGCGCGGCTGGTGCAGGCACAAGTCGTTCGGCGGTAACTCTCGCCGCGGGCCGTTCCCAGCCCGCGGCCTTGCTGCGGACGTGATCCGTGATCCACCGGTCAGGTGCGGGCGCGGGTTCAGGATGGGTTCACGGCGCACCTTTCTGGTCGGTGATTCTCAGTAGTTCGTCTCTCAGCACGACGTGCAGCACTTTCAGCGCGTCGTCCCGATCAACGCCCATCTCGTACATGCATTTCGACACCCGCTCGTCGTGGCGCATCTTCTCGTGCACGTACTTCCGGCTGAACTCGTCGACCTCGAACGCACGCTTGCCGGCAAGGTCCCCTTGCAGCGACGGCGCGAGATCTTCAGCCCAGGAGCTGGCATCCATGGACTTGGCCATCTCCCGGCCGAAGTCCGTCAACTGGAGTGGGCTGCCCGATTCGACGGGGACTGGCGTCGGGGGCAGCCTCAGGAGGATGTTCTTGATGTCAGCGCGGATCTCGCCAACGACCGCGCCCCAGCCCTCCTTGGCATTGTGCACGTCCCTGAGCCAGAACAGGGCCTTGACGACCGCCGCCCCCACCGCAACGGCAGCGAGGTAGGTCGCCGGATTATTCAGCCACTCCATCATTGCGATTCTCAGGCGGTCCGCCACGGCCAGTCAACGACCACAAGATGTAGCGTGATCGTCCACTACCCAACCGCGAATCAGGCCCGGCCGCCTGCCCGCCTTATGATGGATGCGTGGCGACAGGGAGGGCAGTGAGGTGACGACTCGATTCGAGCCGGCGCGGCCTCGGCCGGCGGCGGCAGTGCTCGCGGCGGCGGCCGCGGCGGTGGCGGCCGCGCTGCTGCTCGCGCCGGCGGCTGCCGGCGCGCAGATCGTCGAGGCGCGGCGCGGCATGGTGTCGGCGCAGGAGCCGCACGCGGCGCGGGCGGGCCTCGAGGTGCTCGAGGCCGGCGGGTCGGCGGTGGACGCCGCGGTGGCGACGGCCTTCGCGCTGGCCGTGACCCATCCGCAGGCGGGCAACATCGGCGGCGGCGGCTTCCTGATCGTCCGCCCGCCCGCCGGCCCGCCCGCGGCGTACGACTTCCGCGAGGCCGCGCCGGCGGCGGCGAGCGCGGAGATGTTCCTGGTCGACGGCGAGTACGATGCGGCGCGGCACCACGACAGCCACGTCGCCGTGGGCGTGCCGGGCACCGTGGCGGGCCTGCATCTGGCCTGGTCGGAGCAGGGGCGGCTGCCCTGGCGGCGCCTGCTCGAGCCGGCGATCGCGCTGGCCCGCGACGGGTTCGCCGTGCCGGCGCACCTGGCGCGCTCGCTGGCCGGCGTGCTCCCCGCCATGCGGCGCTACCCGGCGTCGCTGGCGCAGTTCTCGCGGGACGGCGCGCCCTACGCCGCCGGCGAGACGCTGCGCCAGCCGGACCTCGCGCGGACGCTGGAGCGGATTGCCGCCACGGGGCCCGACGGCTTCTACCGCGGGCCGACCGCCGAGCTCATCGCGCGCGAGATGCAGGCCAACGGCGGACTGATCACGACGGCCGACCTCGCCGCCTACCGCGCCGTCCGGCGCGAGCCGGTGCGCGGCGCCTACCGCGGCCACGAGATCATCTCGATGCCGCCGCCGAGCTCGGGCGGGACGGTGCTGATCGAGATGCTCAACGTGCTGGAGGGCTTCGACCTGGCGGCCGGGGGGCACGGCACGGCGCGGACGGTGCACCTGATGGCCGAGACCATGCGGCGGGCGTACGCCGACCGCGCGCTGCACCTCGGCGACCCCGACTTCAACCCGGCGCTGCCGCTGCCGCGGCTGCTCTCGAAGGCGTACGCCGCGCGGCTGCGGCAGTCGATCGACCCGGAGCGGGCGTCGCGCTCGTCGCCCGCGTCGTTCGCCTGGCCGCCCGCCGGCGAGGAGACGACCCACCTGTCGGTGGTGGACGCCGAGCGCCTGGCCGTCGCGCTGACCTACACCCTCGAGCAGCGCTACGGGTCGAAGATCGTCGTGCCGGGCGCCGGCTTCCTGCTCAACAACGAGATGGGCGACTTCAACCCGGCGCCCGGGCTGACGACCGCCGCCGGCTTGATCGGCACGCCGCCGAACCTGGCCGCGCCGGGCAAGCGCATGCTGTCGAGCATGACGCCCACCATCGTGGCCCGCGACGGCCGGCTGCGCCTGCTGACCGGCAGCCCGGGCGGGCGGACCATCATCAACACGGTGCTGCACACGATCGTCAACGTGGTCGACTTCGGGATGGACGCCGACGCCGCCGTCAACGCGCCGCGCTTCCATCACCAGTGGCTGCCGGACCGGCTCGTCCACGAGCGCGGCGGCCTGGAGGCCGCGACGCGGGCGCGGCTGGCGGCGCAGGGCCACGCGCTGGCGGAGCGCGAGCGCCAGGGCGTGGTGCAGGCCATCGTGTACGACGCCGAGGCCGACCGCCTCGCGGGCGCGCCCGACCGCCGCGCCCCCGGCAGCACCGTGCTGGGGTACTGACGGCGACCGGCTACAATGAAGGTTTTGCAGAGCAGGGGAGCAGACGCGCAATGACACCAGGGAAGCTCGCGGGGATGAAGGCGGTGTCGACCGCCGCGGGGACGATCGGCGCGGCGGCGATGGACCAGCGGGGGTCGCTCAAGAAGGCGCTGGCCAAGGCCAGCGGGGGCGAGGTGACCGACGCCATGATGGAGGAGTTCAAGGGCGCGGTCACGGAGGTGCTGACGCCGCACGCCTCGGCGATCCTGCTCGACCCGCAGTGGGGCATCGCGCCCTCGCGCAAGCGCAGCGCCAACGCCGGCCTGCTGCTGGCCTACGAGCAGAGCGGCTACGACAACACCCGGCCGGGACGGCTCCCCGACCTGCTCAGCCACTGGTCGGTGCGGCGCCTGAAGGAGGCCGGGGCCGACTGCGTCAAGGTGCTCCTCTACTACACGCCGTTCGACACATCCGACGTCAACGAGGAGAAGCACGCCTGGGTCGAGCGCATCGGCGACGAGTGCCGCACCAACGACATCCCGTTCTTCCTCGAGTTCGTCGGCTACGACCCGGCGGGCGGCGACGAGAAGGGCGCCGAGTTCGCGCGCGTCAAGCCGCGCGTGGTGGCGGCCAGCATGGCGGAGTTCACGCAGGACCGCTACGGCGTCGACGTGATGAAGGTGGAGGTGCCGGTCAACATGAAGTTCGTCGAGGGGGCGCGCAGCTTCAGCGGCGAGGCGGCGTACACGCGCGCCGAGGCGCTCGACCACTTCCGCGCCGCGGCGGCCGCCGCCACCCGGCCGTTCATCTACCTGTCGGCCGGCGTGAGCAACGGCGAGTTCACCGAGTCGCTCGAGCTGGCGGCCGAGTCGGGGGTGTCGTGGGCCGGCGTGCTCTGCGGGCGCGCCACCTGGAAGGACGGCATCCCGGTCTACGCGCGGGAGGGCGTCGGGGCGTTCCGCCGCTGGCTCGAGAGCGAGGGGGTCGAGAACATCGGCAACGTCAACGAGCGGTTGACCCGGGCCCGGCCCTGGTTCGACGCGTTCGGGGCGGCCTCGGCCGATGCGCTGCTGACGACCGCGTGACGTTCCGCTACCGCCGGCAGGTGCTCGACGAGCTCGCGACCCACGGCGTGCGCCCGACCCCGCGGACGCGCCCCGAGCTGGTGCACGAGTACGTCAACGACCTCTACCGGTTCGAGCTGCGGCGCCTGCGCGAGCGGCACGTGCGCGGCGAGATTCCGCGGCCGGCGTACTCCGCGCACGTGGTCGGGCTGCGCAAGAAGTACATCCTGGTGTCGGTTCCCCTCCGGCTGTGGACCTTCCCGGCCGACGGGCCGGAGCCCGCGCCGTAGAGACGGTGGCAGACTCCACAAGGCGCGCACGGCGCGCCTCGGCGGTAGCGGCGCGGGGCAGCGGGGTCCCCGCAAGCGGACGCCGGGGGTTCGGGGCGCAGCCCCGTCTGATTGAAGCCCGTCAGCGTCCCCAGGACAGCAGGTTGCCGGTCGTCACGGCCGGCGTGCCGTTGCGGAAGCGGTGGCGCAGCGGGGTCGTGAGCCTGCGCATCTCGGCGTGCGCGGGCGAGCCGTAGCGGGGCGGGGCGTTGCGCAGGTCGAAGCCGTCGAACACGTCGAGCACCGGGGCCTCCGGCGCAGGCGCGTTGACCCGCACGTAGAAGCGCAGCCGCAGCATGTCGCCGGCGTCGTCGCCGGCGGGCAGCCGGTCGAGCTGCCGCCGGATGCGGTCGAAGGAGACGGGGAGCGCCGCGGCGTCGAACGCGCCGCCGCCCTCCGGGGCCTGCCCGGCGCCCGCCAGCGCGGGGGGCGCCGGCAGCAGGACGAGCGCGATCGCCAGCGCGATGACGACAGCCATCGCCTTCAACCTACGAGCCTCGCCGCCCCTTGTCAATACCCCCGTCCGCCCGCCCCGGCGCCCCGCCAGGAGTCTGCCCCGTAGAAATGGGTGCAGACTCCGCAAGGCGCGCACCGCGCGCCTCGGCGGAAGCGGCGCGGGGCGCAGGGGCCCCCGCAAGCGGCTACGATTACCTCCATGTGGCTCTTCTGGATGCCGGGGGTGCTGGCGCTGGCGGCGGCGGCGTTCCTGCTGGCGCGCCGGCTGCACGCCGCCCGCGATCACGCCGCGCGCCTCGCCGCGCGCCTGGCGGCGGTGCTGGCCGGCCGCGGGGCGGGGCTCGCGGTGTGGCGCGCGGACGGCAGGCTGGCGGCGTGCAATCCGCGCTTCCGCGAGTTCTACCCGGACGTGCCGATCCGTCCGGGCCTGGCGCTCGAGGATCTCGTGCGCGCCACCGTCACCCGCGGGCTGGTCCAGGTGCCGGAGGCGGAGGTCGAGGCCTGGGTGCAGGCGCGGCTGGCGGGCGCCCGCGAGGCGGCGTGCGACGTGGTGCGCACCGCCGACGGCCGCTGGCTCGAGATGCGGATCGGTCCGTCGGGCGGCGGCGAGACGCTGCTGCTGTACACCGACGTCACCGCCGCGCGCGAGGCCGACGCCGCGCTGGCCGAGCGCGACGCGCAGCTCGACGGCCGGGCGGCCGAGCTGGAGCTGCTGCAGGCGGCGCTGGCGATTGCGGGCGAGGCCGGGTCGTTCGAGGCGGCCGCGCGGCGGATCAACGAGCGGGTCTGCGGCTGGGCGGGCTGGCCGGTCGGCCTCGCCTGGCGCGCCGTGGACGACGGCGGCGCGCTGGCCCCGTGCCCGGAGGCGCTCGTGATCGACGGCGACGGCCTCGAGCCGCTGCGGCCGGCGCTGGCCGCGGAGCGGCCGGCGCGGGGCGACGGCCTCGCCGGCCGCGTGCTGCAGTCCGGGCGGGTCGTCTGGGTCGCCAACGCCGAGAGCGATCCGACGTTCCCCGCCGCGCGCCGGGCGAGCATGCCGGGGATTCGCGGCGCGTGCGGGGTGCCGGTCAGGCGGGGCGGGCGGGTGGTCGCCGTGCTCGAGTTCCTCGCGCGCGAGCAGCTCGTGCCCGCGGAGTCGACGACGCGCCTCCTCGACGGCGTGGGCCGCGCTCTGGGGACCGCGCCGGACCCCGGCTCCTCGCAGTCCTGGGAGTCTGCGCCGTAGAACGGCGCTAGTCGCCGTCCCCGCGGACGGCCTCCTCGTGCCGCAGGATGATCTCGCACACGTCCTTGACGATGTTCCCCGAGCTGCGGACGTTGTCGCGGTCGCCCACCAGGCGGCCGCTGCTGTCCCAGACCAGGGCGTAGTGCCGCTCCTCGAACTCGAACCACACGGTGTAGTCGGCCAGCTCCTCGCGCGCCACCGGCTCCACCGTCTCGCACTCGCTGCGATCGTCCAGGTTCATGATGTACTCGTAGCGCGTCGGGCCGTCGTCGCCCAGTACGGAGTCCGTAATCGGGGCCACGAAGAGCGTCTGCGCGGACAGGTGCGCCGCGAACGCCGCCACGAACAGCGTGGTCACCAGCATCTTCTTCGGCATGGCTGCCTCCCTCTCAGGGCCCCATTCTAAACCGAAGTTTCAGAGCCCGTTTCGGCC
>JAAXGX010000111.1 GCA_012271165.1 Vicinamibacteraceae bacterium | reverse complement strand
ACGGTCGACGCGCTGATGAAGCTCGATCTGCCGGCGGGGGTCGACGTCGAGATCAAGGCGTTCGGCAAGGAACACAACTAGGAGCCTGCGCGGGACGGAGTCATGGTGGCCGGGATCATCGGACGAAAGATCGGGATGACGCAGGTGTTCAGCGACGACGGGGTGGTGTCGCCGGCCACGGTCCTGCAGGCCGGTCCCTGCGTGGTCGTGCAACGCAAGACCGTCGATCGGGACGGCTACGACGCGGTGCAGATCGGCCTCGTCGAGCAGCGCCCGGCGCGGGTGTCCAAGCCCGTCGCCGGCCACTACCGGCGCGCGAACGTGCCGCCCACCCGCATCCGGCGCGAGGTGGCCCTCGCCGCCGGCGGCGAGGCGCCGCAGGAAGGCGAGCAGGTGCTGGTTTCGCTCTTCGCGCCCGGCGATCAGGTGGACGTCGTCGGCGAGAGTCGGGGCCGCGGCTTCCAGGGCGTCATCAAGCGGCACGGCTTCGGGGGCGGGCGCGCGACCCACGGGTCGATGTTCCACCGCGCGCCCGGCTCGATCGGCCAGTCGTCCTATCCGTCGCGGGTGCTCAAGGGGATGCGCGCGCCCGGGCGCATGGGCGGCGACCGCGTCACGGTGCGCAACCTGCGCGTCATCCAGGTCGACGCCGAGAACCACCAGCTGGTCGTGCGCGGCGCGGTGCCCGGTGCGCCCGGGGGCTACGTCGTCATTCGGCGGGCGGTCGCTCCCCGTCGCGAGGTGGCGCAGCCCGCGCAGGTCGACGCGAAGAAGAAGAAGCGGCGAGGCTGACCCGCGCGGCGGGCAGGCGAGAGCGGAACATGACGCTGGACGTGATCAACGAGCAGAACGACCGGGTCGGCTCGATCGATCTCAGTGACGAGGTCTTCGGCGGGCCGGTGGACGAGGGGCTCGTCTGGGAGTCGGTGGTGCAGCAGAACGCCGCCGACCGGCGAGGCACCCATGCCACGAAGACGCGCGGCCAGGTGCGGGGCACGGGCCGCAAGCCGTGGCGGCAGAAGGGCACCGGCCGGGCCCGCGTCGGCGAGGTGCGCAACCCGCTGTGGCGCAAGGGAGGCACGGTCTTCGGACCCCAGCCGCGCAGCTACGCCTACGCGCTGCCGGCCAAGGTGGTGCGCCGCGCCCTGCGGGCCGCGCTCACTCAGAAGCTCCGCGACGGAGCGGTGACCGTCGTCGAGCAGTTGACGGTCGACGAGCCGCGGACGAGGGACGCCGTGGAGCTGCTCGGGCGCCTCGACAGCGGGGAGCGGGCGCTCCTCGTCGACGTGAAGCCCCAATCGAACCTCGAGCTGGCGGTCCGGAACCTCCCGGGCGTGCGGGCGGTCGGCTCCAGCCGCCTGACGGCCCGCGACGTCACCGGCGCGCGGCGGCTGTTCGTGACCGCCGACGCGGTCAGGCATCTCGAAAAGGTGTTGGCATCGTGAAGCAGACGGACGTCATCCGGCGGGCGATCGTGACGGAGAAGTCGTCGGTGCTGCTCGACGACAAGCGCATCGTCACCTTCGAGGTGGCGATGAACGCGACGAAGGTCGACATCAAGCGGGCGGTCGAGCAGCTGCTCGGCACCCGCGTGGCGACCGTGCGCACGGCGATCTCGCACGGCAAGATCAAGCGGCAAGGGCGCTTCGCCGGCCAGCGGCCGGACTGGAAGAAGGCCTACGTGCGGTTGCGGCCCGGCGAGAAGATCCCCGAGTTCCTCGAAGGGGCGGGCTAGCAGAGAGGTCGAAGGCGAACGATGGCGATTCGCAGGTACAAGCCCACGTCGGCCGGCCGGCGGTTTCAGTCCGCTCACGATTTCGACGAGATCACGACGGACCGGCCGTATCGGCCGCTGACGAAGCCGCTCAAGAAGTCGGGCGGGCGGAACAACCGCGGCGAGGTGTCCTTGTGGTGGCGCGGGGGCGGCCACAAGCGCGCCTACCGGGTCATCGATTTCCGGCGGGACAAGCGGGGCGTGCCGGGGCGCGTGGCGACCATCGAGTACGATCCGAACCGGTCGGCGCGGATCGCGCTGGTGGCGTACGCCGACGGCGAGAAGCGCTACATCCTGCACCCGGTCGGCCTGAAGGTCGGCGACACGGTGCTTGCCGACGAGAAGACCGACATCCTGCCCGGCAACGCGCTGCCGCTCCGGAACATGCCGCTCGGCACGCAGGTGCACAACGTGGAGCTGCGTCCCGGGAAGGGCGGACAGATCGCCCGCAGCGCCGGGTCGGCGGTGCAGGTCGTGGCGAAGGACGGCAAGCACGTGACGGTCAAGCTGCCGTCCGGCGAGACGCGGCTCGTGCCGCCGGGCGCGCTGGCCACGGTGGGCCAGGTCGGCAACGTCGAGCACGGCAACGTGTCGATCGGCAAGGCCGGCCGGAACCGCTGGCGCGGCAAGCGGCCGCACGTCTGCGGCAACTCGATGAATCCGGTCGACCATCCGCTGGGGGGCGGCGAAGGCCACGCGGCGGGGGGGCGGCATCCGGTGTCGCCGTGGGGACAGCCGGCGAAGGGCTACAAGACCCGCCGCCGGAAGCCGTCGGACCGTTTCATCCTGCAACGGAAGAAGCGCAAGCGTTCGAGGTGACGGGAGCTGCCGCGATGAGTCGATCGCTGAAGAAGGGACCGTTCGTCGATATTCCGCTCCTCGAGAAGATCGAGGTGATGAACCGCGACAACGCGCGGAAGGTGATCAAGACGTGGTCCCGCCGGTCGACCGTGGTGCCGGAGATGATCGGGCACACGATCGCCGTCCACAACGGAAAGAAGTTCGTGCCGGTCTACGTCAGCGAGAACATGGTGGGGCACAAGCTCGGGGAGTTCGCCCCGACCCGCCTGTTCCGCGGGCACACCGGCCGCGGCGAGAAGGTGGCGTCCGTGGCGAGGGGCGGGCGATGATCGAGGGCCGCGCCACCGCGCGCTACGTCCGCACGTCGGCGCAGAAGGCGAAGCTCGTCATGGATCTCATTCGCGGGCGGACGGTCGACAGCGCGCTGGCCACGCTCCGCTTCACCCGCAAGAGCGTCGCGCGCGACATCGCGAAGGTGCTGCGGTCGGCCGTGGCCAACGCGCAGCAGAAGGAAGGCGCGAGCGGGGACACGGACCGGCTGTTCGTGCGCGAGTGCTACGCCAATCAGGGGCCGTCGCTCAAGCGCATCCGCCCGGCGCCCATGGGCCGCGCGTTCCGCATCACCAAGCGGACGTCGCACCTGACCGTGACCGTGTGCGAGAAGCCCGAGACCGTGACCAGCGTGCCCGCCGTCGACGCGGCGCCGCCATCGTAGGAGACAGGGTCGAGCATGGGACAGAAGGTTCACCCCTACGGATTTCGCCTCGGCTTCAACAAGACGTGGCGCTCGCGCTGGTACGCGGACCGGGACTATGCCAAGCTGCTGCACGAGGACCTGTCCCTGAAGTCCGACCTCAAGAAGCGGTTCTCCCATGCCGGCGTGTCCAAGATCGAGATCGAGCGCGCCGCCAACAAGCTGAAGCTCGACATCCACACCTCGCGGCCGGGCATCATCATCGGGCGCAAGGGCACGGAGGTCGACAAGCTGAAGACCGACATTCAGAAGCGGACGAACCGCGACGTGTTCATCAACATCCAGGAGATTCAGAAACCCGAGCTCGACGCGCAATTGATCAGCGAGTCGGTCGCGCTGCAGCTCGAGAAGCGCGTTGCGTTCCGGCGCGCCATGCGCAAGGCGGTCGAGTCGGCGCTGCGCTTCGGCGCGCGCGGCATCAAGGTGCGGGTGGGGGGACGTCTCAACGGCGCCGAGATCGCGCGCTCCGAGTGGTATCTGCACGGACAGCTGCCGCTGCAGACGCTGCGGGCCGACATCGACTACGGGTTCGGCGAGGCGCGCACGACCTACGGCGCCATCGGCGTCAAGGTGTGGCTCTACAAGGGCGAGCGGCTCGAGCCGCAGACCAGCCGCGAGGAGGACTACCGCCCGCCGCGCCGCGGCCGCCTGTAGCCCAGGCATCCGGGAGAATCGCCATGTTGATGCCGAAGAAGGTCAAGTATCGGAAGCAGCATCGGGGGCGCATGGTCGGCAAGGCCTGGCGCGGGTCGGCCGTCTCGTTCGGCGACTACGGGCTGAAGGCGCTCGAATCGTGCTGGATGACCGACCGCCAGATCGAGGCGGCCCGTGTCGCGATGACGCGCGCCGTCAAGCGCGGCGGCAAGATCTGGGTGCGCATCTTTCCGGACAAGCCCATCACGAAGAAGCCGCAGGAGACCCGCATGGGCAAGGGCAAGGGCGCGCCGGAGCAGTGGGTGGCGGTGGTGCGTCCGGGCCGGATCCTGTTCGAGATGGAGGGCGTGAACGCCGTCGACGCGGAGCACGCGATGCGGCTGGCGGCCGCCAAGCTGCCGATACCGACGAAGTTCACGCGGCGGTTCGGCGCGGGTGACGGCTCATGACGGGCATCGACGAGCTGCGCGAGCTGGGCACGGAAGACCTCCAGCAACGCGCGGGCGAGCTCGACGATCAGGTCTTTCGGCTGCGCATCCAGAGGTCGCTGGGCCAGACCGACGCGTCGAACAAGATGCGCGAGTTGCGGCGCGAGCGGGCACGGGTCAAGACGCTGCTGCGCGAGCGCGAGCTGGCAGGGGCGGAGGAGACGGCCGCCGGCGCCGACGGCGGAGAAGACTGAGCGATGGCCAACAAGAGAGAGGTTATCGGCGTCGTGGTCCGCGACAAGCTGGACAAGGGCGTCATCGTTGCCGTCGAGCGCCGGGTGCGGGACAACGTGTACGGCAAGATTCGCCGCCGCACGACGAGATTCATGGCGCACGACGAGACCGGCAGCCTGAAGGTCGGCGACCGTGTGGCCATGGTCGAGTCGCGGCCGCTCAGCCGGCGGAAGCGGTTCGTCGTGGTCCGCATCGTCGAGCGGGCCCGGGTGGTTTGAGCGGACGGTGTGATCGGACGGACGCGTCATGATTCAGATGCAGTCGGTGCTGGACGTCGCGGACAACTCCGGGGCGCGGAAGATCGCGGTCATCAATCCGCTGGGCGGCGCGACGGGGCGCTACGCCGGGCTGGGGGACCTCGTCACGGCAGCGGTCAAGGAGGCCACGCCGGCCTCGGCCGTGAAGAAGGGCCAGGTGGTGCGGGCGGTGATCGTCAGGACCCACAAGGAGCACCGCCGCCGGGACGGCAGCTACATCCGGTTCGACCGGAACGCCGCGGTGCTCGTCAACGAGCAGAACGAGCCGATCGGGACCCGCGTCTTCGGGCCCGTGGCCCGCGAACTGCGCGAGCGGAAGTTCATGAAGATCATCTCGCTGGCGCCGGAAGTGTTGTGAGGCGATCGGAACGATGTCCAGACTCCAGACCCCCGTGCGGAAGAACGACAACGTGGTCGTCGTCTCCGGCAAGGACCGCGGCAAGCGTGGCCGCGTGCTGAAGGTGCTGCCCGCCCGCAACCGCCTCGTGATCGAGGGGGTCAACTTCGTCAAGCGGCACACGCGGCCGAATCCGCAGCGCAACATCAAGGGCGGCATCGTCGAGAGGGAGGGCTCCGTGCACGCGTCGAACGTGCAGATCGTCTGTCCGGAGTGCGGGGCGCCGGCGCGTGTCGGGCGCCAGCTGCTCGGCGACGGGCGGAAGATACGCGTGTGTCGCAAGTGCGACGGGGCGGTGGACAAGTGAGCCGGCTGCAGGAACGCTATCGTGACGAGGTCGTGCCCGCGCTCCGCAAGGAGTTCGGCTACACGACCATCATGGCCGTGCCCAGGATCGAGCGGGTCGTGGTCAACATGGGCATCGGCGAGGCGACCCAGAACCCGAAGCTCATCGACGCCGCGGCGGACGAGCTGACGCGGATCACGGGGCAGCGGCCGGTGACCACCCGCGCGCGCAAGTCCGTCGCCGCGTTCAAGCTGCGGCAGGGAATGGCGATCGGCTCGATGGTGACGCTGCGCGGGGAGCGGATGTACGAGTTCCTCGATCGCCTCATCTCGATCGCGCTGCCCCGCGTGCGGGACTTCCGCGGCATCTCGCCGGACGGGTTCGACGGTCGCGGCAACTACACGCTGGGTCTCCGCGACCAGCTGATTTTTCTGGAGATCGACTACATGAAGGTCGATCAGTCGCGCGGGATGAACGTGTCGGTCGTAACCACGGCCAGGACCGACGGCGAGGGACGCCGGTTGCTGAAGTTGCTGGGCATGCCCTTTCGGGCGAGCTGACGCGCGGCCCGCGGGCCGCCATGACAAATCACCATGTCGACGATCGCGAAGAAGGTCAAGGACCTCAAGCCGCCGAAGTTCAGGGTTCGCGTGCGCAACCGCTGCCGGCTTTGCGGCCGGCCGCGCGGGTACATGCGCAAGTTCGGGCTCTGCCGTCTCTGCTTCCGCAAGCTCGCTCTCGAGGGCGAGATCGCGGGCGTGACGAAGAGCAGCTGGTAGGCGGCGGGGCGCCGTGCACGGGCCGGGTGGTTGGGTGAGACGGGAGAGATCGAGGGCCTATGCCTGATCAGATTGCTGACATGCTGTCGAGGATCCGGAACGCGACGTCGAACCGGCATCTGCGCGTCGACGTGCCGCTGTCGAGGCTCAAGGTCGAGATTGCGCGGATCCTCCAGAGCGAGGGATATGTTCAGGGATTCAAGATCGTCGAGGTGCCCGGCCGGCGCGGCACGCAGCCCAGACAGATGATTCGCATCGTGCTGAAGTACGGTCCCGGCGGTCAGCGCGTGCTGTCCGGCCTGGAACGCGTCAGTCGGCCCGGCCGGCGGGTGTACTTCGCGCGCGACAAGGCCCCGCCGGTGCTGGCCGGGCTGGGAACGAGCATTCTCACCACCTCGCAGGGCGTCATGACCGGTCGTGACGCCGCCAAGGCGGGCGTGGGCGGCGAGGTTCTGTGCAATGTGTGGTAGGGCTCGGACGGGAGCCGGGGTGCATCCATGTCGCGGGTAGGCAAGCAGCCGATTCCGATTCCGGACGGCGTCACGGTCACCGTCGGGGCTGACGCCGTGGAGGTGCAGGGTCCGAAGGGCACGCTCCGGCAGCCCGTGCCGCCCGGGGTGCGCTTCGAGCTGGCCGACGGCAAGCTCACGGCCCTGCCCGTGCGCGAGAACGACCGGTCGCTCGCGAAGTTCCACGGTCTGGCGCGGAGCCTGGCGGCCAACGCGGTGCACGGCGTCTCGCAGGGTTTCACCAAGGAGCTCGACATCGTCGGCATCGGCTACCGCGCCGAGGTGTCGGGACCGGAGGTCGTTCTCTCCCTCGGGTACTCGCACCCGGTGAAGTTCCCCATCCCGACCGGCATCGACATCACGGTGGACAAGCAGAACCACATCACCGTCGCCGGCATCGACCGCCAGCGGGTCGGGCAGGTGGCGGCGGATCTGCGCGCGCTGCGGAAGCCCGACCCCTACAAGCAGAAGGGCATTCGGTACACCGGCGAGGTGCTCAAGAAGAAGGTCGGCAAGACCGGGGCGTAGTCGATGAGAATCAAGACCAAGAGAGATCGCCGGCGCCGGATCCGGCTGCGGCAGCGCAAGCGGATCCACGGCACGCCACTGCGGCCGCGGCTGGCGGTGTCGAGGAGCCTCGCCCACATCTGCGTGCAGGTCATCGACGACGAGGCCGGGCGGACGCTGGCGTGGGCCTCGAGTCACGAGGCCAGCGTGCGCGCCCGGTTCGAGGACGGCGCGCGGGGCGGCAACAAGCTGGGCGCGAGCGTCGTCGGTCGCGTGGTGGCCGAGCGCCTGCTCGAGCGCGGCGTCAGGCAGGTCGTGTTCGACCGCGGCGGCCGGTTGTATCACGGCCGGGTGCGCAGCGTGGCGGAGGCGGCCCGCGAAGCCGGCCTGGAGTTTTGAGCATGCGAGACGCGCGACCGAAGATCGACCCCACGCTGCTCGACCTGAAGGACACGGTCGTGTCGATCAACCGTGTGACCAAGGTCGTCAAGGGCGGCAAGAACCTGAGCTTCAGCGCATTGGTCGTCGTCGGCGACGGCCTGGGGCACGTCGGCTTCGCGGTCGGCAAGGCCAAGGAGGTGCCCTCGGCCATCAAGAAGGGGATCGAGTCGGCGAAGAAGGCGCTCGTGCGGGTGCCGTTGCAGGGCACGACGATTCCGCACACCATCGTCGGGCGGTTCGGGGCCGGCAGCGTGCTGCTGAAGCCGGCGCCGGAGGGCACCGGGATCATCGCGGGCGGCGCGGTGCGCGCGGTGGTCGAGTCGGCCGGCATTCACAACATCCTCACGAAGTCGCTCGGCTCCGACAACCCGCACAACGTGGTCCGTGCGACCTTCGTCGGCCTCGCGGAGCTCAAGGACCCCGAGGAGGTGGAGCGGCTGCGCGGCATCGATCTGGCGCTGGCGGCGGGTGGCGCGGCCGGCGGAACGGCGGAGGCGGGCGCGCCGGTGGCAGGTGATCAATGAGACGCGGGCAACGCAACGAAACGGCGCCGCGGGTGCGCGTGACCCTCGTCCGCAGCCCGATCGGCTACGACAAGCGGCAGTCGCTCGTCGTGCGCGGTCTCGGCCTGCGGCGCATCGGGCACTCCATCGACGTGGTGGACAACCCGTCGATTCGAGGCATGCTGCGCAAGGTGCGCCATCTCGTGCGCGTGGGGTAGGGCCATGGATCTGAGCAATCTGCATCCGCCGGAAGGCGCGCGGCGCAAGCGCAAGCGCGTCGGTCGGGGCGAGGGCTCCGGGACCGGGGTGACTGCCGGCCGCGGGCACAAGGGCGCCAAGTCGCGGTCCGGCTTCAAGCGCAAGCGCGGCTTCGAGGGCGGCCAGATGCCCCTGCACCGGCGCGTGCCGAAGCGCGGCTTCCACAATCCGTTCCGCGTCGAGTACGCCGTGGTCAACCTCGACACGCTCGCGGCCCGGTTC
This sequence comes from Vicinamibacteraceae bacterium, assembly GCA_012271165.1. Classification (GTDB taxonomy): domain Bacteria; phylum Acidobacteriota; class Vicinamibacteria; order Vicinamibacterales; family UBA8438; genus JAAXGX01. The sequence goes on along the minus strand of JAAXGX010000111.1, from coordinate 6,289 downwards.
GATGACGGCGCGGAGGTGACGCCGGAGCTGCTGCGCGCGCGGCGGATCGTGCGCCGGTCGCGCGTGCTGATCAAGGTGCTGGGGCGCGGCGAGCTGTCGAAGCGGCTGACCGTCAGGGCGCATCGCTTCAGCGCTGCGGCCAGCCAGGCCATCGCCGCCGCCGGCGGCCAGGTGGAGGTGCTGGCGGCCACCTCCGGGAGCCAGTCCGACTGATGCTGGAGAGCCTGCGGAACACGTTCGCGATACCGGATCTTCGCCGGCGCCTGCTGTTCATGCTCGCCATCCTCGCCGTCTACCGGGTGGGGAGCCACATTCCGACGCCCGGCGTGAACACCGAGGCGCTGGCGCTGCTCGCCGAGCAGGCGTCGGGCACGATGTTCGGGCTGTACGACATGTTCTCGGGCGGCAACCTGTCGCAGGTGACGATCTTCGCGCTCGGCATCATGCCCTACATCAGCGCATCGATCATCCTGCAGTTGCTGACCGTCGTCTGGCCGTATCTGGAGCGCCTGTCGAAGGAGGGCGAGCTCGGCCGGCGGAAGATCACCCAGTACACGCGCTACGGCACCATCGTGCTGTGCATCGTCCAGTCGCTGGCGATTGCGATCTTTCTGGAGCGCCAGACGAACATCGCCGGCGGCCTGCCGCTGGTCTACGCGCCCGGGTGGGCCTTCCGCTTCATGACGGTGCTCACGCTGACCACCGGCACCGCCTTCATCATGTGGCTGGGCGAGCAGATCACCGAGCGCGGCGTCGGCAACGGGATGTCGCTGATCATCTTCGCCGGCATCGTGGTGGGGCTGCCGTCGGCCGTGCTGACGACGCTGGACCAGATGCGGACGGGGCAGATGGGGATCATCCGCGTCCTGCTCCTGCTGACGGTCATGGTGCTGGTCGTGGGCGCCGTCGTGTTCATCGAGCGCGGGCACCGGCGCGTCACGGTGCAGTACGCGAAACGCGTGGTCGGCCGGCGCATGTACGGCGGCAGCAGCACCCACATTCCGCTGAAGGTGAATACGGGCGGCGTGATTCCCGTCATCTTCGCCTCGTCGATCATCGCGTTCCCGGCCACGGTCGCCACCGCCTTCCCGGCGGGCGGCTGGGGCCAGGCGCTGACCGACCAGCTGCGCAACGGCATGCCGTTGTACTACCTCCTGTACATGGGCGGCATCATCTTCTTCGCCTACTTCTACACCGCGATCATCTTCAACCCGGATGACGTGGCGGAGAACATGCGGAAGTACGGCGGGTTCATTCCCGGCATCCGGCCGGGCAAGCGCACGGCCGAACACATCGACACGATCCTCACGCGCATCACGCTGGTCGGGTCGATCTACCTGGCGCTGGTGGCCGTGCTGCCCGATCTGCTGATCGCGGGCTTCCGGGCCGACGCGGTGCCGTTCATCGGCGATCAGCTGGATACGCTGCTGCCCCGCTTCATCACCGACGGGATGGGCGTGACGTTCTACTTCGGCGGCACGTCGCTGCTGATCATCGTCGGCGTGTCGATGGACACGGTGCAGCAGATCGAATCGCAGCTGATCATGAGGCACTACGACGGTTTCATGAAGAAGACCCGGATCAAGGGGCGCCGCGGCTAGTTGAAGGGGACGGCGGTGGCGGCGAATCTCGTGCTATTCGGACCCCCGGGCGCCGGCAAGGGCACCCAGGCGAAGCGGATCGAGCAGGTCCGGCGGATTCCGCAGATCTCGACCGGCGACATCCTTCGCGAGGCCGTGCAGGCCGGCACGGAGCTCGGCCTGCAGGCCAAGGCGGTCATGGAACGGGGCGAGCTCGTCAGCGACGCGCTGATGGTCGGGATCGTCCGGGAGCGGCTGGCGCGCGACGACGCGGCCGGCGGCTTCATCCTCGACGGGTTTCCGCGGACGGTCGCGCAGGCGGTGGCGCTCGACGAGATCCTGACGGGCCGCGACCCGCTGGTCATCATCGAGCTGGGCGTTCCGGACCAGGAGCTGGTGGAGCGGCTGTCGCGCCGGCGCGTGTGCTTGCGCTGCGGCGCGACGTTCGGCGCCGGCGCCGGCGACATGCCGGCCGCCTGCACGCGCTGCGGCGCCGCGCTGGTGCAGCGGAGCGACGACCGGGAGGACGTCGTCCGGGAGCGGCTGCGGGTGTATCACGAGCAGACGCAGCCGCTGGTTGCGTTCTACGAGGACCGCCCGAGCTTTCGCCGCGTCGAGGGCAACCAGCCGCCCGACGCCGTGCATGCCGCCCTCGGGGTGGCCATCGACGAAGCGCTGGCGGCCGTTCGCCGCCAGCCGCCGCCCGGCGGATGACGCTCGGAGACGACCGATGATCGTGTGCAGGTCACGTGCCGAGGTGCAGAAGATGCGGCGGGCGAACGGGCTCGTGGCCGACGTGCTGCGCGAGCTGGAGGCGCTGATCGAGCCGGGCGTGACCCCCGCCGACCTGGACGCCGTGGCGGAGGCGCGGGTGCGCGCGGCGGGCGCGGTGCCGGCGTTCAAGGGCTACCATGGCTATCCGGCGACGCTGTGCGTGTCGATCAACGAGGCCGTGGTGCACGGCATTCCGTCCGCCAGGCGGCTGGCGGAAGGCGATATCGTCTCGCTGGACATGGGGGTCGTGCTCGACGGCTACTACGGCGACTCGGCCCTGACCGTGGGCGTCGGCGCGATCTCCGAGGCCGCCGCCGGCTTGCTGCGCGTGACCCGGGAGGCGCTGGACCGGGCGATCGAACGCGCCCGGGTCGGCGGGCGCGTGTCCGATCTCGGCCACGCGGTGCAGAGCCACGTCGAGGCGCACGGGTTCTCCGTGGTCCGCGAGTTCGTCGGGCACGGGATCGGCACCAGCCTGCACGAGGAGCCGCAGGTTCCGAACTACGGCGAGCCGGGACGCGGGCCGCGCCTGAAGGAAGGCATGGTGCTGGCCATCGAGCCGATGGTCAACGCGGGCCTGCCGGCCGTGCGCGTACTGGACGACGGCTGGACCGCGGTGACTTCCGACGGGAGTCTCTCGGCCCACTTCGAGCATTCGGTGGCGGTGCTGCAGGAAGGCCCGTGCGTGCTGAGTCGGCCGACGCCGGCCGATCCGGCGGCATTGTCGCAGGCGGGCTGACGCCGCCGGCCGCGAGCCGCCGCGCAGGAGACGAGATGAAGGTACGAGCATCCGTTCGCAGGCTGTGCGACAAGTGCAAGATCATCCGCCGCCGCGGCGTGGTGCGGGTGCTCTGCAGCAACCCGAAGCACAAGCAGAGGCAGGGGTAGAGGACGATGGCGCGCATTGCAGGCGTTGATCTTCCGCGCACGAAGCGGATCGAGGTCGGTCTGACCTACATCTTCGGCATCGGCCCGACGCGCTCGACGGCGCTGTTGCGGACGGCGGGCGTCGATCTCGACACGCGGGTCAAGGATCTCACCGAGGACGATGTGCGCAGAATCGGCCGCGCCATCGAGGAGGAGGGCCGCATCGAGGGCGACCTGCGCAAGGAGATCTCCGTCAACATCAAGCGGCTGATGGAGATCGGCTGCTACCGCGGACTGCGGCACCGCCGCAATCTGCCGGTGCGGGGGCAGCGCACGAATACGAACGCCCGCACGCGAAAGGGGCCCCGCAAGGGCGCCGTCGCGAAGAAGAAGACGAGCTAGGGGGTCTGTGGATGGCCAAGCTGGATGTCGTCGACGCGAGCGTTCCCGCGCCCGCGAAGCGCAAGCGCCGCACCAAGACGTTCAAGAAGCGCGGCGAGAAGCGTGTTGTGCATCACGGCGTGGTGCACATTCAGGCGTCGTTCAACAACACGATCATCACGATCGCCGACGCCGACGGCCGGGTGCTGTCCTGGTCGAGCGCCGGCGGCATCGGTTTCAAGGGGTCCCGCAAGGGCACGCCGTTCGCGGCGACCCAGGCGGCCATCAATGCCGGCCACGGTGCGAAGGCGTTCGGCGTGCGCTCGGTGGACGTGCGGGTCAAGGGGCCGGGCGCCGGGCGCGAGTCGTCCATTCGCGCGCTGCAGACATCGGTCGGCCTCGAGGTCAAGTCGATTCGGGACGTAACCCCGATTCCGCACAACGGATGTCGTCCGCCGAAGCGCCGGCGGGTTTGAAGAGGGCTGACAGAACATGGCGCGATACGCTGGACCGGTCTGCCGGTTGTGCCGGCGCGAGGCGATGAAGCTGTTCCTCAAGGGGGAACGGTGCTACGGCGAGAAGTGCGCCATCGAGCGGCGCAACGTGCCGCCCGGGCAGCACGGCAAGGGCCGCCGGCAGCGGCTCATGGGCTACGGGCTCCAGCTTCGCGAGAAGCAGAAGGTGAAGCGCATGTACGGGGTCCTCGAGCGCCAGTTCAGGCGGTACTTCGAGGAGGCCGATCGCCAGAAGGGCGTCACGGGCGAGACGCTGCTGCAGCTTCTCGAACGCCGGCTCGACAACGTCGTCTACCGGCTGGGCTTCGCGGCGTCCCGGCCGCAGGCCCGCCAGCTCGTGCGCCACGGCCACTTCACGGTCAACGGCCGGCGCGCGGACGTTCCGTCGTTCTCGGTGCGGGCCGGCGACGTGGTGGCGGTCCGCGCCTCCAGCGCGAAGAACCCCGCCATCCTCTACGCGATGGAAGAGGTCAAGGGCCGCGGCATTCCCGAATGGCTGGAGCTGGACGGCCAGGCGCTCAGCGGCCGGCTGACGGCGGCGCCGACCCGCGATCAGCTCAATCTGCCGGTGCAGGAGCAGCTGATCGTGGAGCTCTACTCGAAGTGATCGGCGGGTTCTCGCAACGCCGAAAGGACGGAACTCGATGTTGTGGAAAAGCTTTCAGCGACCCAAGCGGCTGGAGTGCGATACCGACACGCTGACCGACCGCTTCGGGCGCTTTCATGCCCAGCCGTTCGAGCGCGGTTTCGGGACCACGGTCGGCAACGCGCTGCGCCGCGTGTTGCTGTCGTCGATCGAGGGCGCTGCCGTGACGGCCGTCAAGATCGACGGTGTGCTGCACGAGTTTTCGCCCATTCCCGGTGTGGTCGAGGACGCCACCGACATCATTCTCAATCTCAAGCAGATTCCGATCCGCATGCACGTCGACCAGACGAAGACCCTGTACCTGAGGAGCGAGAACGCCGGCGAGGTCAAGGCCGGCGATATCGAGACGGACGCCGACGTGGAGATCCTGGAGCCGGACGTGCACGTCGCGACGGTTTCCGAGGGCGGCTCGCTCAACATGGAGATGCGCGTCAACCGCGGGCGCGGGTACGTCTCGGCCGACAAGAACTTCGCCGAAGATCTCGGGATCGGCTGGATCCCGATCGATTCGGTCCACTCCCCGGTCAAGAAGGTCAACTACCTCGTCGAGGCGGCGCGGCTGGGGCAGACCACCGACTACGACAAGCTGACGGTGGACGTCTGGACCGACGGGTCGGTGACGGCGCGCGACGCCGTCTCGCTGGGCGCCAAGCTCATCCGGGATCACCTGAACATCTTCATCAACATCGACGATCCGCTCGAGGCGCCGCAGGAACCGGAGGCGGACAGGGAGCCGCAGATCGCGAACGAGCATCTCGACAAGAGCGTCGAGGAGCTCGAGCTGTCGGTGCGTTCCTACAACTGCCTCAAGAACGCGAACATCCGGACCATTCGGGAGCTGGTGCAGAAGACGGAGCCCGAGATGCTGCGGACCAAGAACTTCGGGCGGAAGTCCCTGAGCGAGATCAAGGATCTGCTGACCCAGATGGGCTTGACCCTCGGCATGCGTCTCGATGCGCCCGCGGACACCGAGTCCGTTTCCACGGAATAGAGATCTATGCGTCACCGAGTCGCACACCGGAAGCTCGGGCGGGTGTCGGAGCATCGGCTCGCGCTGCTGCGGAATCAGGCCACCGCCCTGATCCGCCATGAACGGATCACCACGACCTTGGCGAAGGCCAGGGAGTTGCGCCCGTTCGTCGAGCGCCTGATAACGATTGCCAAGCGCGGGATCGCGGACGGCGCGGAGACGAGCCGCGCGCTCCACGCGCGCCGGATCGTGGCGCGCGACATGGCGGATCGCAAGATGGTCGGCAAGCTGTTCGCGTCGATCGCGCCGCGCTTCGCCGAGCGCCCGGGCGGGTACACGCGCCTGCTGCGGTCCGGCCGCCGGCAGGGCGACGACGCGCCGCTCGCCCAGGTCGAGCTCGTCGGCAGCGAGTACTCGCCCGACGAGAAGTCCGAGCCCGCCGAGGGCGCCGACCGGAAGCCGGCGGACGAGGCGGCCGGCGTGGGCGGCCGGCTGCGCCGCGTGGCCGGTCGCATCCGGGGCGGCGGCGACTGAGTCTAGATGGGGCTGCGCCCCA
>JAAXGX010000054.1 GCA_012271165.1 Vicinamibacteraceae bacterium | reverse complement strand
CCCGCGCCGCTCCCGCCGAGGCCCGCTGTGCGCGCCTTGCGGAGTCTGCACGGTTCTACGGCGCAGACTCCTCGGCGGTCGCCAGCGCCGGGCCGGACCCCCGGCGTTCGAGGTCGAGGAGCGCCTGCTTGACCGGCAGACCGCCGCCGTAGCCGGTGAGGGTGCCGTCGGCGCCGATCACGCGGTGGCACGGCACGACGATGGCGAGCGGGTTCCTGCCGTTGGCCGCGCCCACGGCACGCGACGCCGTCGGCCTGCCGATGCGGCGTGCCAGCTCGCCGTACGAGATGGTCTCGCCGTAGTCGATGCGGCGGAGCTCGTCCCAGACGCGGAGCTGGAACGTCGTGCCGTCCGGGGCGAGGGGCAGATCGAAGTCGCAGCGGGTTCCGTCGAAGTACTCCGCGAGCTGGCGCTTCGCCGCATCCAGCGCCCCGGGCAGCCCGCCGCGCGTCTCGCGCCACGCCGCAGCGGGTGCATGGGTCGCCGCGTTCGGCAGGTCCACGCGCTCGAGATGTCGCTCGTCGCCCACCAGGCGCAGGATGCCGATGGGGGTATCGAAGTCGTGGTAGGACCTGGGCATCTCGGTCTCCCGGAAGTCGGACCCTGCTATCCTGCCCAGAGTAGCATGGCCCTCCGCTCCGCAACCGAGACGGCGGACGGGCGCGCGCTCAGCCCGCTCCAATGGGTCAAGGCCGGCCTGCCGCCGAAGCCCGTCATCAGAGATCGCGCGCGACCTTTGACCCGCGCATGCCGAAGGTCCTGCGCGCGCCGCCGCCCGATCGGCTCGACGCGCTGCCGGACGTTCACGCTCTGCCGGCCGGATCGACCGTCTATTCCCCGGGGCGCCGGGCGCCCTGACGGACCGTCCCTGGCCGGCCCGAACCACCCCTCTTTCCTCGCTGTGGCATGATGGACCCGAGCCGGAGGCTGGAGACAGTGCCGCACATGGCTGAACTCGAGGTCAAGTCACCATCCGGGAGGTCCGGCGCCGCCCAACCGCCCAGCGCGCCGGCGACGACCACGCTGGAAAACGGCGACCGGCTCACGCGATGCGAGTTCGAGCGCCGCTACGCCCAGCGGCCGGATCTGAAGAAGGCGCAGCTCGTCGAAGGAATCGTCTACATGCCGTCGCCCGTCAGCGTGGCCCATGCGGAACCGCACGCGATGATTCAGGCCGCTCTGCTGGTGTACGCCGCATCCACCCCGGGCGTCCACGGCTACGGCAACGCCACGCTCCGTCTCGATCTCGATAACGAGCCGCAGCCCGACGTGCTGCTCCGCCTCGCCCCCGAGGCGGGCGGCCGGTCCCGCGTGAGCGACGACGGCTACCTGGAAGGCGCGCCGGAGCTGATCGTCGAGATCGCCGCCACTAGCGCATCGATCGACCTGCACGACAAGCTGAGCGCCTACCGCCGGAACGGGGTGCAGGAGTACGTCGTCTGGCGCACCCAGGAACAGTGCATCGACTGGTTCGAGCTGACGGACGGCGACTACCGCCCCCTGCCCGCCGGTGACGCCGGCGTCGTCCACAGCCGCGTCTTTCCCGGCCTGCGCCCGGCCGTTCCCGCGCTGCTGAACGGCGACCTCGCCGCCGCCCTCCGGGAGCTGCAGGCGGGCATCGACGCCGATGAACACCGCCGGTTCGCCGCCCGCCTGGCGAAGTTGTCCTGAACCGAACAGGCTGGCGACAACCCCCGGTCGTCGAACCCGATGACGCATCGAGCGTCAATCGGCAACTTCGGTGTTGGATTCCGGCGGGTCGGAGCCTACAATGGCCGGATGAAACAGATGATGCACGAGTCCATCCTCAGGATCGGAGTCGTGTGTGCGGGTCTGGCCCTGACCGTGGTGGTCGGCCTGCCCGCCGCATCGTCCGCGCAGCAGCCGGCGGCGCACGCGGAAGCGCCCGCGACGGCCGCTGCCGCGCCAACCCCGTCGGCGGCGGCCGGGCGCCGGTTGCTGGACCGCTACTGCCTCACCTGCCACAACGAGCGGCTCGAGACGGCCGGCCTCAGCCTGGAGACCCTCGACCTCGCCCACGTCGCAGCCGACGCCGCGGTGTGGGAGCAGGTGGTGCAGAAGCTGCGCACGGGCACGATGCCGCCGTCCAACCGCCCGCAGCCGCCAGCGGGCGAGCGCCAGGCCATGCTCGCGTGGCTGGAGACGTCGCTCGACGCCGCCGCGGACGCGCATCCGAATCCGGGCCGCACGGAAACGTTGCGGCGGCTCAACCGGACCGAGTACCGCAACGCCATCCGTGACCTGCTGGCGCTCGACATCGATGCCGAGGCCCTGCTGCCGCCGGACGAGAGCGGCCACGGCTTCGACAACGTCACCGTCGGCGATCTGCCGCCGGCGCTGCTCGATCGCTACATCTCCGCCGCGCGCCGGATCAGCCGGCTGGCGGTCGGTGCGCAACGCGCGTCGGCCGACAGCACCGTCGTTCGCGTGCCGCCCGACGTGACGCAGGAAGCGCACGTCCCCGGACTGCCTATCGGCACCCGCGGTGGCGCGCTCGTCTCGCACACCTTCCCGCAGGACGGCGAGTACGACATCCAGGTGCGCCTCGCGCGCAATCGCAGCGGCAACATCGGGGGCCTGCGCGACCCGCGGCCGCACACGCTCGAGCTGCTCCTCGACCGCGTGCCGGTCGCGAGGTTCACGGTGGCCAGGCCGCCGGGCGGTGACGACACGCTGCTCGACCGCGATCTGAAGGTGCGCGTGCCGGTCGCCGCCGGACCGCACGCGCTCGGCGTCACGTTCCCCAGGGACGGGGGCTCGTTGATCGAGACCGAGCGCCAGCCGCTCCAGTCGCACTTCAACGAGCAGCGCCACCCGCGCCAGACGCCGGCGATCTACCAGGTGACCATCACCGGACCCTATGCGCCGCAGGGCGCCGGCGGCACGCCGAGCCGCACGCGGCTCTTCGTCTGCCGGCCGGACGCGCCGGCCGACGAGGAAGCGTGCGCGGCGGAGATCCTCTCGAAGCTGGTGCGCCGCGCCTACCGCCGGCCCGTATCGGCTGCCGACATCGAGGGGCCGCTGGCGTTCTATCGGGACGGACGGGCCGCGGGCGGCTTCGACGACGGGATCGAGAGGGCCCTGGCCGCGGTGCTCATCAACCCCGAGTTCCTGTTCCGCGTGGAGCTGGACGCCGAGGGGGCGGCCGCCGGCGAGGCCTACCGCATCAACGATCTGGAGCTGGCCTCGCGGCTCTCGTTCTTCCTCTGGAGCAGCCTGCCCGACGACGAGCTGCTCGACGCGGCCGAGCGCGGCGTGCTCAGCCAACCGGACGAGCTGGAGCGCCAGACGCGCCGGATGCTGGCCGACCCGCGCTCGTACAACCTCGCGCGCAACTTCGCCGGGCAGTGGCTGCAACTCCGGAACCTGGCGTCGCTCAGCCCGAACACGCGGCTTTTTCCGGACTTCGACGACAACCTGCGGCAGGCCTTCCGCGAAGAGACCGAGCGCTTCTTCGACAGCGTCGTGCGCGAAGACGGCGGCGTGCGCGATCTGCTGAGCGCCGACTACACCTTCCTGAACGAGCGGCTGGCGAAGCACTACGGCATCCCGAACGTCTACGGCACGCGTTTCCGGCGGGTGGAGCTCGACGCCGCCAGCCGGCGCGGCGGCCTGCTGCGGCACGGCAGCATCCTGTCGATCACGTCCTACGCGACGCGGACGTCGCCCGTGATTCGCGGGGTGTGGGTGCTCTCCAACATCTTCGGCGCGCCCCCGCCGCCGCCGCTGCCGAACGTGCCGACGCTGGAGGAGGCCGCCGTGGCCGCCGACCTCCCGATGCGGGAGCGTCTGGCCGCGCATCGCGGCAACCCGGCCTGCGCGAGCTGCCACCGGACGATCGATCCGGTCGGCTTCGCGCTCGAGAACTTCGACGCCCTCGGCCGCTGGCGCGATCACGAGGGCGATACCGCCTCGATCGACGTGTCGGGCCGGCTCCCCCTCGTGGGCGAGTTCGACGGCGTGGACGGCCTCGAGGCGGGCCTGATGAGTCGGCCGGACCTGTTCGCCGGCACGATCACCGAGAAGCTGCTGACGTTCGCGCTCGGACGCGGCGTCGAGTACTACGACGCGCCGGCCGTCCGCCGGATTCTGCGCGCCGCCGAGGCGGACGGCTACCGCCTGTCGTCGCTCATCGTGGGAATCGTCGAGAGTGTCCCGTTTCAGATGAGGAGATCGTCATGATCATCACGAAGAAGGCCCTTCCCCGGCGCACGTTCCTGAAGGGGATGCAGGCCACCCTCGCGCTGCCCCTGCTCGACGCGATGATTCCCGCGGCGACGGCGCTGGCGAACACGCCGGCCAGGCCGGTGTCCCGGCTGGGCTTCGTGTTCATTCCGATGGGTTGCGACCACGGCCGCTGGACGCCGGCGGACGCGGACCGGCTCGGCGCGCTGCCGCCGATCCTGAGCCCCCTCGAGCCGGTCAAGGAGCAGCTCACGGTGGTGACCAACCTCGAGCTGGAGCTCTCCTATCCGGGCACCCACGACACGTCGAACTCGGGGTTCCTCAGCGCGGCGTACGCCAAGCACACCGAGAGCTCCGACTACCACCTGGGCACGACGGTCGACCAGATCGCGGCCGGCAAGATCGGGCAGGACACGCAGTTGCCGTCACTGCAGCTGTCGATGGACCTGAGCCCCCTCGCCGGCGTGTGCAACAACGGCTACGCCTGCGTCTACCAGAACTGCCTGTCGTGGTCCTCGCCGACGACGCCGCTGCCCGCCGAGGCGCATCCGCGCATCGTCTTCGAGCGCCTCTTCGGCGAGGGCGGCACGGCCGCCGAGCGGCAGGCCGCGCTGCACAGCCGCGGCAGCCTGCTCGACGCGTTCAGCGCGGACATCGCGCGTCTCAAGCGCGTGGTGGGCGCGACCGACCGGGCCCGCGTCGATCAGTACCTGAACAGCATTCGGGAGGTCGAGCGGCAGATCGAGCGCGCCGAGGCCGGCGCCGTCGAGAACCCGCTGCCCGACGTGGACCGTCCCGTAGGCGTGCCGGCAGCGTTCGCCGACCATGCGAAGCTCATGTTCGACCTGCAGCTTCTGGCCTTCCAGGCGGACATCACGCGGGTCGTCAGCTTCCAGCTCACGCGCGAGCTCAGCAACCGGACCTATCCCGAAATCGGGGTGCCGGACCCGCACCACCCGACCAGCCACCACGGGAACGATCCGGAGAAGCTGCTGAAGATCTCCAAGATCAACACGTTCCACGTGTCGCTGTTCGCGGAGTTCCTCGAGAAGCTGAAGACCACGCCGGACGGCGACGGCTCGCTGCTCGACAACACCGTCTACCTGTACGGCAGCGGCATGGGCAACTCCAGCCTGCACGACCACGAGAACCTGCCGATCCTGGTCGCCGGGGGCGCCGCGTGCGGCCTGCGGGGCGGACGGCACGTCCGCTACGACACGGGCACGCCGCTCGCCAACCTGCACCTGACGCTGCTCGACCGCGTCGGGGTCCGGCTGGACTCGTTCGGCGACAGCACCGGCCGTATCGAAACCCTGGTCGACGCCGTGCCCGTGTAGCACGCCGGAGCCGAAGCGGACGGGAGACGATCCTATGGATTGGCGACGAATCGCTGCACTCTCCATCCTGGCGCTCGCCGCGGCGAGCGCCGCCGCGGCCGCCGGGAACGCGGAGCTGGCCGACGCCGCCGAGCAGCAACAGGACGCGCTCGTCCGCACGCTGCTCGCCGGGGGCGCGAACGTGAACGCGGCGCAGGTCGACGGCACGACGGCCCTGCACTGGGCGGCGTACCACGACGACGTGGAGACGGCACGCTTGCTGCTCGCCGGCGGCGCGGAGGCCGACGCACTGAACCGCTACGGTGTGCCGGCGCTGTCGCTCGCCGCCGGGAACGGCAACGCCGCGCTCGTGCGGCTCCTGCTCGAGGCCGGCGCCGATCCGAACGCCGCGCTGCTCGGGGGCGAGACCGTGCTGATGACGGCGGCCCGGACGGGCAGCCTGGCCGCCGTGAAGGCCTTGCTGGCCGGCGGCGCCAGCCCGGACGCGCGCGAGCGCCGCGAGCAGACGGCGCTGATGTGGGCCGCGGCCGAGGGCCACGCGGGCATCGTCGACGCCCTCATCACCGCCGGGGCCGACGTGCACGCGTCGCTGGAATCCGGCTTCAACCCGCTGCTCTTCGCGGTGCGGGCGGGCCGCATCGACGTCGTGCACCGGCTGCTCGCCGCCGGCGTCGACGTGAACGCCGCCATCGAGCGGACGGCGGAGCAACCGACCGAGCTGATCAACAACGCCAGCTACCAGCCGGTGGACGAGGGCATGAGCCCGCTGGCGCTGGCCGTCCGCAACGGCCACTTCGAGCTCGCCGTGGAGCTGATCGACGCCGGCGCCGACCCGAACGACCAGCGCACGGGCTTCGCGCCGCTGCACACGATGTCGTGGGTGCGCAAGCCGGACGCCAGCGACCGCGGCGACCCGCCGCCCATCGGCTCCGGCAACCTGACGGGCCTGCAGTTCGTGCGCGAGCTCGTGGCGCGCGGCGCGGATGTGAACGGCCGCCTGCGGACCGCCGGCGTCCGTCCGCCCCACACCGCGTCCGAACTGGAGATGGAAGGGGCCACGGCCTTCCTCATGGCCGCGGACCGGGCGGACGTCCCGCTGATGCGCGTGCTGCTCGATCTCGGCGCCGACCCGCTGCTGCCGAACGCCCCAGGCTCCACGCCGCTGATGGCGGCGGCCGGGCTCGGCACGCGGGCTCCGGAGGAGGAGGCCGGCTCGGAGCCGGAGGCCCGCGACGCCGTGCAGCTCCTGCTCGACCTGGGCGCGGACATCGACGCCGTGGACGAGATCGGCAATACGGCCATGCACGGCGCGGCGTACGGCAGCTTCCCGACTGTGGTGCAGCTGCTGGCGGACAACGGCGCGGACATCCGCGTCTGGAACAAGCCGGAGGCGAACGGCCGCACGCCGCTGTTCATCGCGGAGGGCTACCGCGACGGCCTGCCCCGTCCATCGCGTCCGACGATGGAGGCCATCGCGACCCTCATGGTCGGCGCGGGCATCCCGACGGACGGACCGCGACCGGAGTTCATCGACCAGTACTCGCGGCCGGCGCCGCCGCCGCCCGCGGCGCCGGAGAAACGGGAGAAGTCCGAGCAGTCGGAGCAAGCGAAACCGCAGGGACGCTGAACGGAACGCGATTTCGGCATCAGCCGAAGCGATATCGCTCAACGCTGTAGCCGCGGGTATTCCTGGCATGCCTGAACCAACGAGGGTGGGGAAGGCTCGGCAAGGCGCTGCTCTACGTGGCACATCATGTACAGGCGTTGGGCGTGTCGGTCACAGTCACGCTCACGCCCCAACTTGGGATACCTTGTAACTTCATCCACCTGGTTTCCGTCGAGGTACGCGAACCACGTCTCGATGTTTCGGCGCGGTACGGCGATGATGACGGGGTCATCCCGACAACCGCGTGTCAGCATCCGTGACGACGATCAGGTACGCGGCCTGCTTTCCTCGTATCGCCCGCAACTGATCGGGATACCGCTCTCGGACCCACTGCTCGCCGGATCCGCTCCCACCCGGCAGTGGAAGGGTAGTGATGTCCCTATGGTCGAAGCCCCTGCGCCTCAGAAAGCGTCGCACGAAGGAGTTGGTTTGTGAGTCTTCGCAGAGTAGAACGATACTGACGCCGCTCATCTCTCCCAACCTCGCGCCACGGTCTCGGCCAAAGAGAGCCCGTCAACCGTGCTCTCCGGTTTGTCGCTGACCCGGACCGGACCATCATTGTCGCGGAAGAACCATCGGCCCTTTGCTCCGGCCATGTAGTCGATGGTGACCGGGTGGTGTGACACGAGAACGGCCTGCTCCAGTGTATCTCCACACCGCTCTACAACCTCGGCGAGCCAGGGCTGCACCTCGCGAAGGGCAAGATAGTTGTCCGGTTCGTCCAGGAACAGAGAGACACGACCGTTCGCTGACAACAGGATCAGGGAGTACAACGCGACCAGTGCCTTCTGGCCATCCGATAGCTGACCCAACCCGTAACGGTGTAGCTTGTCGTCCTCATCCATGCCTCGGAAGGCCACCTTCAACGCACGTGCGTTCTCTCCCGATTCGGTCAGGTTGATGGAATCGAACCCGGGAAGCGCCTTTTCCAGTACGGCGAACAACTCAGCTATGCGACCCATGTTCTCCTGCGCCGCGTGACGATACCAGCCTACAAAGTTCGTCTTCATTTAGCGGGTCGAGAG
>JAAXGX010000067.1 GCA_012271165.1 Vicinamibacteraceae bacterium | reverse complement strand
ATGTCCCGCGCGTTGGCGGTGTTCGAGCCGTTCTTGGCCCCGAAGCCGTCGATAACCAGCTCGGTTCCGACGGGGACCGAGTTCTTGTTCAGACCTCGGCGCATGAGCGCGTTGGGCGCGCCGCACTCGATGGCCCACGTCACGATAGCGCCGTCCTCGCCCTCCACGTCGACATGGATCCACGAGTGCGGGTTGATCCACTCGGTCTTCGAGACCGTGCCGACGAGCCGCAACGGCCGGTCCGCGTCGAACTCGGCGGAGAAAGCGTGGTGGGCCGCCGCCGGCCCCGCCGCCGCGAGCAGCCCGAGCGCGAGAACGCCGGCCAGCGCCGGAGCGCTGGCCCGTCGGGCAATCGCCGCGGTCAGGAAAGTCGCCGTAACCTGCTTCGTGTGCATCGTCTTCCCCCCGCCCCGTATCGTTCCGGCTACCTCACCTGCACCCGCGCCGCGTCGACGTCCACGCCGGTCATCAACTCGATGTTCCGTCCGTTGCCCTCGTGGCAGGCGTACTCGAACAGCATGTGGCCCCCGGGGGCGCGCCGCAAAGCATTGAATTCAATGGTCCAAGGCTGCGTGAACACGTTCGGATCCTCGATGGTCGCCGTGTAGCGGATGGTATCGGCGTCGACGAACGTGAAGCGTTCGACGACATGCAGATCACCGCTGTGGAAGACGCCGTGCCCGCTGGTGAGCGCACTGCCCGGCGCCCCTTCGGGCGGCGCGCCGTGCCCGACCGGCCAGGTGTTGGCGGTGAAGTTGGTCACGTCGACCACCAGCGTGTCGCCTTCCCAATGGCCGCGGGAGTCGCCCATTCCGAGCCGGATGTCGGGCGGCAGATGCGGCCGGCCGTCGAGCGGGATGTACCGGTACAGATGGTTCCACTCGTAGAGCATGATCACGTAGCCGGGGATCTGCAGTATCTGGTAGGTGTTGTAGCCGACCGGCAGGTGCGCCCGCGGCAGGGCCGACGGCAGGCACTTGACGCGCGGGTCCAGGTGGGCGAGCTCGTCCTGCCGGGCCATGATTTCGTTGCGCTGCTCGGCCGCCCAGGGCTGCAGCGGCACCTTGCCGTCCGGCGGATCGATGATCATCGGCCGCATCACCCGCGCCGGCCGCGTCGGCGCGTCCGGTTCGGGCTCGAAGAAGCGCGAGAAGGCGGCGCCCTGGCCGCGGTTGACCCCCTCCTCCTGCTGCCATTCGTCGCTCGCGCGCGTCTCCAGCGGCTGCGACGCGCCCGGCAGGTAGTAGCCCCGAAAGTCCGGGTCGCCCCACGGGGTGCGGGGTGGCTCGAAGTCCACCGGCGCGCCTCCCTGGGCATGGACCGGGGCGGGCAGCGCGGCCGGGCCGAGCAGACCGAGCGCCGCGATCACTGCGATCGCGCCGAAACCGATTCCTCGATGGGTCACCGCGCACCTCCCTCCGGCGCCGTCAGCGCCTGCAGGATGAAATCGACGCAGTCGTAGTCCAGAAGCTGCAGCCCGTCCTCCAGGCGGCGGTACAACGGCATGCGCATCGTCCAGGGACGAGTGAAGACCTCCGGGTCCTCGATGGTCACCTCGTAGTCGACGTGGTACGGCGTGATCGGCGTGTAGCGCTCGACGACGTGCAACCGGTCGCTGTGGAAGTTGCCCGCCGCGTCGAACCAGGTCAGGCCGTTGAAGTGAGTCGTGTCGACCACCAGGGTGTCGCCCTCCCAGTGGCCGCGCGAGTCGCCCATCCAGAAGTCGTTGGGAAGCGGATGTTCGCTGCCGTCGGTATAGATGATGCGCACCGCGTGCTGGTACTCGTAGGTGATCACCACATGATCCGGGGTCTGCAGGATGCGGAACGGGAACGGCATGTAGGTGATGCGCGGCACTCCCGGCAGGTAGCACTTGCGCGCCGGATCCTCGGTGAGCCGGTTGGCGTAGTTCTCCTGCTGCTGCTCGGCCGCCCACGGCTGGTAGGGAATGGCGCCCCCCTCGACCACGCCGAGCCCGGCGGGGACACCGTCCTGCGCGTTGTGAGGCCGGATGTCCCAGGAAGCCGAGTTGAGGGCCTGCCAGATCCCGTTCAGGTCGGGCTGCCCTTCCGGCGTGCGCGGCCCGTCGTACGCCGCATCGGCCGCCTGTTCGAGGGCTTCAGCCGCCGCTGCTCCCGCGAGCCCGGCCTCCACGACCGCTGGCGGCGACGTCAACGCCTCCAGGTAGCCGGCCACCTGCCGCACGGCGTCGTCGTCGAGCTCGCGCCGCGAGATGGGCGGCATCTGCCCATAGCCCTCGCGGGCCACCGCCAGCACGTACTCCGCGTCGAAGCCGAAGGGCACCAGGGCCGGCGCGATGTCGCCACCGCCCGCAGCGCCATGGCAGAACTGGCACACTTGACGGTAGGGCTCGGCTCCGGGGTGGTCCTGCACCGCCGCGGCAAGCTCTGCCTGCGGCACTGACGCCCCTTCCAATGCCGGCGCGGCCGCGGAGGTCGGTGCCGCCACCAGCAGCATGGCGCCCAGGAGCCCGCAGTGAACCGCCGCCGGATGTGAGAAGCGCATGCGGTTATTGTAGCGTGCGGGTGCGCGGGGCCACCGGCGAACAAGTTTGACCCGCCACCCGCCGCACGTGCTAGACTGGTGCGTTTATTCATGCGGCGCTTCCTCTCAATGCGCACGGGAACTACTTCGTGACGGCCCATCACTTCATCGGCGAAGGCGATTACTCCGACCGGTTGCAGACCACCAGCGGCGACGACCCGAAACTCCTGACGGCGGTGTCCGATGCGGTGCGCGGCGCCGGCCTGCAGGTGGTGGCGGACCAGGCGGTCCCGTTCACCGGCGGGGGCGCAACGCTGGTCTGGGTGCTGGCCGAGTCGCACCTCGTGATGCACCTCTGGCCCGAACTGGGCCGCGCCACCATCGACCTGCACATCTGCGACTACCGCGACTCCAACCGCAACAAGGCGCAGCGGCTGCGCGAGGCGTTGGCCGAGCTCTGCTTCGCACCCGGCTCGGACGCGTGGCGCGAGCTGTCGGTCGGAGACGGGCCGGCCGGTGGCTGAGCAGGATCACGAGGAGCAGTACCGCGGCTTCTGGGCGGATGTCGGGGCCAACTTCCCCATCCTGGCCGGCGCTCGCTCCACCGAGCAGTACCGCAACGACGAGCAGTGGCTCGTCAGCACGCAGCTACCGGAGTTCGACGGGCAGCGCATCCTGAAGACCGACCTCTGGGACGAGGCAAAGAACACCCACATCCTGCGCTGGTGCGCGGCCCGCGGGGCCCAGGCAGTGGGCGTGGACATCTCCCCCGCCATCGTGAAGGATGCCCGGCGGGGCTTCATCGACGACGGGCAACGGCTGCTCGGGGTGCAGGGTGATGTGCGCGCCCTGCCGTTTCGCACCGGCAGCGTCGACGCCGTCTACTCGATGGGCACCATCGAGCATTTCGACGACACCGAGGGGGCGGTACGCGAGATCTTCCGGGTGCTGCGCCCCGGCGGGCGGGCCATCATCGGGGTCCCGAACCGCCACGACCCCTTCCTGCGCCCTCTGCTCGTGGTAGTCCTCTACTACTTGGGCCTCTACGGCTACGGCTTCGAGAAGTCCTATTCGCGCCGCTCCCTGCGGAACATGCTGGAGGGGGCCGGGTTCGAGGTCCGGGCGGAAACGGGTATCCTCTTCATACCGGGCTGGCTGCGGATGCTCGATCTGGCGTGCCACGCCTGGCTGCGTCCCCTCGCCCGGCTGACCGGGGCGCTGTGTGCGCCCTTCGATCTGCTGTCGCGCCGCTTTCCGTGGTTCCGCCGGCACGGATACTTGATCGCCTCGGTAGGAGTGCGGCCGCAGGAGTAACCCGGCGGCGGCGAATGGTCGATATAATCGAAGTACTCGAATGAAGGAATCCACCCCCGCGCCGAACGCCGCTCCCGGCAGCACCCGCTTCGTGCTGACCCTGGGCGCTTACTTCGTGGGCCTTTTCGGACTGATGCGGCTCGACTGGGTCGAGGACAACGTCCTGACCCCGCTGGCGCAGATCCAGCAGCAGGTGGCCGACCAGCTCACCGGTGCGCACACCGACCTGCTGGTCTTCAACGCGAGTTGCAGCGGCGGCGATCCGATGGCGCTTTGCGCCGGGGCCATCCTCGCCTACCCCGCGGCGTGGGGCTCGCGCCTGCGCGGCGCGGCGCTCGGGCTGCTGGCCATCGTACTGCTGAACGTGGTGCGTATCGGCAACCTCTCGCTGGTGGCGGCCGACAAGGACCTGTTCTACCTGCTGCACATCTATATCTGGCCCGGCATCCTGATCCTGGCCACCGCCTGCTACGTCTTCGCCTGGATGAACCGTCAGGGGCGCGCGACCCCGGCCGGGGGCACGGGCGGGATGGTGCTCGGGGGCGCAGCCCGGCGCTTCCTGCTGCTGGCTGCCGCGCTCGTGGTGGTGTACTTCGCGACGGCGCCGTTCTTCTACGAGAGCGCGTTCGTGGACATCGTCGCCCGCTGGATTGCCGCCACCGGCGGGGCGATACTGACCGCGGCGGGCACTGCCACGACCGTCTCCGGACCGGTGATCCGCACGGCGCACGGCGGCTTCCGGGTCACCCAGGAGTGCATCTTCACGCCGTTGATCCCGCTCTACATCGCGGGGATGCTCTGCGCGCCGCTCACGCCGTGGCGCCGCGGCCTGGCCCTGACCGCCACACCGGTCATCTTCTTCGCCCTCGGCGTCTCCCGCCTGCTCGTGCTGGCCGTGCCGGCGACCGTGATCGGCTCGTACTCGATAGCGGTGCACGCCTTCTCGCAGATACTGGTGGGGCTGATCCTGGTGGGCGTCGCGGCCGTCTACGCAGCCGGTCCGGCGGCCGGAGCCCGGGCCGCGGCCACCCGCGCGGTGTTGGCGTTGGGAGTGGGAATCGCCACGGCGCTCGCAGGCGCGCCGCTCTGGGGCGCGTTGTGCGGCAACGCCGCGGCCGGGCTGCAGGGGCTGCTCGGCCACGCCGGCCATACGTTCGTGGACGACCAGGGGGCCTGGATTCTGGTTCCCGCCTTTCAGTTGGGCCTGTTCGCGGCCCTGTGGGCCGCCTTGGCGGGACGTAGCGGGTGGCCGCGCGCTCTGCTCGGCCTCGGCGCGCTCGCGGTCACTCAGGCGATGCTCACGATCCCCGTCGGGGAGCTCGCCCATCACTACGGCTTCAATCCGCACGCCGGTCTGATCCGCGGCTGGGCCCTGGCGGCTCCCGTGGCACTGGTCTGGCTGCTGCGGGGTTCCCCGCCGCTACCGGCATTCTCTCCCCTCGCCGCCCGAGCGGGCTGAGTCGGACGCTGCACGGCGCGGCGCGAACGGACGCGTCAGGGGGGCCAGGGTCGAGCCCCCCGGAGAGCCCTGCACCTGCCCGGCGATGCGAACCGCGTGCCTGCACCGTCTCAGGGCGCGGCGCTCTCGTACCACTTGAGGTTGGCGGTGCGGCCGCCGATGCAGACCGAAGTCCGCCGTCACGATGGTGTGGCCGGCGTGCGATCGACTTCGCGGATCGTCCACGGTGCGGTCGGATCACCGCCGTGGGTCAGCAGGCTGAGGATACCGAGGCTGCTCGCGTGCGTCGTCCCGAACTCGTGGGCCAGCGCGATCTCCGGAATCCCGTCGCCGTCGAGGTCGCGCGCCGCCGCGTTGATGGAGCGGTTCAGCCCGGTGGTCAGCACGTGCCGCTGCCAACCTGGGTTCTCGTACCAGGCCAGCTCGCCGATGCGGGTCGACAAGCCGATGACGTCCGGCCGACCGTCGCGGTTCAGGTCCGCCACCACCGGCTGGTAGCCGCTGGCCAGCTCCCCGTCGATGGTGTGGGTGACGAAGCGCAGCCCGCCGCCGGCACCTACCTGGGCCCGGACCGTCCCGAGGCTGCCCGGGGCGAGGAAGGCGACTGCCGACGCGATGCCTGCCAGGAACGCCGCCGTCCGCGATCGCAAGGTCATTCCGTCCCCCCTCGGGAGCGCAGCGGCCCACGCTCTTCGCAGTGCCTGTGCAGGAGCGTGGCAGCCCACGCTCCTTGCAGTACTCGTCTCAGGAGCGCGGCAGCCACTCGCCGCCGAGCACCGTCCCGCGCGGGAAGAGGCGCTGGCCGCCCGTGCGCAGGTTCTCGTAGTTGTCGACGAAGTCGAACAGGCCGTGGCGCAGCTCCAGCAGCGCCAGGTCCGCCCGTGCCCCGACGTGCAGCGTGCCGCGGTCGTACAGGTGCGGGAAGACCCGCGAGGCGTTGGTCGTGACGCACGCGACCACCTGCGACAGACTCATCCCGGCGTCGAGGAACTTCGACATCACGTTCGGCAGGTCCACCACCCCCGGCACGCTGCGGCTGGTGGTGTTGCCGTCGGTGGATATGGTGTCGGGCAGGAAACCGGTCTGCATGATCTGGTCGAAGGTATCCCAACGGATGTGGCCCCGGCGGCCGTTCGCCACGTCGAAGCGGACCCCGCGGCGCCGCGCCTCGAGCACCGCCGGCCGGATGCGGCCGTCGCCGCCCACGATGGCGTTGGGCGGCGGCGCATACATGTGGGTGACGATGTCGCCCGGCTTCAGCAGCGCGAACAGCGTGGACAGCGGCGAGACGGTCTGCCCCATGTGAATCATCACCGGCAGGTCGAAGGCGGAAGCCGCCGCCTGGGTGCGCCGCAACACCTCGACGTCGTCGGCCGCCACGTTGCGCGACAGCCGCGCCTTGACCCCCACGACGTAGTCGCGGTGGCGGGCGATGGCCTCTCGCGCCGCCCCGACGTCGGCCA
>JAAXGX010000153.1 GCA_012271165.1 Vicinamibacteraceae bacterium | reverse complement strand
GCGATGAAGCCCGAGACGGCGTCGGCGACGTCGATGACGAGCGCGCACCACCACAGCGAGGCCGCTGCCGCCGTGAGTCCCAGGACGAGGCGCGGCACGAGCTCGCGCCAGCCCGCCTGCGCCCTCCCGACGTGGTCGCCGACGATGAGGCTCAGCCCCATCCAGCCGACGATCACGACGAGCGCGCCGGAGGCGACGATCCAGACCGCCAGCCACGCCTGGCGCACGATCTCGTGCTCGTAGGTGAGCCCTGGGGGCGTCCCCGTGAAGATGTCGCTCACGGGGAGGCCTCGCAGCTCTCGGCGTCGGCGCCCGAGGCGCGCTCCACGACGCCGCAGAGCGTCCCGTGCGCGCCTTCGATCAGCCACGTCGCGATCGCCTTGCCCCAGCGCTCGGGGTCGAGCGCTCGCAGCACCTTGTTCCAGAGCCCGCCCGGCTGGTGCGGCGGGATGACCGCGTAGAAGTGGCCGTTCACCTCCGCCCAGCTCTTGGCGAGGATCACGAGCAGGTAGGGACGCTCGGGGTCGAGCGGGGCCTGCCCGTCCTCGAAGGGGTACTCGAAGGAGTACTCCCAGCCGTCGCGGCGCTCCGTCTCGCCTGAGCGCACGCGGTACATGGGGGTGAGCCACTGGCCCGTGTCGCCGTCGCGCACGCCGTAGTAGAGGGCGGCGAACTCGCGGTCGAAGACGGGCCTCGCGATGAAGCGCCCGTCCTTCTTGCGCCCGACGAGGTCCTCGTCGTCCTCGTTGACGAGCACGATCGGCGAGTCGGGGTCGGGCGGCTCCTGGGCGAGGGCCGTCCCGCTGGAGGGGATGGCCGCCAGCGCCGCCAGTAGCAGCGCAGCGCCCAGCGCCCGCAGCAGCTTGGTTCTACCGGTCGTAGTCGTGAGTGGTCGCACGCTGTCGCCTCCTCGTGGTCGGTGGTGGTGACGGCGATCGAGTGTGGAGCGCAGGCGAACGGTTGCTCATGGGCTGTGAGGAGGCTTCCCGGCGGGCCCGGCCCGCGGGCGAGCCCCCTCACGGGGCATGCACGTTCCAGGGGCTGTCGTGATGTAGTAGGGGCGTACAGGAGATCGGAGGCCGGTTGCAGAAATGCAAGTCGGTCGAAGGTACCGCCAGTACAAGGGGAAACGGGGTGTCGCGGGGGAACAGCTCCATCGCAGCCAACACCCTGGTGGACGGCCCGGTTGCCGGCTTCGGGGCCGTGAACTTGCAGAAGTGCAAGTCGCGGGAACGGGCGCCGGTGGCCACATCCGCAGCGCCACACACCAGGAAGTGGGCGGGGAAGACGCCATGAACGACCACGAGCTACCTGCCGGCGGAGGCGGAGACGCGGTGAACGACCACGAGCCACCCGCCGACGGAGGCGCAGACGCGGTGAACGGGAACGAGCCGGTTCCCGACGAAGACAAGCGCCTGGTCGCCCTGCTTCGCGACCTCGTCTCCGGCGACCGGAAGATGAAGACCGCCGCGTACCTGGGCGTGAGCTACCGCACGCTGGACCGGGCGCTTGAGACGGGGGTGCTGCTGCCTCGCATCCGCGACGCCCTCAAGCGGCGCATGCTCGAGGAAGGGGGCCAGGCGGGGCTCCGGCACCGGGCGCGCGTCGAGGCGCTGGAGCGGCGCGCCGAGGCGATGGACGAGCGCGTGGCGGCGCTCGAACAGGCGCAGGAGGCTGCGGCTGAGTCCGCCAGCGCGGCCGTCGGCGAGCTGGGGCGCAGGCTGGAGGACGGCACGGCGACCGTGGAGGCGCTGGCGGGCCGGCTGGCTCGCCTGGAGCAGCGGCACGCTCGCGAGCGCCGGAGCGGGGCGGCGGGGGACGGCGCGGGCGAGCCCGTCACCGCCCGGCGGGGCGTGGTCACGACGGAGCCGCAGCGGGGCGAGGCGCAGTCCTACGGCGCGGGCATGGCCCTCGTCGAGGAGTGGCGCGCGCTCGTGCGCCGGCGCGGGGAGGGCTCGAAGACGGAGCAGGCGCTGCGCCGCGAGCGCATCATGGAGCTGGAGATCGCGCTCATCGGCGAGCACGGCCTGGCGCTGCCGCCGAACACCGAGCCGCTCCATCCCTCCGAGCGCGAGCGCTACCTCGGGTGGCGCCGGCGCGAGTTGGCCGACCTCCGGGGCGAGCGCCGCAGGCGCGTGGCCGTGCGCTGGGTGCGGCGCGTGCTCACGTTCGGCGTGTGGAGGCGCTAGGTTAGCAGGCTCCCAATGCTTCATCGCAGCTACATTCGAGCCAACGATTTGGGCGGATCGGCCTGAACCCCCTTCCCTTCGCACCGCCGGTCGGGGACACTCGGATCGGTTTCAGGCTTTTGCCAGGTTTCCAGCCTGAGAAACTTGGAGGGTCCGTCCCTGACCCGGGATGACCGAGCGGTTCGAGTCGAACTCGCCGGACGGTCGCCCAGGGGATTCGACCGGAGGGAATCGAGCCGAGCTCTCCCGAAGGCCGGCCCCGGGGACACCTGCCGCAGCGGCTGCGCGCATCGCGCGCCGGCCCCTCGGAGTCCTTGGGTGAGGTGCGTCCTGCGCCCGCCCGCTTCCCACACCGCCCGCGCCCCGAACATCAGCCGGCCCACGAGCCATTCCAGGCCGGCGGCTTCGTCTGCGCGCGGCAGAGCCACCCCGTTTCCCCGGTCCGGCATCCGACCGTGGGCGGAGTGCGTCTAACCCCAACCAAGCCCCGACCGCGTCCCGGATGCCGGCGCGGGTCACCAGCAACAGCAACGAGCACACGCCCATTGGAAGGAGGGCAAAGCAGTGAACACGGACCACGGAGACGCGATGGAGCTGCGCGCCAGCGCGCAGCGGTACACGGGGCCGAGCGCCGGTCGCATCGCGAACCTCGTCCCGCACGAAGTGACCTTCGAGCGCGGCTGGTTCCGGACGACGACCGCCGTCTGCCACGACGGCGACGAGCCGGATGGGCTCGCGTTCCGGCAACGGCCCGACGGCAACGGCATCGACGTGCGCTGCCACACCGGCGGCTGCACGCGCGCCCACCTCGTCACGGCGCTCGAGGGCGTCGTCGGTCTGCCCATCTGGACGGCCTACGAGCCCGTGGCGGAGACCGCCGCCGGGGTTCCCCGCAGGCGGTGGCCGGCACGCCGGCTCGCGCTCGTCGCGGGAGGCGCGCTCGTGCTGGCGGCGCCGCTGCTGCTCGGCCACGGCGTCGAGACGGCACTCGCGAACGCCGCCGCCTTCGGCGTCGCGGGACTGCTGCTCGCGGGTATTCCCGCACGGGCGAGGAGGGCGTTCCGGCCCTGACGACCGCGGGCCGTCGGCCCGCCGCATCCATCCAGCCATCGGGCCGTCCCTCCTGGGGGCGGCCCGCTTCGTGTCCGCGCAGACGGACACCGACGACCAACGTCAGCACCACGAGGAGGACAGCAATGACGATGGCAACGACGACGATGAACGACACGGGCGCGACCTTGGCGGAAGATCGCCCGGGCCGCACCCTCGAAGAGCTCGTGGACCGGGTCTTCGAGGCGCTCCTCGGAGCGGCCCCGGAATCGGTCCCGACGATCACGCGCAACCTCCACGAGGCGCGCCGGCTGCGCCGCGCCGGCGACCTCGACGCGGCCTTGGCGGTGCTCGCCGGCGCGGACCTGGCGCGGGCCACGGAGCAAGAGGCGCGCTGGGCCTACGGCGAGTGGCTCGGTGTGGCGCGCAGGCGCTTCGCCGGCCTCGAGGACGCGGTGGTCTACAGCCCCGCCACGGGCCGGGCGGCCGTGCTCGCCCCGCACCCCGGCGGGGCGCTCGAGGTCCTCGCGGTGCTGGGGATGCGCTGGCCAGTTGGAAAGCTGGTCTCGCGGCGCAGCCTGCGGGGGCTGCGGCCGCTCGCGAAGGGCGGTCCGCAGTGAGCGCTGCACGCGCCCCCGTGGACATCGCGGCGCTCAAGGAGCGCCACACCCTCGGCGAGGTCGTCGAGGCGGCGGGCGTCAGGCTGCGCGGCCGGGGCCGCGTCCGCCAGGGCGTCTGCCCCTTCCACAAGGAGACGGAAGGCAGCTTCACGGTCTACGGCGATTCGCAGCGGTGGTACTGCTTCGGCTGCGGCGAGGGCGGCGACGCGCTGGACTTCATCCAGCGCTCCGAGGGCCTGAGCCTGCCGGAGGCGATCCGCAGGCTCGACGCCTCCCCGCCCACGACCGCTCCGGTCCGTCACACCACCCATGAGCGGCGTAACCGCATCGCGGTCGCGCCGCCGGACCCGGCGCTGCTGACGGCGGTGGCGCGGCACTACGCGGGCGAGCTGCGGCGCAGCCCCGAGGCGCGGGACTACCTCGCCTCGCGGGGCGTCGGTCTCGACACCGCCCTGCGGCTCGGGCTTGGCTACGCGCCGGGGGCGGGGCTGCGCACAGCGCTCGCCGCAGCCGGCTTCGCTGCCAGACGGGTCCGCGAGAGCGGGCTGCTTACCGAGCGTGGCGAGCGCTTCGCCGGGATGATCACCATCCCCGAGATCGCCGCGGGCCGCGTCCGCTGGCTGGCGGGACGGGCCATAGAACCGGGGCGCACGCCGCGCTTCCAGGCGCTCCCCGGCCCGAAGCCGGTGCTTGGGCTCGGGCGGCTCGGACCGGCTCTTCCCTGGGCGGTCGTCACGGAAGGGGTCTTCGACTGGCTCCTGCTCTGCGAGTGGGGCATCCCGGCCTGCGCCGCCCTCGGCACCCAGGGGATGGAGCGCGTCGCCGCCGCCCTGCGCGGGCGCCGCCACGTCTTCCTCGCCTTCGACCACGACGCCGCCGGCCGCGAGGCGGCGGCAACGCTCGGGGGCCTGCTCGGCCCCCGAGCCGCGGTAGTCGCCCTCCCCGACGGCGTCGCCGACGTGGCCGAACTGGCCACGCATCCCCACGGGCGCAGGATCTTCCTGCGCCTGCTCGAACGGGCGGCCCGCGCCGCTCGCTGACCCACCCATCCCACCGGCGATACGCACAGCCCGGCTCGTCGCGAGCCGGGCCGGTTCCGCGTGCCCGCCGGACCAGCCGCCGTTGAAGGAGGCGCGATGACGCATGACCGACGGGGCTCCGCCCCGC
>JAAXGX010000135.1 GCA_012271165.1 Vicinamibacteraceae bacterium | reverse complement strand
CGGCGCGGGGCTATGGGGTCCCCGCAAGCGGACGCCGGGGGTTCGGGGCGCAGCCCCGTCTGATTGAAGCTGGCCGGAGCGCGTGGTCGAGCTCGACCGCGATATCCGGGAAGCGCGGGCCGCGCCGGCGCGTGTAGCGCGCGTCGCGGATCGTGACGCGGTAGCCGTCGGACAGCTCCTCGACCGTGTAGACCGGAAAGCGCAGCCAGGTGCGAATCCCCTGCACCTGCGGCGCGCGCAGCGCGGCGGCCACGATCGGATCGCCCCGGCCGCGCTGCACGGCCGGGCTCCCCACCCGGATGGGATCGGCGCGGAGCCAGTCGACCGCGAGGAAGTGGTAGTGGTCCGCGTCGGCCACGACGACGTCGCGGACGAAGGGGTTGGCCGGCAGCGGGCCCGCCATGATGTCGACGAACGGCGCGCCGCGCGCCTCCAGCCAGTCGGCCACCTGGAGCACCGCCACCCGCGACGCGCCGACCATGGCCAGCATGTACACGCCGGCGCCTGCCAGGCAGGCCGTTGCCAGCCGGCTCGTCTGCCGCGCCGAGAGGCCGCGCGCCCGCACGGCGGCCAGCACGGTGCCGCCCGCCAGCCACACCAGGATCGCCGGTCCCGGCGCGTTCCCGACGACCACGATGAGCGCGGTCAGGGCGGTGCCCAGAATCAGCCACCCCACGGTCCCGGCTGTCGACCGCGCCTGGGCGGCCACGGCGCCCGCGCCAACGAGCAGCCAGACCCACGGGTCGCCGATGAACAGGGCGTCGCCGTAGAACCAGCGGCCGTCGAACGGCATGAGAAAGCGGACGCCGTAGGTGTTCAGCCAGTCCAGCGCCGGGTGGGAGGCGACGCCGAGGTACGCCAGGGCCAGCAATGGGCCAGGCCGCGCGCGGGGCGGCCGCCCCCGGATGCGCGCGCTGCAGCGATCGAGCAGACAGATGAGCCCGGTGAGGAGCAACGGCAGCACCGCGAGCGCCAGCGCGCCGTGCGTCCACCCGCGGCGGAAGCCCAGGGACAGATCGCGGTCGATGAACATCGTGACCGCGTCCAGGTCGGGAGCGTTCGCTCCCAGGATCAGCGTCGGCGTGGCCAGGGCCGTGAGCCGCCCGAGCGGCGTCCGGGCGAGACTGGCGCCCACCAGCGTATGAGCAATCGGGTCCACCGCACTAGAATACCCACGGCCGCCCGGTCCGCGGCCATCAGCCAGAGGAAACCGTGACGAATACGCACGCACTCGAGAACCTGCAACTGGCCTTCATCGGCGCGGGAGCGATGGCCGAAGCGATGATCGGCGGCCTCCTGTCGCGGCATCAGCTCAGCCCCGAGCACATCACCGCCAGCGACAAGCACGGCGAGCGCCTCGACGATCTGCGCGGCCGGTTCGGGATCCGGACCACCCCCGACAACGGGGCCGCCGCGCGCGAGGGCGCGGTGGTCGTCCTGGCGGTGAAGCCGCAGGTGCTGCCGGCCGTCTTCGCCGACGTCGGCGGCAAGATCCGGCCGGACGCGCTGGTGCTGTCGATCGTGGCGGGCACCACCATCGAGTCGATCGCGGCCGGCACGCGGCACCGCGCCATCGTGCGGACCATGCCGAACACGCCGGCGCAGGTCGGCGAGGGGATGACCGTGTGGACCGCCACCGCCGAGGTGTCGGCGCCGCAGCGCGAGCAGGCGCGGGCGATCGTCGCGGCGCTCGGGCATCAGCTCCACGTCGACGACGAGCACTTTCTCGACATGGCCACCGCCATCAGCGGCACCGGGCCGGCCTACGTGTTCCTGCTGATGGAGGCGCTGATCGACGCCGCCGTGCACCTCGGGTTCTCGCGCGCGGACGCCCGCGAGCTCGTCGTGCAGACCATCCGCGGGTCGGCGCACTTCGCCGAGCGGTCGACGGTGCACCCCGCGGAGATGCGCAACATGGTCACGTCGCCCGGCGGCACCAGCGCCGACGCGCTCTACCAGCTCGAGAAGGGGGCGTTCCGCACCGTGATTTCGAAGGCGGTGCTGGCGGCGTATCGGCGCAGCGTCGAGCTGGGCCGGCTGAGCGCGAAGCTGGCGGCCGCCCCGCCGCAGCCGGGCGCCTGAGCCGGGCGCACGCGCCGGCCGAACGGGTCATCGTCGCCGCGGCAGCGCGAAGCGTGTCGCGAAGGCCGGCGTAGGCCGGAACACGACTTCGTCGGACGCCGCCGCCGCTTGCAGGAAGCAGGCCGCGATACCGCGCGCCGCGGCCCAGGCCAGGCCAGGCTCGGGTCCCATCACGTGGAGCGCCGTGGAGAGGACGTCGGCGGCGAAGGCGTCGCGGTGCCAGACGACGACCGAGCCGCGCCGTCCCACCGGCTCGCCGGTGCGCGGGTCGAGGATGTGGCCGATGCGCTCGCCGCCGCTGCTGGTGAGGTCCCGCTCCGAGCCGCCGCTGGTGGCGAGCGAGCCCGCGGAGAGCTGCAGCTCGGCGGCCGGCGCGCCGCGCCGTTCCGGATGCGCGATGGCGACCGGCCAGGCGCCGTCGGACCGCGCGCCCGCCACAGCCACCTGCCCGCCGAAGTCGATGAGCCACGCGCCGGCCCGGTCGCGCAGGGCGTCGCGCACGCGGTCGATCGCCTCGCCCTTGCCGAATCCGCCGGCGTCGAGCGTGACGTCGGCGCGCCGGGCGGCGGTGCACGCTTCGGCGTCGACGGTCAGGTGCCGAAGCCCGGTGCGCGCCCGGGCCGCCGCGAGTGCCGCCGTGGTCGGGCGGCGGCCGCCTTCCCGCAGACCCCACGCCTCGACGAGGCGTCCCACGGCCGGGTCGAACGCGCCGCCGGTGGCCTGCCGCCACGCCGCCAGACGGCCGAGCAGGCCGCACACGGAGGGCGGCACCGGGCGCGCCGCGCCGAGCGGCTGGCGGTTCAGCCGGCTCAGGACGCTGTCGTCCCGCCAGGTGCTCAGCTCCGCCTCGGTGGCCTCGATGACGAGCACCATGCGCTCGAGCTGCGCGAGGCCGGTCGTGCGGTCGGGGGCCTCGGCGACCAGGGTGGCCGCGGTGCCCATGAGGAAGACGGTGCGCTCGACGCGCACGGAAGCGGGCGGGTGCGCGAACGCGGCGAGGCCCAGCAGCGCGGCGGATGCGGCCAGGCGTCGGCACCGCAGAGCGGCGCCGACGCCCGGGAGGGTTGGTTGGGCGGCAATCGGAGCCGGAGGCGACGATTTCCGGGCTGGCGCCGTCATGGCGCGAGGCGCGCCGGTCCCGGCAACGCTGCCGGGGTGGCGGTAGCCCGCCTGGTGGGGCGCCGGCCGATCCGCCAGCCGTTGACGAGGTGGACGCCGTAGCCGACGACGAACAGGGTGCTGGCGGCCACGTGGATCCAGATCCAGGCCGTGATGAGCGCGGGCGACGACGCCACCTGGATGAAGTAGCCGCTGAGGGCCATCGCGGCGAAGCTGAGCAGCGACGTCCATCCGGTCCGGCGGTTCTCCCGTTGCGCCGAGCGGATCTTGCCGAACGAGTGCGACCGGAACAGCATGCCGAAGAACGCGACGAACAACGCCGCCGCCACCAGGTGGAAGGACAGCATCGCCGGCTGCCACGGGTGGTTGATGATCGCAAACGGGTCGTCCGTGACCAGGACGTACTTCATGTAGAAGTAGATGAAGCCGGTCGCGGCGACCACGACGTAGAACGTGTTGAACCCTCGCCGCTCCCACCAGGTCATGGCACTGCGGGCGCGTCGGCCGTTCCCGCTTCCAGCACCTGGTCGAGCGCGAGTACGCGGCGCACCGCCGCGTTGACCGCCCGGGTAGTCAGCGTCGCCCCCGCAATCGGGCGGATCGCCCGCATGATCGCCAGGTCGTCGTTCAGGCGCTGCTCGTGGTACTGCTGAATCCACCGCTCCGGCGCCAGGTACTCCGGGGGTTCCAGGAACGCGGTCACGTCGATGCGCCGCACCCGCCCGCTCGCATCCAGGGAGATGAGCAGGCTCTCGCGCTTGGTGCGGACGACATGGGTGTCGACGTACGCCCGGCCGACGACGACGCCGCCGCGCCGGGCGACGTAGCGGGCGTAGATCCTGGTGTGCACGTCGTCGCGGGACAGCTCCGCGATCCGGTCTGCCTGGGCGCTGGTCAGGTAGACGCGTTCCGCGTCGATGGCGGCGCCGGGGAAGACGGCCGCCAGCGCTTCCTCCCGCTGCACGAGGCCGGACTGCGTTGCTGCGGGCTCGCCGGCGAGCAGGAAGCCGCCGGCGAGCAGGCTCGCCATGATTCGCCGCGCTGTCGACCCCTGCATCTTGACTCCCGGCGGTTTCCTAGAACGCGTAGCCGACGTTGACGTTGAACTGGTTGACGCCGCTATCGACGGCGTTGTTGACCCACATGTGGTCGACCTTGACGACGATGTTCGGGATGGGCTTGAGCTCGAGGCCGAACGTCGTGTAGGAGTTGTTCTTCGACGGGCTGCGGGTGAAGCCGGCGAGGACGGCGGCCTGCGTGTCGACCTTCTCGTAGCGGATGTAGGGCGACAGCCCCACGCCGGCCGCGTCGACCTGCGAGAGCACGTCGTAGCCGAACTGCACGTAGCCGCCGCGCATCGTGCTGCCCACGCCGCTCGACCCGGTCAGGCCGAGGAACTGGTTGAGGCGGTCGGTGTCGGCCAGGTTGGCTTGCGCGAACAGGCCGCGGATGTCGAAGCCCCGCACCTGCGCCTGGGCGTGCACGTCGAAGATGGAGGTGCGGATGCCGTAGGCGATGTCGTCGACGACGATCTCGCCCTGGCCGGAGCCGCCCGTGTAGACGCTCGCGCCGAAGAAGACGCCGGGCGTCGGCGTGACGTCGATGCGGCCGGTGAAGGCCATGTCGCTGGCTTTCGCCTTGCCCCCCTTCTGCCGTCCGCCCCGCACGCCGCTCGACGAGAAGCCCGCGCCGTCGAGGCCGTTGACGACGAAGGCGCGCACGGCCACGGTGTCACCCGCGTAGTAGACGCCGCCGCCGTTCTCCCGCCAGCTCGACGGGATGATGCTCTGCTCGGTCACGGGCCGCTCGGCGCCCATGAAGACCGTCGGCTCGTGGAACTCGTTGACCAGGCCCATGGGGATCAGCAGCATGCCGGCGCGCAGGCCGAAGCTCTCGGTCGCCAGGTAGTCGACGTAGGCGAACTCGACGAAGATCTCCTTGGCGTGCTCGACCTCGAGCTCCGAGTTGAAGAGGAACCTGTCGTTGAAGCGGTAGCCGGCATAGAGGATGGCGCGCAGATAGTCGAACTGCGATGTCCTGGCCGAGGCGTAGTTCTCATACAGCATCTCGCCGTAGCCGGCGATCGACACGCCGGTGCCCCCGCGGTAGGCGGCGGCCGCGGACGGGGCCAGCCCGCGCGCACGGGTCTGGTCGTCGGTCAGATCGACTTCCGCCTCGCCGCTGCGCAGCCGCTCCACCTCTTCGGCCAGCAGGTCGATGCGCCGCTCCAGCTCCTCGATGTCGACCTCCTGCTCGCCGCTGGCCGCCGCCGCCGCCAGGGCCGACTCCGACCCGCCCTCGCCCGGACCTTCGGCAACCGGCTCCGGACCGGCGACCGGCTCCAGCTCGGCCGGACCCGAGCTGCCGTCCTGCGGCGCCGCGCCGACCGGCGCAACGCCTGCCAGGACGGACACCATGAACACGAACAGACCGAAGCGGAACATCGACGTCATGACCCCTCCTGGGCAACGGCCCGATATTGCGTGCCATGACGCCGACTCCTACAATGAGGAGCGTTGAACGCGTCTGGCGCCTAGCGCAGGCAGTTGTGTTGCGGCGACCGGGCGTTCAGCCGGCCCGTCCGGTGAGCCACCACCGGCGGGCCATTTTTCCTCTGCCGAAACCCGTATTGAGACTTGATCTCAATTCCAACGGGGCACTATATCTCCGACCGGATCGGTCGGTCAAGAACGAATTGAGATTGAATCTCAGTTTCTTCTCCCTCCCCACGTGCCCGCCGAGCGGCTGACCTACCGGCGCATCTTCGCGTTCTGGGCCCCGCTGCTGGGGACCTGGCTCATGATTGCGGTCGAGGGCCCGTACCTGGCGGCCATCATCGCGCGGCAGCCGGAGCCGGTCCTCAACCTCGCGGCGTTCGGCGTGGCGTTCGCCTTCGCCATCATCGTCGAGGCGCCGGTCATCATGCTGTCGAGCGCGTCGACGGCGCTGGTCGAGGACGGGCCGAGCCTGCGCGCGCTGCGGCGGTTCACCTGGGGGCTTGCGGCGCTCGTCACCGCCGGTCAGGTGGCGGTGCTCCTGCCGCCGTGCTTCGACGCCATTGCGGGCGCGCTCCAACTGCCCCCCGCGGTCGCGCACCACAGCTACGGCGCGCTCGCCATCCTGCTGCCGTGGCCAGCGGCCATCGCGTACCGGCGCTTCCGGCAGGGGCTGCTCATTCGGCACCACCAGACCCGGCGCGTCGCCTACGGCACCGTGATTCGCCTAGTCACCATGTCGCTGCTGGCGCTTGCCGCCTTCCGGACGCTGGAGCTGCCCGGCGCCCACGTCGGCGCGCTGGCGCTGACGGGCGCCGTCGTCGCGGAGGCAATTGCCAGCCACCTGATGACCCGGGCGCTGGTCCGCGAGCTCGCCCGACGGCGCCGCGAGGCAGGGCGGCTGGACGTGCTGCGCCTGCCCGCCCTCGTGCGCTTCTATGCGCCGCTGGCCATGACGTCGACCATTGCACTGTCCATCCAGCCGCTCGTGACGTTCTTCATGGGCCAGGCGCGCTTCACGCTCGAGTCCCTCGCCGTGCTGCCCGTCGTGCAGGGCCTGACGTTCATCTTCCGCGCCATCGGCCTGTCGTACCTCGAGGCCGCCATCGCCCTGCTCGGGCCGCGGCGCCAGCACTTTCCGCGCCTGCGCAACTTCGCGGCCGGTCTCGCAGCCGTGTCGACCGTCGGGCTGTCCGCCATCGCGTTCACGCCGCTGGCGGTGGTGTGGTTCCATGACATCTCCGGATTGAGCCTCGCGCTCACGCGTTTCGCCCTCCTGCCGGTCCGCATCCTGGCCGTCTTTCCGCTGCTGTCGGTCGCTCTCCATCTGCAGCGCGCCGTGCTGGTCCACGCGCGGCGCACGCGCCCCATCGCCCGCGCCACGGGGTTCGAGGTAGTCGCCGTCGTCGTCGTTCTGTCGTTCGCGATCCACCTGCTCGACCTCGCCGGCGCGGTGGCCGCCGCCCTCGCGCTCCTCGCGGGCCGCATCATCGGCGTGGCCTGGCTCGTGCCTTCCTGCGCGCGGGTATTGCAGGGCGCCGAGCCGGTGGCCGACCCGGCGGGCGCCGCGGGCATCGAGTCGCCGCCGCCCGGCGCGATCCGGTAGCGGCGGGCGCGGCGGCTATTGACACCGCGCGCCCGTGCTGAATACCGTTGCGCCAGCCGACGAGGTGCGCGCCGATGCAGCTCGAGCTCTGGACGAGCGAGTGGGTGGTCTGCGGCTTCTTCGCCTACCTGGTGGTGCTGTCGCGCGTGCGGCCGCTGGCCGCCGCCGGCCGGCGGCGGGTGGTGCTCGTGGGCCTGGTCTGCATCGGGCTCGTGCTCATGCTCTCCCGACTGCGGCCGTCGCCCACCCTGGAGCTGCTGCGCGAGTGGCTGCCGGCCGTCTACCTGCTGCAGGGCTACTGGCTGTGCGGCTACTTCTATCGCCGGCCGATGCCGGAGATCGAGCGGCGCCTGCTGGCCGTCGACACGTGGCTGTTCGGCGGCGGCTGGCTGGGCCGCCTCGTGGCGCGGATCCCGCGCGTCGTCTGCTCCTGCTTCGAGCTGGCCTACCTGCTGGCCTACCCGCTGGTCCCGGTCGGCTTCGGCCTCTTCGCGGCACTCGGGCAGCGGGCCCGCGCCGACGACTTCTGGACGGCGGCGCTGATGGCGTCGTTCGCGTGCTACGGCCTGCTGCCGTGGATTCAGACCCGGCCGCCGCGTGCGCTGGCGCTGCGCGGACCGCTCTGCTCGCCCTATCCGGTGCTGCGGCGGCTCAACGCCGCGGTCCTGCGCCGCCTGAGCGTGCAGGTGAACACGCTGCCGAGCGGCCACGCCGCCGCCTCCACGGCGGTGGGCCTGGCGGTCTGGTCGGTCTCGGCGCCGGCCGGCGTCGCGCTGCTCGGCATAGCGGCGGGCATCGCCGTCGGGACGGTGCTCGGCCGCTACCACTACGCGATCGACAGCCTGTCGGGCGTGCTCGTCGGCGCCCTCGGCTGGTGGGTCGCCTTTCACGTGCTGGGCGCGTAGGAGATCATCGATTTCGGGGCGCTATAATGCGCGTTGCCGCGGCGTGGCCCGGCCACTGAGAGGAAGGACGACATGACACGGAAGGCGCTCCTGCTCGCTCTGCTCACCACGGCGCTGGTCGGCATTCCGGCGGCCGCACAGGCCGCGGACTACCACCACGTGCACCTGACCGCCACCGACGAGCTGGCCGCGGCCAGGTGGTACATGGATCACATGGACTGCCAGGACTACGGCCGCGAGGGCGCGTGCCAGGTCGACGGCATTCAGATCATCTTCTACAACGACCGGGAGCCGACGGGCGGCAGCGTGGGCAGCGGCGTGGACCACATCGGCTTCTCGTTCACCGATCTCGAAGGCAGGATGGCCGGCTGGAAAGCGGCCGGCGTCAAGATCGTCGAGGACATCCGGGAGGTCCAGGGACTCTTCAAGCTGGCGTTCGTCGAGGATCCGTGGGGCAACAAGATCGAGGTGGTGGAGGACCTCCAGTGGCTCGGGTTTCACCACATCCACCTGCGCTCGGCCGATCCCGGGGCGGAGCTCACCTGGTACGAGAGCCTGTTCGGCGGCGTGCCCGACAAGCTGAAGGGCCGCATTGCGGGCCTGCGCTACGAGGGTCTCTGGCTGCTCGTGGGCCGGGCCGAGGGTGAGCTGCAGCCGACTCAGGGGCGCGCGCTCGACCACCTGGGCTGGAGCTTCGACGATCTCGACGCCGCCATCGCCGACATGCAGGCCAGGGGAGTCGAGCTGGAGTCCGGGCCGCGGGAGATCGTCAACCGGGTGGGCCAGCAGCTCAAGATCGCGTTCGTCGTCACCGCGGAGGGCGTCCGCATCGAGCTCGTCGAGGTCATGAGCTAACGGCGCATCCAGCGAGTCATGCCCGGCCCGTCGCTCGACGGGTCCTGACCGCATGTCCGTCAGCCGGTTGCGCGGCCGGCCGCCCCGTTCCGGGCGGGCCGGCCGCCGCCGTACGCAAGTCCTGACACAGCATCCCTGGTTTCTTCGCCGGAGGCGACGTTGATCGAGACGGTTGCCGTAAACGAGAGATTGACGCTGGACGACTACGAGGCGGTGGTGCACCTGACCGAGGCCGTGCGCAGCCTGCGCACGGAGGCCCTCTCGCTCGTGCCCCCGCTGAACGGCCGGACGATCTGGATGGTCAACTCCACGGCGCGCGGCGGCGGGGTGGCCGAGATGATGCCGCGCATGATCACGATCCTGCGCGAGCTCGGCGTCCGCGTGGAGTGGGTGGTCATCGGCAGCGACAACCCGGACTTCTTCACCCTGACCAAGCGCCTGCACAACCTGATTCACGGCAGCGGCGATCCGGACCTGACGGCGGACGACCGGGCGGTCTACGATGCCGTGAGCCGCGAGAACGCCGACGCGCTGCGCTCCCGCGTGCGGCCGGGCGACCTGCTCGTGATGCACGACCCGCAGCCGCTGGGCTCCGGCCACCTGCTGCGGCGCGAGCTGGATGTGCGCACGGTGTTTCGCTGCCACATCGGCCTCGACGAGTCGTCGCCCCAGACGCGCGCGGCGTGGGGCTTCCTCAAGCCGTACGCGAGCAGCTACGACCACGCCGTCTTCACCGCGCCGGAGTACATTCCGGACTTCCTCGCCGGCCGGACCGGCATCATCCGGCCAGCCATCGATCCGCTGGGGCACAAGAACCGCGACCTGCTCGTGCCCCGCCTGACCGGCACGCTCTGCAGCGCCAGGCTCGTCGTCGAGCAGCACCCGGTGGTGCGGACGAAGTACGCGGAGGTCGCGACGCGGCTCGCGCCGGACGGCCGGTTCCTGCCGGCCGACGACGGGGGCGGCATCGGACTGCTGTTCAGGCCCGTCGTGACGCAGATCTCGAGATGGGATCGGTTGAAGGGGTTCAAGCCGCTCCTGGATGCGTTCGTGCGGCTCAAGCAGCGCGTCGACGGCGTCCCCGCCACGGAAGCCGCCGACCGGCATCGGCGCCGCTTGCGCCTGGTCCGGCTGGTGCTGGCCGGGCCCGATCCGGCCGCGGTGGCGGACGATCCGGAAGCTCGGGAGGTGCTGGAGGAGCTGGTGACGACCTACCAGGCGCTGTCCCCCGCTCTCCAGGCAGACGTCGCCCTGGTTTCGCTGCCGATGTCGGTGCGCAAGAACAACGAGCTGATCGTGAACGCCCTGCAGCGCTGCTCGTCGGTCGTCGTGCAGAACTCGCTGCGGGAGGGGTTCGGCCTGACGGTGACCGAGGCCATGTGGAAGCGCGCCGCGCTGCTGGGGAGCCGCGCCTGCGGCATCCGGCAGCAGATCCGCGACGGCGTCGACGGACGCCTGATCCACGACCCGGAAGACCCGGAGGAGATTGCCGCCCACCTGGATGCGCTGCTCGAGAACCCCGGCAAGCGGATCGAGCTGGGCCAGAACGCGCAGCGCCGTGTCCGGGACGAATTCCTCGTCTTCACCCAGGTGCGCAACTGGCTCACGACCCTGGCGGAGTGCGTCGAGCGCTGGGGCGAGTCGCCGATCCGCTGAGGGCTCGCGCTCGCCGGACGGCGCGGGCCGCGGCCAGCATCGCGCCCGCGTCAGGGGGCTTCGCCCTTGCCGGCGGGCAACCGGGCGATGGCGACGTTTGCATAGCCGTACGCCGCGGCCACGAACGGGTTGATCAGGTTGAAGAGGACGAACGGCGCATAGGTCAGCGTCGCGACGCCCAGCGTCTGCGCCATGAAGGCGCCGCACGTGTTCCAGGGCACCAGCACCGAGGTCAGCGTACCGGCATCCTCGAGCGACCGGGACAGGTTCTTCGGATCGAGCCCCTGCTGCCGGTAAGCGTCGCGAAACATGCGGCCCGGCAGCACGATCGAGATGTACTGGTCGGAGGCGAGGACGTTCATCCCGGCCGAGGTTGTCAGCGTGGCCGAGATGAGGCTGCCGGGCCCGCGCACCGCCCGCAGGATGCGCGCCGCGACGACCCGCAGCAGGCCCGTGGCCTCCATGACCGCGCCGAACATCATCGCCGACATGATCAGCCACACCGTCGGGAGCATGCTGCCCATGCCCCCGCGGGAGAGCAGCTCGTCGAGCGCGGGGTTTCCGGAATCGAGCGAGAAGCCGCCGTAGAGGGCCATCCACACGCCCTTGACGACCGCCGCGGCGGGGGGCAGCCCGCTGTCGCCGACGTAGGTCAGCAGGGCCGCCTGCTGGAAGGCCGCGGCGAACACCCCGCCGGTCAGGGCGCCGATCAGCAGCGCCGGAAACGCCGGCACGCGCCGGACCACCAGGCCCAGGACCACGGCGACGGGCACGAGCAGGTGCGGGCCGATGGCGAACTGCGCGTCGAGCGCGGCCAGCAGGGCTTCCAGCTCGCCCGCGCCGGCGGGGGCCGGCATGAACAGACCCGCCAGGGCGAAGAGGAGCAGGGCGGCCGCGAAGCTCGGCGCCGTGGTCCACGCCATGTGGCGGATGTGGGCGAAGAGCTCGGTGCCCGCGACGGCGGGCGCGAGATTCGTCGTATCGGACAGCGGCGACATCTTGTCGCCGAAGTAGGCCCCCGAGATGATGGCGCCCGCCGCGAGGCCCAGGTGGAGGTCCTGCGCCGTCGCGATGCCGATCAGCGCGATGCCGATGGTGCCGGCCGTGGTCCACGAGCTGCCGATGGCCACCGCGACGACGGCGCAGATGAGGCAGGCGGCCGGGTAGAAGACCGACGGGGCCAGGATCTGCAGCCCGTAGTAGATCATCGACGGCACGACGCCGGCCAGAATCCACGTGCCAATCACCGAGCCGACCACCAGCAGGATGAGGATGGCGCCCATCGACGTCGAGATGCCGCGGCTGATCGAGGCGTCGAGATCGGACCAGCGGTGCCCGTTCCGCAGGCCGACCAGCCCGGCGACCGCGGTGCCCAGGATCAGCGCGATCTGGTTCGGACCCGACGACGACTCGTCGCCGAACAGCGTCACGGAGAGGGCGAGCAGGCCCATCAGCAGCCCGATGGGCACGAGCGCCTGGGCGAGGCTCGGCTCGCGGGGCATCGCCGGCGAGTATAGGGTGATCGGCGGTTCGAAGGTTGCGCCGATGCCTCAATCCGGCTAGCGTATTGACGATGAAACGGGCAGGCTTGCCGTTGCTCGCGATTGCCGCCGTGGCGCTGGCGGCGGTCTGGTCCGCGAACGCGCTGTGGGGCGGCGTCGCGGTCGACGTCGTGCGCATTCCGGAGGGCGGCAGGATGCCGCGGGCGGTCATCGACGCCGCGGGCGTCGTGCACGTCATCTACTTCGAGGGCGTCATGAGCGGCGGCGAGCTGCTCCACGTGGCGCGGGCGCCGGACGCGCCGGACTGGACGCGGCCGGTGCGGGTCAACAGCCAGCCGCGTTCGGCCATCGGGATGGGACCGATGGACGGCGGGCAGGTGGCGCGGGGTCCCCGCGGGCGGCTCCACGTGGTGTGGTTCCAGACCAACCCCAACCGCATCTTCTACACGCGCAGCCGGCCGGACGGGGACGGCTTCGAGCCGCAGCGGACCCTGTGGCAGGAGGCGCAGGGCCGCCTGGAGGCAGGCCCGGCCGTCGCGGCGGACGACGCGGGCGGTGTCTTCCTCTTCTGGCACGCCGGGGCCGGGGAGGACGCCGAGCGCGCGGTGCACGCGCTGGCGTCGCACGACGGCGGCGACACGTTCGGCGCGGCCCGACGGGTCAGCAAGGCGGCCGAGGGGGCGTGCGGCTGCTGCAACCTGGCCGCGCTGGCCGAGCCCGGCGGCGCCGTCCGGGTCTCGTACCGCAGCGCGCGCGGGAACGTGCGGCGCGACCAGCGCCTGCTGACTTCCGGCGACGCCGGTCGGACGTTCGACGACCGGTCGATTCATCCGTGGGAGATCGGGGCCTGCCCGGTCACCACGACCACGTTGAGCCATGGTCCGGACGACACGCGGGTGGCGTGGGAGACGGACGGCCAGGTGTACTTCGCGCCGGTCGGCCGTCTGGACGAGCCGTCCTCGCCGGCGGGGGAGGCCCGCTTCCGCCGCAAGAATCCGGTGGTTGCCGTCAACGGCCGCGGCGACACCCTGCTCGCCTGGGGCGACGGTCCGGGGTTGCGCGCCGGGGGCACGCTGCACTGGCGCATCTTCGATGACCAGGGCCGGCCGACCCGGCACCACGGCAACGGGCCGACGGTGCCGAGCGGCAGCGCCCCGGCCGCGGTCGTGCGGCCCGACGACTCGTTTCTCCTGCTCTTCTGACGCGGGCGGCTGGCGCGTCGAGGTCCGAACCGGATAGAGTGACGCACTTCCAGGAGATCATCCATGCGATTCATCAGGGGAGCCATGAGACACGCACGGACGGCTGCGGCGGCAGGGGCGGTGGTTGCGAGCGTCGCGCTGATGGCGCCGCTGCTGGCGGTGCCGGCGGGCGCCCAGGATTCGGCCACGACCACGCACCAGTCGTCCCCACCGGTGCTCACCGGGGACGGGCAGTCGAACTGGGCGCTGCACAACCTCGACATCCGGGGCAGCCGCTACGCCGAGCTCGACGAGATCAACAGCCAGAACGTCGGCGATCTCGAGCTGGCCTGGTCGTTCGAGGCCGGCGCGGCCAACAGCATCACGCAGGTCACGCCGCTGGTGATCGACGGTGTGATGTACGTGAACTCCGGCGCCACCGTCTTCGCGCTGAACGCCATCACGGGCGAGACGGTCTGGACGATGCGGATGAACGACACGCTCGAGGCGCGGGGCCGCGGTCCGACGTACGGCGGCGGGCGGCTCTACGCCTTCGGCGGGGCGTCGATGTACGCCGTGGACGTGCAGTCGGGCGAGCTG
The DNA here is from genome assembly GCA_012271165.1 of Vicinamibacteraceae bacterium. Lineage (GTDB taxonomy): Bacteria > Acidobacteriota > Vicinamibacteria > Vicinamibacterales > UBA8438 > JAAXGX01. Next base: position 6,288 of record JAAXGX010000135.1, on the reverse strand, counting down.
GCGGAGTCGTTCGGCGACGGCGGCCGCCTGGAGCTCATCAGCGAGGCGCTGGAGTTCAAGTACCCCGACGACTACCCGCCGGGCGTCGACGCCTACGGCCTCGGCTACCGCCTGACGACGCCGCCGGTCTATCACGAGGGCACGTTGTATGCCGGTGTGGCCCTCTCCGAGAACCACATTCCCGGCGGGCTGGTGATTGCCGCCGATGCGGCGACGGGCGCGATCGAGTGGGTGTTCAACACCGTGCCGCAGGGGCCGCGCGACGACGGCTGGGAGATCGCGAAGGACTCCTGGGGCGACGGGCAGAAGGTCGGGGGCGGCGTGTGGACGCCGCCGGTGATCGACACGGAGCTGGGGCTCGTGTACGTCAACTCGGGCAACCCGTCGCCGGACTACGACGGGTCGGCGCGGCCGGGGATGAACCTGTTCACGAACGCGACCATCGCGCTGGAGCTCGAGACCGGCCGGCTGGCGTGGTACTACCAGGCCATCCACCACGACCTGTGGGACTGGGATCACGTCACCGGGCCGCTGCTGTTCGACGCCGAGCACGACGGGCGGGTGGTGAAGGGGATCGCAGCGGCCGGGAAGAACTGCCTGCTGTACATCTGGGACCGGGAGACGGGCGAGCCCCTCAACCCGATGGTGGAGACGGCCGTGCCGACCGAGACGGACGTGCCGGGCGAGGAGGTGTGGCCGACGCAGCCCATCCCCTACAACGCGCGGGGCGTCCCGATGACGCCGTTCTGCGCCACCTTCCCGATCCTGAGCGACCCCGAGGCGCAGCAGCGGGCGCGGCAGCTCTACACGCCGTACTCGCTCACCGAGCGCTACATCGTGACGCACGGCGGCTCGAGCTGGGGTCCGCCGGCCTTCAGCCCGCAGACCGGCCTGCTGTACGTGAGCGGCAAGGACGGCGGCATCACCATTACGGTGAACCCGGTCGGCGACTCGCTCGTGGTCGGCCAGAGCGACGGCCACATGGACTCGATCGCCGACGGGCCGTTCCGCGACGACATGGTCCCGATGTTCACGGTCTCGGCCTACGAGCCGGTGAGCGGCGAGCTGGTGTGGCAGCAGATGACCCCCACCAACTCGCCGATCGGCAGCAGCGGCAACCTGGCGACGTCGGGCGATCTGGTGCTGCAGGGCACCGACGTGGGCGAGTTCTACGCCTTCGATGCCCGCACGGGCGACGAGCTGTTCCTCTACCAGCACAATCGTCCGATCCGTGCCAGCCCGCTGACGTATCAGGTCAACGGCAAGCAGTACATCGCGGTGGTGTCGACCAACAACGTGCTGGCGTTCGCGTTGCCGTGAGGCGCGCCGCCGGCTGCCGCACGCCATGGCTGTAACGGACGCCCTGCGCTACCGGTTCACCGTTGAGGAGTTCGCGCGCATGGGCGAGGCCGGCATCTTCGCCGAGGACGACCGCGTGGAGCTCATCGGCGGGGAGATCCGGGAGATGACCCCCATCGGCCCGCCGCACGCCGGCGTCGTGAATCGCCTGAACGAGCTGATCGTCACGCGCCTGGCCGGCAGGGTGAACGTGGCCGTTCAGAATCCGATTCGCCTGGACCGGCACAGCGAGCCGCAGCCCGACGTGGTGGTCGCGCGGCGGCGGCCGAGCAGCTACGCCGACCGCCACCCCGAGCCTGCCGACGTGCTGCTGGTCATCGAGGTCGCCGATTCGTCCCTGCACTACGACCGCGCGGAGAAGGTGCCGCGCTACGGCCGGGCCGGCATTCCGGAAACGTGGCTCGTCGATCTCGCGGCCGGCACCGTCACCGTGTACACGGACCCCGGCGCGGCCGGCTACGCCAGCGAGCAGGTGCTCGAACGCGACGACACGATCGCCGCTACCGCCGTGGCCGGCTTGCGCGTGCCGGTTGCCGATGTGTTCGGCGCCTGATCGTCTCGTTTCGGGCCGCGCTCAGTCCAGGCCCCGCTCCGTTACCAGATAGGTGGCGAAGCTGGCGAGCCAGTGGCCGCCGGCGTAGTGCTCGCCGGTGACCGCGGCCAGGCCGGCCTCCCGGTGGCGGCGCGCCGTCTCCCGCAGCACGGGCCGGCGGGCGTCGCCGGCCGGCAGGCCGGCCGCGATCCCTTCCAGCATCCAGGCCCGGCTGAGGTTCAGGCCGTCGAGGTGCGCGAGCTTGCCGTCGCGCGGATCGCTGACGACCGCCGGCTCGAGCCACCGGCCGCCGCCGGCATCGCCGCGTCGCGGGATACCCGGCAGGAACCCGTCGAGCCACGCCGCGAAGTCGTGCGGCGGCCGCACCCGCCGCAGCAGATCGGCCTCCGCCAGGCAGGGCGAGAGGAAGTCCTGCCCCGACGGCTCGTACGCCAGCGGACAGTCGCGGTCCTGCCCGTAGTAGTCCTCGGTCCGGGTGCGGACCAGGCGCAGCAGGCCCGGGTCGCCCGCGGCCCGCGCCCAGTCGAGCACCAGGCCCAGGGCGAACGCGGTCTGCGAGTGCTCGCCGACGCGGATGGGGTGAGTCAACTTCGGGAGCCAGTCCGCCATGCGGCGGGCGGCCTCGCGCTCCAGCGGCTCGAGCGCCGCGCGCCAGCCGGCGGCGTCGGCGTCGTCCCACTCGCGCAGCTCGGCCGCGAGCTGCAGCACCCACGCGAGGCCGTAGGGCCGCTCGAACGCGATGCGGCCGTGGCCGTTCAGGTAGCGCAGCTCCCCTTCGATGTTGCGGGCGGTGAGGCTGCGCGCCAGCGCGGCCCGCGCCGCGGGCTCGAAGTCGCCGTCGTCCGTCAGCCGGACCAGCCGGACCAGGAGCCAGTGGCCGTGCACGGCGGAGTGCCAGTCGTAGCAGCCATAGAACGCAGGCGTCAGCTCGCGGGGCGCCCCGACGTCGCGGTCGCTCGTCAGGACGTGCGCGATCTTGTTCGGGTACTCCCGATGCACGCAGTCGAGCGCCAGGCGCACGAAGCGCCCGGCGGTCGCCGGGTCCAGCGGCTGGGCGTGCGCGGCCATTTCCCAGCCCGTGCCCAGGGCGACCGCCAGGAGCAGTGCCTGAACGCGCACCTCGCGCTACCTGCCCCCTTCCGCCGCGGCCCTCTCCGCGGCCTGCTTCTCGAGGTTGCGCGCCGCGCTCAGGATGTTCCGCATCCCGTAGTTGCCCTCGTGACAGGCGTACTCGAACACCTGCCAGTAGTCGGGGTCGTGGATGCCGTTGACGACCGTCGTCCAGGGCCGCGTCCAGGTCGTCGGATCGTCGATCGTGATCTCGACGCGCACCGTCTCGGCGTCCACGCGCGTGTAGCGCTCGATCAGTCGCCGCGTCGCCCCCGCGCCGCGGAAGTTCGTCCGGTCGCTGAAGTTCGTCACCTCGACCACCAGCGTGTCGCCCTCCCAGCGGCCGCGCGAGTCGCCGAACCACTGGCCGATGGCGGGCGTGAGCGGGTCGCGGCCGTCCAGCGGAATGATGCGGTGCTCGTGCAGTCGCTCGTAGAGCAGCGCCACGTAGCCGGGACTCTGGATGATCTGGAAGCCGTTGTTGTAGGCGCTCGGATACCAGGTCTGCGGGAGGCCGCGCGTGATGCAGCGGTCCGCGAGGTGCAGGTCCTCCGGCCCGTCGAACGGGCCGTCGCCCATGCTGCCGCCCACGAAGCCGAGCCGTGAGCTCGGGTCGATGTAGCGGCTCCGCGCGCCGAGGGTCAACGGGGGGACCCGCCCGTCCGGCGGATCGACGATCAGCGACGTCCGCGGGGACGTCCGGTCGCCGAACTCGTACCAGTGCTCGGGGCCGGCCTCCGGGTCGTCCGGGCGGCGGTTGCGGTCTTCCTTGTTGTCGGCCAGGAGGATGGACTCGCGCTCGGCGCGCGCCGCAATCTCCTCGGCGCTCAGGTCGGCGCGCTCGCCCAACTCGACGGGACGCTCGAACGGGACGCTGCGCTCCCAGTCGGTGGTCCAGATGCCCTGCAGGTCCGGGTCGCCCCAGGGGGTTTGCGGAACCGTCCAGCCGTCGCCGCCGTTGCCCTGGCCGGCGGCTCCGGCCGGCGCCAGCAGCACGAGCGCCGCCAGCGCGAGCGCCGCGCCGGACGGTCCGAGGCGTCGATGCACCATCTTCAACCTCCTCGCGGAATCAATCCAGTTCGTCGTAGATCACCTGGATGTAGGCGCGCAGCCGCTCCGGCTGCGGGTCGGCGTAGCCGGCGTACGCGGATGGAATCGTCCAGCTCCCGGCCACGTCGTCGACGGAGCGGCCGGCCTCCTTCGCCTCGCGCACCGCGGCGGCGAAGTCGCCGACGAAGCGCGAGTACTCCTCCAGGTCGGCCGGCGTCATCGTCGTGCTGTGGCCGGTGATGATCGTGTCGATCCCGGTCGCGGCCGCATGGGCCCGGGCGAGCGTCCCCGAGTACTGCACGCCGCTCCCGCCGTTGTTGGCGTCCATGATCGGCAGCGCCTTGCCCGGGAACATGTCGCCGGCGTGCATGACGCGGAGGGCCGGGAACACGACCCACGCGTCGCCGCGCGTGTGCCCGCGGCCGAAATAGTAGAGGTCGATGCGGTCGTCGCCGCGGCCCAGCGACATCCGCTCGGAGAAGGTGCGGGTGGCCAGCCCCACGCCGTTGCTGACCTCGAAGATGTTCTCCCGCGCGGCCCCGGACAGCCCCGTGACCGAGTTCATCTCGTGCATGAGGGCCGCGGTGTTCTCGTGCGTGACCACCTGGACGGTCGTCGGGAAGTCCGGGTTGCTGCCGACGTGGTCGAAGTGCGTGTGGGTGTTGATGAGCGTCGTGATCGGCTTGGTCGTCAGCTCGCCGACGGCGTCCATCAGCGCCTGGCCGAAGCCGGGGACCTTGGTGTCGACGAGCACGACGCTGTCGGAGCGGACGAACGCGGCCGAGGCGCCGCCCCCGCCCCTGAGCACGAACAGGTTGTCCTTCAGGGTCTCGACCTCGAGCATCGGGGCCGATTGCTGCGACGCCGCCACGGTCAGCGATACGGCCCCGAGGGCCAGGAGCGCGCCCAGCACGATTCCTCGTCTCATCTCGAACCTCCCCGTGCGGTCAGAATCGGAACAGCCGGTTGAACTTGACCACGAACGTGCGGTTCTCGAGCTCCGGGAAGCGCTGCGGGAGCAGCGTGTCGCGCTGCTCGTTGTAGACGACGAACAGCTCGCTCCCGGGCTGGTACTCCCAGCGCATCCGGACGTTGGCGCCCAGCGAATTGTTGCTCGAATTGTACTGCACCAGCGCGCTGACGAACATCAACGGCGTGAACGTGAGGGTCGTCCGCGTGGTCACCAGATCGGTCCTGAAGCGGCCCTGGGGCAGGTCGATCCAGTTGAACGACACCCCGGGCTCGAGCAGGAGCCGGCGGGATATCTGGAAGTTCCCCCGCATCACGTCCAGGCTGGTCCGCTCACCGCCGAAGAAGCCGCCCCGCTGGACCGCTATCTGTCCGGCCAGGGGGTGCTGCGGCCCGAGCGTCAGCGACACCCGGACGTCGTCGAAGTCGTAGCCTCCGACCGGGACCGCAACGCCCAGGTTCCGAGCGATGTGGAACGGCTCGTCGAGGAACTCGTAGCTGCGCGTGTACGTCACGTCGATCTCGTCGCTGTTCTCGAACTCGACGGCGAAGCGGCCCTGGGCCTGGCGCGTCTCGAGAATGCCGGCGCGGGTCGTGAAGTAGTCGAAGCGGCCCTCCCAGAACAGCCGCCGGACGACGGGGCTGCCGAACAGCCGCGGACTGAAGCGGAAGTAGCCGCGGCTTTGCTCGAAGTCGTCGCGGCGCAGGAAGCCCACCTCCGGGTTGAAGTCGTCGCCGACGACCAGCCGCTCGACCTGCACGCCGTAGCGGTCGCCCTCGTAGTCGAACTGGCCGCGATAGCTGAGGTCGTCCTCCAGCCCCAGCGTGTCGGTCTTCGCCCAGTAGGTGTTGATGGTCAGGTTGTCGTAGAAGCCGAGCTGGGCGTCGAGGCCGTACGTCTCGCTCGAGCCGAGGCTGTGCCGCGACACGGAGCGCCGGGTGTACAGGGCGCCGACGCTGCTGCGCCGCAGGATGTCGCGCTTCAGCCGGATGACCGAGAAGTTCGTGGCCGGCGTGCCGGACACCGCCTCGTCGTCGGTCTGGATGTTCAGCATCCCCACGCTGAACGCGCCCACCCGCCCGCTGAGCCGGGCGCCGGCGTCGATCGGCACCTCCCGGCCGCCCGCCGCCAGACCGATGCGGCGGCTGTAGAACAGCACCGGCGTCTCGCCCTGCGTGCCGAACGGCCCCGCCTGCGCGCCGCCGAAGGTGAACACCCCCTGGTTCTCGAGGAAGAACTCGCGCTT
>JAAXGX010000014.1:3685-22668 GCA_012271165.1 Vicinamibacteraceae bacterium | reverse complement strand
TTGCCCTCGTGGCACGCGTACTCGAACACGGCCTGTTCCAGCGGCGCCATCGGCAGGGAGACGGTCCACGGCTCGGTCCACACGGTCGGGTCCGCCACCGTGATCTCGTAGTCGATCGTGCCGGCGTCCACGCGCGTCAGCCGCTCGACGACACGCAGGTGCTCGGAGCCGCCGAAGACCGTGCCGCCGCGGCCCAGAATCTTGTCGTTGAAGTTCGTGGTCTCGATGACCAGCGTATCGCCGTCCCAGTGGCCGCGCGAGTCGCCCAGCCACTGCCGCAGTCCGGGCGCCAGATGCGCGCGTCCGTCCAGCGGGACGATCCGGGCGTCGTGAATCATCTCGACGAGGATCACCACGTAGTCCTCGGTCTGGACGATCTGGTAATTGTGGTTGTAGAAGCCGGGCATCATGGCGCCGGGCAGCCCGCGCGTGATGCAGCGGTCGAGCTTGTTGAAGTCCAGCCAGGAGTCGAAGCGGGTCGCGATGTAGGAATCGGTCCGCCGGCTCTGCCGGTCCTGCTCCGGTCCGGTCAGCGCGGGCAGGCGGCCGTTGGGCGGATCGATGACCAGCGACGTGCGGCGGTTGAGGTTGCCCCGCTCCATCCAGAACTCGTTGTAGGCGCCCGTTTCGGTCCGCGGGCGGTTGTCCAGGCTCGAGCGCTCCGCGACCACGCCCTGCCGGGTGGCCAGCTCCTCGAGCGTCAGGAACTCGCGGTCGGCGAGGTCCGCGGGACGCTGCAGCGGCGTCATGGTGGCGTTGGTCCAGGCGCCTTCCAGGGACGGCGCGCCCCAGGGCGTCCGGGGCACGTCCTGCGCGCTGGACGGGACGGCGCCCAGCAGCGTGAGCAGGGCGGCGAGCGAGAGCGTGATCAACGATCCTTGTTTCATGAGGGTACTCCTGGCAGTTCGGCGGCCAGTCTATCATCTTGCGCGGCCGGGCGGGACGCGGATCGACGGGCAGCCGTGCTAGGATCACCGTGCATTATCAGCCCACGGTGATAAACGTCGCGGTCCGCGCCGCGGGCGGTGTATAACAGAGGTTCGCGTCCCGGCGGTCAGAGGAAGGAAACGCAGAGATGACCCGAAGCCATCATGTTGCGGCTGTCGCGAGCGTCGCCCTGGCGCTTGCGTTCACCGCGCCGTCCCTGTCGGCGAACGAGCCCGAGTGGTCTCCCGGACCGCCGGCGTGGGCCGAAGACCTGACGCCGATCACGGCCGCCGACTGGAACTACGACCGCGCCGAGCACCTGCTGGAACGGGCCGGCTTCGGCGGCACGCCGGAGGATGTCGCGAAGCTGGCGGCGATGACGCCCGAGGAAGCGGTCCGCTCGCTCGTCTACTACGACGACATCCCCAACGACCACCTGCAGCCGTTCGAGCACTCGGGCCTCTGGGACGAGACGCTGACGCACTTCCCGCCCAGCCGCCCGGCGGCCACCGAGATGGCGGCGCGGCGCGGCGCGGGAATGGGCGTGCGGGTCAAGCCCGAGTCCGTCAACCGCCACATGCAGCCCGTCTCGGACCGCTTCTTCTACTGGCTGCGCGCCACGCGCCTCGAGACCCGCCGGGTCGGCTACTGGTGGGCCGAGCGCATGCTCGACACGCACCGCCCGCTGGAAGAGAAGATGGCCCTGTTCTGGCACGGGCACTTCGCGACGGCCGAGAACAAGGTCCGCGATTACCGCAAGATGCTGCTGCAGATCGAGACCTTCGAGCGGCACGCGACGGGCAACTTCGGCGACCTGGCCATCGCGGTGGCGCAGGACCCGGCGATGCTCTACTACCTCGACGCCGGGGTGAACGTGAAGGGCGCGGCCAACGAGAACTTCGCGCGCGAGGTGATGGAGCTGTTCACGATGGGCGTGGGCAACTACTCGGAGATGGACGTGCGCGAGGCGGCGCGGGCCTTCACCGGGTGGAATTTCGAGAACCTCGACTTCGTGGTGCACCCGGCGCTGCACGACGAGGAGGAGAAGACGTTTCTGGGACGCACGGGCAACTTCGACGGCGTGGACGTGCTCGAGATCATTCTCGAGCAGGACGTGACGGCGGAGTACATCGCGGCGAAGGTCTACCGCTTCTTCGTGCGCGAGGAGGTCTCGCCCGCGCTGCAGGCGCAGCTGGGGACGATTCTCCGGGACAACAACTACGAGCTGCGTCCGCTGCTGGCGGCGATCTTCGGCTCGCGGGACTTCTACAGCGCGGCGAGCTACGGGGCGCACATCAAGGGTCCGGTCGAGCACGTGATCACGCTGCTCAAGCACCTGGGCGCGGAGGACGTGCCGGGGGTTCCGGACTTCAACCAGACGACGATTGCGCTGGGGCAGCACCTGCTGAACCCGCCGTCGGTGGCGGGCTGGGCGCAGGGCCGCTCGTGGATCACGCCCGCGCTGATTCAGGAGCGGGGCAACGTCGCCTTCGACTTCCTGTTCCCGAACATCTCCGACTTCCGCGACCCGAACAACCTGTACTCCACCGCGCGCGAGGTCGGCGACCGCCTGCGCCGCGGCTACGACTACTTGTCGGCCACCGCGCTCGACGACCCGGGCATGATGTCGATGTTCGACATCGTCGCCCGGGAGCGGGACGAGATGTTCAACACGCGCATCTCCACCTACGTCGGGTACGACCGGGCCATGCGGAAGCTGATTCCGACGCCGCGGGGCGCCGCCCAGATCGACCTCACGCAGATGATCCTCGACTCGGGGTCGGCGTCCACCGCCGAGGCGGTGGACTATCTGCTGGCGCGGTTCCTGCGGGTGCCGGTGTCCCCGGACATCCGCGATTCGCTGGTGGACCTCCTGGACGAAGAGCTGGGCACGTCGGACCTCGAGCGCGCCCGATCCTACATGGAAGATCCGCTGCGCATGGTGAGCCATCTCATCATGAGCACCCCGGAGTATCAGATCAACTGAGCGGTCGGCGAGCAGCCCGGAAAGGTGACAGAACGATGACGATCAGAAGCAGGAAGTTGTTCGACGAATCCGGCGTGTCGCGGCGTCAGGCACTCAAGATCGGCGCCCAGGGCATCGCCCTCGGCCTGCTCGGCAGCGGCGTCAGCCCGCTCCCGCCGCTGTTCGGCGCGACGTCGAAGGCCGTGGCCGCCACGCCCGGCAAGATCCTCGTCGTGTTCGAGTGGTTCGGCGGCTACGACGGCCTGAGCACCTTCGTGCCGTACAGCAACGACGAGCTGTACCGCCGGCGCCCGACCATCGGCGTCCGCGAGCAGGACATCATCAAGGTGGACGAGCACTTCGGCTTCCAGAAGTCGATGCTCGGCATGCATCGCATGTGGGACGAGGGCAAGGCGGCCGTCATCCACGGCTGCGGCTACGACCAGCCGTCGTTCTCCCACTTCACCTCGGCCTCGTACTGGCACACCGGCGCCCCCAACAGCGGCGAGGAGTACGGCTGGTACGGGCGCACGGCCGACGCGCTCGACCCGCGCGGGACGCCGAACTATCTCGTCAACGTCTCCTCGACGCAGTCGCTGGCGGTGCGGGCGCGCGAGCACGTCCCGGTGGTCTTCGACGACCCGGCCGCGTTCACGCGCTCGGTGTTCTACCCGCAGCGGCCCTACATCGAGAACCTCGACAAGGGGCAGACCGCCCGCAGCGACGTGCACCGCTTCCTGCTCGACGTGAACCGCAGCGCGCGCGACGCGTCGGCGCTGGTGACCCAGGCCTGGAACAACTACGGCGGCACGCGGGCGAACAACGTGCGCCTGATGGACCTCGACAAGGTCGTCGCGCTGATCGAGAACGACTTCCCGGCGCGCCTCTACTACGTGCGGCTGCAGAACAGCCTGTTCGACACCCACGTCAACCAGGAGAGCCCGCACAACCGCCAGGTGCAGTACTGCTCGGACGCGGTCTGGGGCTTCTTCGAGGAGATGAAGCGGATCGGCAAGCAGGACGAGGTGGCCATCTTCGTGCACAGCGAGTTCGGCCGGCGCGTGCCGGAGAACACCAGCCTGGGCACCGACCACGGCACGGCCAACGTCGCCTTCGTGCTCGGCGGCGGCGTCAAGGGCGGGCAGTACGGCACGCCCGTCAGCCTGACCGACCTGGTGCACGGCGACAACCTGCAGTACACGACGGACTTCCGGAACGTGTACGCCACGCTGATCGAGGAGTTCCTCGGATACGAGCAGTCCGAGAAGATCCTGGGCGGCAAGTTCGACACCTTCGGCATGTTCGCCTGACCCGCGTCGAAGCAAGGGAGGTTTGCAATGCGTTGCCGATCCTTCGCAATGGTGGTGGCAGTTGCGGCGGCGGGGGCCCTGCTCGTTCCGGCGGCCGCGGGCGCGCAGACGGCCGAGACCCCGCGCACGGCATGGGGCGCGCCCGACCTGCAGGGCGTGTGGGACTTCCGCAGCCTCACGCCGATGGAGCGTCCCGCCGAGCTGGCGGACCAGGAGGTGTTCACGAGCGAGCAGGCGGCGAGCTTCTCGGAGGAGATCCTCCTGGAACGGAGCCGCGACCAGGAGGACGCCGAAGCCGCGGCCGCGGCGGGCCGGGTGGTGGCGTACAACGACTTCTGGTTCGACTGGGGGTCGTCGGTCACGACCGACCGCACGTCGCTGATCGTGGAGCCGCGTGACGGGCGGATCCCCGCGCTGACGGCGGCCGCCGAGCGGCGGGTCGCGGCCCGCGAGGCGGCCCGCGCGGGCGTCGGCCGCGACGAGGTGGCGCCGGGCGGCTGGATCGACGAGCTCAGCCCGTCTGTGCGCTGCATCACGGGGTTCAACCAGGGACCGCCGATGACGCCGAGCGCCTACAACAACAACATGCAGCTCTTCCAGACCGAGGACCACGTCGTGATCCTCAACGAGATGGTCCACGACGCGCGGGTCGTCCCGCTGGACGGCCGGCCGCACCTCCCCGCGGACCTGCGGCAGTGGATCGGCAGCTCGCGCGGCCACTGGGACGGCGACACGCTCGTCGTCGAGACCATCAACCGCCGCGACGAGTCCTTCCGGGACTCCACCCGGCACCTGCATCTGACCGAGCGCTTCACCCGCGCGGACGAGAACACGCTCGTCTACGAGGTGACCCTCGACGATCCGACCACGTGGACCCAGCCGTGGACCTTCACGGTGCCGATGGTCCGGAACGCGGGCGAGGTGTACGAGTACGCCTGCCACGAGGGCAACTACTACATGGCGAACATGCTCCGCAACGCACGCGCCGAGGAGGCCGCGGCCGCGAAGTAGGAGCGACGCCCCGGCTGTCCCGCACCTGACCGCCGCGCCGCCCCCGGGCGGCGCGGCGTCCCCGCACCTATCGGATTCGCCCGGATTCAGACAGGGAGGTTTGCAATGCGTTGCCGATCCTTCGCGATGGCGGCAGCAGTCGCGGCGGCGGGGGTCCTGCTCGTCCCGGTCGCCGCGGGAGCGCAGACGGCCGAGACGCCGCGCACGGCGTGGGGCGCGCCCGACCTGCAGGGCGTGTGGGACTTCCGCAGCCTCACGCCCATGGAGCGCCCCGCCGAGCTGGCGGACCAGGAGGTGTTCACCGCCGAGGAGGCGGCCAGCTTCTCCGAGGAGGTCATCCGCGAGCAGAGCCGCGACCAGGCCGACATCGAGGCGCAGGCCGCGACGGGCCGCGTGGTGCCGTACAACGACTTCTGGTTCGACTGGGGGTCGTCGGTCACGACCGAGCGCACGTCGCTGATCGTGGATCCGCCGGACGGGCGGATGCCCGCCCTGACGGCGGCCGCCGAGCGGCGGCGCGCGGCCCGCGAGGCGGCCCGCGCGGGCGTCGGCCGCGACGAGGTGGCGCCGGGCGGCTGGATCGACGATCTCAACCCGCCGGTGCGCTGCATCACGGGGTTCAACCAGGGACCGCCGATGACGCCGAGCGCCTACAACAACAACATGCAGCTCTTCCAGACCGAGGACCACGTCGTGATCCTCAACGAGATGGTCCACGACGCGCGCATCGTCCCGCTGGACGGCCGGCCGCAGCTCGCGACGGACCTGCGGCAGTGGATCGGCAGCTCGCGCGGCCACTGGGACGGCGACACGCTCGTCGTCGAGACCGTCAACCGCCGCGACGAGTCGTTCCGCGGCGCCACCCGGCACCTGCGCCTGACCGAGCGCTTCACGCGCGCCGACGCGGACACGCTCGTCTACGAGGCGACCCTCGACGATCCGACCACGTGGACCCGGCCGTGGACCTTCGTGGTGCCCATGGTCCGGAACGCGGGCGAGGTGTACGAGTACGCCTGCCACGAGGGCAACTACTACATGGCGAACATGCTCCGCGCCCAGCGCGCCGAGGAGCAGGCGGCGGCGAAGTAGCCGACCGCCGACGGGGGTGTTCCATGGGTCGAGTGATTCGCACGGCGGCGCTGCTGATGATCGTGTCGGGGATGTCGGGCGCCGGGACGGCCGTCCCGGCGGAGGCGCAGGAGGCGGAGGTCTCGCTCGAGGGCGTCGTGGACCTGCACTTCCACACCGGACCCGACTCGCGCCCGCGGTCGGTGGACGACATCGAGGCCTCGCGCCTGGCCGCGGAGGCCGGCCTGCGCGCCGTCCTGCTGAAGAACCACTTCACGATGACCGCCGACCGGGCGGCGCTGGCGATGGGCCAGGTCGACGGCCTGGAGATCTTCGGCGGACTCGTCCTCAACCGCTCGGTGGGCGGCATCAACCCGGAAGCGGTCCGGCAGATGGCCACCTTCTCGGGCGGTCGCGGGAAGGTCGTCTGGCTGCCGACCTTCGACGCCGAGCACGCCGTCACGCGGGGGGGCGGCGACGCGCCGTTCGTCTCGGTCCTGGAGGACGGCGAGCCTGTGCCGGCCGTGCTGGAGGTCTTCGAGCTCCTCGCCGAGCACGACCTCACGCTGGCGATGGGACACTCGTCGCCGGGGGAGGTGCTGCGCCTGCTCCCGGAAGCCAGGCGCCTCGGCGTGCCCCGGATTCTCGTGACGCACGTCTTCGGTCAGGACGCCACCCGCGAGCAGATGCGGCAGATGGCCGACGAAGGCGCGATCATGGAGATCGACTGGCTGGCCGTCTACTCCGGCGGCCTCACCATCGAGGACTACGTCGCGGCCATCCGCGACCTCGGCGCGGAAGCCTTCTTCATGTCGTCGGACCTCGGGCAGGAAGGCAACCCGGTGCACCCCGACGGCCTGCGCGACTACATTCGCGCCATGCTCGAAGCCGGCATCACCGAGGCGGAGATCGACATCATGGCCCGGCAGAACCCCGCCCGTCTGCTCGGTCTGGATCCCTGGTAGGCAGGCCGCGCCCGGCGTGCTCCGCGCTCGCGGCACGCCGGGCCGCGCGGTCTAGTACCCCTCCAGCACCGGAAACCGCTCGTCGTCCGGCAGCGGCTGCACGCCGAGGGCGTTGAGCGTCATCGACACCTTGCGGTAGCGCGACGCCGTCGCGGCGATGCTGATCATCTGGTGCGTGTCGTAGCGCGTGGCCAGATCGTCCCAGGTCTCGTTCGAGATGATCGAGTCGCGGAACATCTCGTTCGCGGCGTCGATGAGGGCGAGCTCGTTCGCGCCCCAGCCCGAGGCGTCCCCGCCTTGGGCGATCCACAGCGGCTCGAGGCCGTGGTCGCGCGCGCGCCCGACGCTGCCCACGTGCTTCGCCCACTCGTAGACGGCCTGGCAGTTCCAGCCCATCCGCAGGATGAGGAGCTCGCGGTCGTAGGGCGTGAGCCGCGACTTCTCGGGATCGAGGATGTAGCGCGGGTTCTCGTTCCAGCGCGCCGCGATGTCGGGGTGGCGCGCCAGGGTGCGTGTCACGCGCAGTCCGTCGCCCTCCACCGGGTCGACGCGGGGCGCGGCGAGGGGCGGGTCGGGATCGGGCACGACCACGGTGTAGCCGACGTCGTTGGTCGGGATGAGCGACGTGGCGTCGTCGTCCGGCTGGACGCCGAGCGAGTTGAACAGGATGGACTGCGCTGTGATCTCGTTGACCGTGACGACCGCGTCCATCAGGTTGTCCTGGTCGTACTCCGCCGCGAGCAGCTCCCAGGTGGCGTCGGTCACCGACGAGTTGCGGAAGAGCTGGTCCGCCAGCCCGATGAGCGCCTCCTCGAAGGGGCTCCACCCGACCGAGTTCGGCGAGATGGGCCCCTGCGCGACGCGCAGCACCTCGTCGGGCGTCAGGCCGGCCGCGGCTGCCCGGGTCGCGTGCGAGGCCCACAGGTTGCCGTTCTGCGTGAGCCACGCGGTGCGCAGGATCAGCATGGTCCGGTGGCGCGGCGACAGCGTGGAATCGTTCGAGACGTAGTTCAGCACCGGGAACACGCGGTCGGCCAGGGCCGGCACGCGCAGCAGCGTGCGCAGCGCGTTGCCGGCGTTGCCGTCCGGCGCGTAGCGCGCCACGAGCGCGCGGTGCTCGTCGGTCCACTCCGATTCGGGCAGCGGCGGCACGCGCGGCTCCGCCAGCCGGCGCGCGGGGATGATGCTGCCCGGCGCCCCGGTGATGGCCCGCGCCGGCTCGATCCGCAGCAGCACGCCGTCCTCCTCCTCGGTCAGGACGTACAGGTAGCCGTCAGGCCCCTGCCTGACGTCGCGGATCCGCTGCTTGAGCTCGGCCAGCAGCCACTCGCGCCGCAGCTCCTGCCCGCGCCGGTTGAAGACGATGCGCTCGAGGTGGCCGGTGTGCTGCATGCGGCCGACCGTCATCGAGCCGACGAACAGGTTGCCCTGCCAAGCCGGGAAGTGCTCGCCGGTATAGAAGGTCAGCCCGGACGGCGCGACGGACGGCCACCAGATGATCTCCGGCCCGACGAACTCCTCCAGCCAGGGCGTGTCGGTCACCGGGAGCCCCGAGTACTGGCGGCTGTACGAGGCGACCGGCCACCCGTAGTTGGCGCCCGCCGTGATGATGTTGGCCTCGTCGCCCCCCTGCGGGCCGTTCTCGGTCGCCCACAGCTCGCCGTTGGCGGGGTTGAAGACCAGGCCGATCTGGTTGCGATGCCCCAGCGAGTAGATCTCCGGCAGGTAGCCCTCCCGGCCGACGAACGGGTTGTCGTCGGGCGCCGTGCCGTCGTCGTTCAGCCGCAGCACCTTGCCGAAGTGCGTGTCCGGCTCCTGGGCGTACTGCCCGGTCTGGGCGAACTGGAACGCCCCGCCCACCGTCATGTAGAGCTTGCCGTCCGGCCCGAACACGAGCCGCGACGCGGCGATGCCGCCGCCCCAGCCGTCGGCCACGAAGATGTCGCGGACCTCGGTCAGCGCGCCGGCGTCCAGGCGTCCGCGGGCCAGCGCCACGGTCGCGCCGGCCCGGCCGTCACGCTCCCGCTCCTTGGAGTAGGTGAGATAGACCAGGCTGTCGTCGTCCGGGTGCAGCGCGATGTCCATCAGCCCGGAGAGCCGCACGCCCTTGTACACCTCGGGCACGCCCGGCACGGGGCGCTCGAGCAACTGACCGTCGCGGACCACGCGCAGCCGTCCCACGTTCCGCTCGGTCACCAGGATGTCCCCGTTGCGCCGGAACGCGAAGCTCCACGGATGGGAGAACCCCGAGGCGACCGGCACGACGCGAATGCGGGGCTGCTCGGCCGTGTGCAGCACCACCGGCCCGGCGGGCGGCGGCAGGCCGGGCACGCCGCGCAGCGCCGTTGCGCCCTGCGCGTTCTGGGCGGACGCCGGCGCGGCGACCGCGGCGGTCAGGAGCGCGACGGCCAGGACAAGGGGGAACAGCTTGCTCATCGGTCCTCCAAACGCGGAAAAGTGCCCGCCAATCTATCACAACGCCAGGCCGCCGCTGCTCTGCACGACCTGCCCGGTAATCCACGTCGCGTTGCCGCTGGCGAGGAAGAGCACGGCCTCCGCCACGTCCTCGGGCGTGCCCGCCCGCCGTAGCGGCGTGCGCTGGGCCGTCTGCTCGATCGCGGCCTCGTCCATGAACTCGTGCGCCATGTCCGTGATGGTCAAGCCGGGCGCCACGACGTTGACGCGCACGCCGGCCGGCCCGAGCTCGACGGCCAGCGCGCGGGTGATCTGCTCGAGCGCCGCCTTCGTGCCCCCGTAGGCAGCCATGCCGGGCGCCGCCCCGCGCGCGGTGACCGACGTGACGTTGACGATGCACCCGCGCCGGGCGACGAGGTGCGGGATGGCCTCCCGCATGGCCACCAGCGGCCCCATGACGTTGATGTCGAGCATGGCCCGCATGGCCTCGTCGGACAGATCCGACAGCGGTCCCATGTGGCTTAGCCCGGCGTTGTTGACGAGGATGTCCAGGCCGCCGAGCTGCTCGACGGTAAACGCGACCGCACGCTGCACGTCGCCGCTCTGCGCGACGTCGGCCTGCGTGAAGCGGATGCGGTCCGGCCGCGTCTCCGCGAGCTCCCTGAGCGGCTCGAGCCGCCGGCCGACGACCACGACCGACCCGCCCTCGTCGGCGATGCCCGCCGCCACGGCCCGGCCGATGCCGGTGCCGCCGCCCGTGACGAGCGCCGCCCTGTCGTCGAAGCGTTCCATGGATATCCTCCGCGCCCGCTCCTCCGGCCGCCCGAGGCGCAACAGTCCCGCGTGCGCGTCAGGGCGCCTCTCCGGAGTTGCGGCCGACGTTGCCTTCGGCTCAGTCGGACGGCGCGGTCGGCAGGCCGTGCTTGCCGAGGAACGCGCGGATGGCGGCGTAGATGTGCTGGTTCTCCTCCGCCGAGAACCCGCCGTGGCCGCCGCCCTCGATGGTCACCAGCTCGTTGGGCACGCCCGCTTCGTCGAGGGCCTCGTGCAGGCGCGTCCCGTGGTCGTAGGGCACGATCGCGTCGGCGTCGCCGTGGATCGTGAGGATGGGCGGCAGGTCCCCGCGCACGTAGTTCATCGGCGACACGCGCTTGGCGACGTCGTCGCGGTCGCTGCGGCTGCCGAGCCACGCCTCGGTGAACGCACCGGAGGTCCCGGGCGGCCGGTGGGCCAGATCGAAGACGTCGGTGATGCCGTACCAGTTGATGATGGCCGCTACCTTCAGCTCGGCCGTCGACGTCGAGCCCGTGGTCCACATCCGCCGCCGGTCGCCCGGGCACTGGCGGTCGAGGCCCGCCGAGGCCGGCAGCATGCCGGTGGTGAGCGACAGGTGCCCGCCGGCCGAGTTGCCGGTCACCACGATGCGGTCGACGTCGAAGTTGTACTGCTCGGCGTTGCGGTAGACCCACCGCAGCGCGCAGCGGCAGTCCTCGACGGCCGCCGGCGCGTGCCCCGCGTCGGCCAGGCGGTACGCGACGTTCACCACGTTCCAGCCCATCTCCAGATAGGGCAGGACCGTCAGCGCGGAGCCCTCCTTGCTGCCATTGGTCCAGCCGCCGCCGTGGATGTAGACGAGCGTGGCGTTCGGCCCCTCGGCCGCGCGCGACTGATACACGTCCAGCCGCAGGTCGTGCCCGCCGGCCCGATGGTAGGTGATGTTCGGGATCAGGCGGTACCCGGTGGCCACGCGCACGAACGCCTCCGCGCCGCTCTCGGACTGCGCGGCGACCGGGTGCGGAACGGCCAGGCCGACCAGCAGCAACACGCCGACAGCTACGCAACAAGAATATCTAGTCACTGTCACCTCTCCTTGGCTTCAATCAGACCCGTTGATCTTGCCATCCCTTCAGGCGTCCGTCGAGGAGGAGATGGGATCGGCGCGGAACAGGGGCAACGCGTGGCCCAGGCAGTCCGGATCGCCGACCAGCACCACGGTGTCCCCCGCCCGGTAGCGGAAGTCCGGCGAGCGGCGGTAGATCGGCTGGCCGTCGCGGACCACGGCCACCTGCACCGCGCCCGTGCGGCGCCGCAGCTCCAGCGTCGTGGCGCTGCCGCCGATCGCCAGGGCGCCCTCCTCCACCTCTACCAGCTCCAGCGCGTCGTGGATGCCGAGGTGCTGCAGCGTATCGAGCCGCAGATCGGGCCCGCCCTTGCCGCGCAGCAGCGCGTAGTGCTCGTTGCGCACCGACTCGACCTCGCGCCAGATCCGGTTGATTGGAATCTCGTAGCTGCCGAGCGCCAGCGCGAACAGCTCCAGCGAGGCCTCGAACTCCTCCACCACGACGTCGTTCGCCCCCAGCTTCCGGAGCTCGTCGATGGCCAGGATGTAGCGGGTGCGCACCACGATGCGGACGGCGGGGTTGATCTCCCGCGCCAGCGCGACGCCGCGCCGTTCGTCCGTGGCGGAGGAGATGGCGAAGACGATGACCCGCGCCTTCCGCAGCCGGACATGCTCGAGCACCGCGTGCTGCGTGCCGTCGCCGAACACCACGGCGATGCCGTCCTCGCGCGCCCGGGCCACCAGCTCGGGGTTCTGCTCGACGACGACGCAGGCGATGCCGGCGGCCTGGAGCACGCGTGCGAGGTAGCGGCCCGCCAGGCCGTAGCCCACCACGATCGTGTGCCCCGCGCGCTCGACCAGGTTGCCCGCCTCCGGCGCCGCGCTCCGGCGGCGGGCCAGCCCGGGCCGCGCGGCAACGCGCTGGGCGAACGGGCGCGCGAGCTGGATCATCGTCGGCGTGGCCACCATGGAGAGCACGGCCGCGCTCAGGAAGAACTGGTAGTCGCCTTCCCGGAACAGGCCGAGCGGCAGCCCCGCCGCCGCGAGCAGGAACGAGAACTCGCCGACCTGCGCCAGGCTGAGCCCGCTGACCACGGCCGTCGTCCACAGGCCGCCCAGCGCCAGCACGGTGCCCAGCACGAGCAGCGCCTTGAGGAGCATGAGCCCCGCGGTCAGCGCGAGCAGCGGCCCGAGCTGCGCGAGCACGGCCGGGATGTCGAGGAGCATGCCGACCGACATGAAGAAGATGCCGCTGAAGAGCGCGCGGAACGGCAGCACGTCCGACAGCGCCTGCAGCCCGTATTCCGACTCGGAGATGATCAGCCCGGCGATGAAGGCGCCGATCGCGATGGAAAAGCCGGCGGCCGACGTGATCAGCGCTGCAGCCAGGCCGAAGAAGCCGACGCACAGCGTGAACAGATCGCGGTCGCGGAACAGCACGACGCGGTCGAGCGTCCAGCGCACGACGAACTGCCCTCCGGCCACGAGCGCGACCATGATGGCCAGGCCGCGCGCGAGCTCGGCGGCGGCGGCGGCAAGCTGCGGCCCGTCGATGCGGGCCAGCAGGGGCAGCAGCAGCATCAGCGGCAGGATGCAGAGGTCCTGGAACAGCAGGATCGAGATGACCGAGCGTCCGTGGCGCGTATCGAGGTCGCCGCGGTCGGCGTACGCCCGCGTGACGATGGCGGTCGACGACATGGCGACGAGCGCCCCGTAGAAGACCGCCTGGCCGAACGGCAGGCCCAGGGCGAGCGCCGCGGCGGCCACCACGCCCAGCGTGGCGCCGACCTGCAGGCCGCCCCCGAGAAAGACGCCGCGCGCCCAGCGCCGGACGTGGGAGAGCGACAGCTCCAGGCCGATGGCGAACAGCAGCAGCGCGACGCCCAGCTCCGAGAGCGCCTCGACCTCCTCGGCGCCGTCGATCAGCCCGAAGCCGTGCGGGCCGACGATCAGACCGGCCGCGATCAGCCCGATGAGCGGCGGGGCGCCGACGCGGTGCGCGAGCGCGACGATCGGAATGGAGAGCCCGACGAGCAGCAGCAGCTCGCCGAGCAGCCCGACTTCGGACACCCGCTCATCGTACTCCGCCGGCGGGGGCCGTCACTCCCCGTCCACCGCTCCGATGCGGTAGAGCTTCGACGCGGTCCGCAGGATCAGGCTGCCGTCCGCGATGGCGGGGGTGGCCATCGACATCTCGTTCAGCGAGTTGCGCCCCAGCACCGCGAACTCCGGCCCGGCCCGGATGACGAACGTGTCGCCGTCCTCGCTCAGGGCGAAGATCTTCCCGTTGTAGGCCCAGGGCGAGGCCGTGAAGAGGGTGCCGGCGGTGATGCGCGCCCGCGGGTAGACCTCGCGGCCCGTCCGGGCGTCGCGGCAGAGCAGGATGCCGCGATCGAGCAGCGTGTAGTGGTAGTCGCCGTACACGAGCGAAGACGGGTTGTAGGAGCCGAGCTGCGGGTGCGACCAGACGACGTAGTCGTTGCTGGTGCTCCCCGCGCCCAGCGTGATGTCGCCGCTCGCGCCGGCGCGGATGGCGTAGACGGGGCGCGACGAGTCGGCCACGTAGCCGGAGTTGATGTAGAGCAGGCCGTGCCGGGAGAACGGCGTGGGGATGACGAGCGTCGACATGCCGTGCAGCTCCCACAGCAGGCTGCCGTCGAGGTCGTAGGACTTGACGCCGCCCCGGCCGGAGGTGACGAGCTCCGTGCGCACGTCGTTCTCCCACACGAACGGCGTGGCCCAGTTGCTCCCCTCGTCGCGGTCCGTGCGCCACAGCTCGGCCCCGGTCGCCGCGTCGTAGGCGCTCAAGAACGACTGCGCCTCGTTGTCGTTGACGATGTACACGCGGCCGCCGTGGACCACCGGCGAGGTCGCCGAGCCCCAGTCACGTCGCGGCAGCCACTCCAGCGGCACGGACCAGAGCACGGCGCCGTCGAAGTCGAGCGCGAAGAGCCCGATGTCGCCGAGGTAGACGTACACGCGCTCCCCGTCCGTGACCGGCGTCTCCGCCGCGTAGCGCGTCTTCTGGTGCGACGGCTGCTCCGGCACCGCGGTCTCCAGGGTCCGCGTCCAGCGGACCTCGCCGGTCTCGAAATCGATGGCGTAGAGCATCCACCGCAGCGGCACGTCCGAGGTCATCGTGTCCGCGGCGCTCATCGCGCCGCCCAGCGACCGCGCCCGATAGGTCTCCACGGGACCCAGCGGCGCATCTCCCCCGCCCTCGGCCGCCGCGGTGACCACGAAGACGTGGTCGCCCCACACGATGGGCGAGCTCCACGACTGACCGGGGATGTCAATCTCCCAGACCAGGTTCTCGTCCGGCCCCCACGTGTCGGGCAGCCGGGCATCGTCGGCCGCCACCCCCGCCGCCTCGCCGCGGAACTGCGGCCAGTTCGTCTGCGCCGCCGCGCTCGCGACGCCGAACGCGACGAGGGCCGCCGCGCACGCTGTCAGTCGCCTGTGCATCAACCGCTTCCTCCCGACGTGTCGCACCATCCGCCCGGTTGCGAACCTGGAGCGGCCCCGCGAGGCGGCAACCGCATGGACCAGGACGTTGGTGTCCAGAAAGGCATCAACGTTCATGAAGCTCCTCCATGAAGCTCCTCGCGAGTCCAGGACCGGGAGCCGATGTTCGCCCCGGACCGCCCGCTCAGCTCCATGATTCGCTGCCGTGCCTTGCGGGTCCGATCCTCGCGATTCGCGAGGCCGGTCAGAAACTCGCGGACCAGTGCGTTCACGGTCGAGCTGCGTTCGGCGGCGTACAGTCGGACCGCACGAAGCACGGTCTCGTCGACGCTGAGGATGACGCGCCTCATGACCACAGTATGTGTGTAGCTGTGTTCGACGGCAAGCGGCCCTGACCCATGCGCTCGCCGGCCGGCGGCTCGGACCCGGTTGTCGCCGAGGGCGCGGGCCGCGTCGCGGAGGCCCGCGCCGCTCGAGCCGCCCCTTCTCAGAACCGCAGGCGCAAGCCGGCGAAGGCGCTCCGCGGCGTGCCCGGCGAGACGAAGCGCGGATCGCTGGCGTTCGGCACCTCCGACAGGAACACCTCCAGCTCCGCCAGGGCGCCGAACGTCGCGTAGCGCCGGTCGAACAGGTTGTCGACCCGCCCGAAGATCTCGACGTGCTCCCCTGCGCGGTACACCGACCGCAGGTTCACGATGCCGTAGCCGGCGAGGCGGGCCTGATCGTTGCCCTCGTCGCCGACGAAGACGCGGCTGGATGCCGTGACCGTCTCCAGCATGACGTCCCAGGCGTCCAGCACGGCATAGCGCAGGCCGGCCTTGAAGCTGTGGCGCGGAATGCCCGGCATGTGGTCGCCCGGCTCGACCTGCACGAAGCCGCCCTCGGTGGCGGCGTCGTTGACCTCCTCGTCGCTGGGCAGCTCGAGGGGCGACTGGAACGTCGCCTCGACCAGCCCGTAGCCGGCGTACCAGCCGAGCCGCCGGACCTGGCCGTTGAGCTCCGCGTCGAGACCGATGCGGCGCGTGTCCCCCGCGTTCTGGAAGTACCCCGTCCCGATCAGCTCCGGCGAGGCGACGAACAGGATGTCGTCGGCAATGGCGGTGTGGTAGACGGCGACCGACCAGTTGAGCCGCCAGCCCGACCCGTCCCCGACGCGGCCGCGGAGGCCGCCCTCGACCGAGCGCGCCACGGCCTGCTCGAGCGGCGGGTCGGAGATGAACGCGTTGGGCACCCGGCAGGGCTCGGCCGGGTCCGCGCAGCTCAGCTCCGCTGCCGTCGGCGCCCGGTTCGATTCCGCGTAGCGGCCGAAGATGGACGCCGCCTCGTTGAACTGATGCACCAGGCCGGCGCCGACGTTGAAGCGCGAGAAGGTGTGCTCGCCGTCGAGCGAGGTGCCGAGGCGGTCGGCAATGTCGATGCGCGCGTGGTTGAAGCGGCCCGACACGGTGAGGTGCGTCCGGTCGGTGAACGAGAGGGTGTCGCTGAAGTACAGCCCGATGGCGCTGTTCGCCGTGTCGAGGCCGGTGTTGAACAGATCGTCCGGGGTCTCGCCGTAGATGCCGGCCAGCAGTCCGGAGCCGGCCACCGTCCGGTCGGGCGTGAGCGAGCCGACCTCGCTGGTGGACGTGAAGCCGACGTCCGCCAGGTCCGCGGAGACGCCCAGGGTGAGGACGTTCTCGCCCGCGCCGACCTCGGTCGCCGCCACGGCCTGCACCGTGGCGCCGTAGCCCTTCGACCGCGTCGTGGTGCGATTGAACGCCGCGTTGCCCTCGGCGTCGTCCTCGGTGATGAACTGGCCCGTGTTCGGGTCGACAAGCGGCCGCGCCTCGTCGTCGTCGTCGTCATCGTCGCCGTTGTCGTCGTCGCCGTGACCGTCGGCGCCGTCGTCGTCGTCGTCGTCCATCGCGGCGAACCCCATCCCGCCGTTGTCGTCGTCGTCATCGTCGCCGTCGTGCCCGTTCTCCTCTTCTTCCTCGTCATCGTCGTCGTCATCGTCCGCCCCGAAGCAGAGCGTGCCCGCCGGGGCGCCGAAGGGCAGGAAGTCGTCGTCGCACTCCTCGAACTCGGCCTCGTCGCCGTTGAGCGTATCGCGGTGCAGGTCGCGGTAGTACCCGGTCACCTGCACGGACCAGGTCGGGGAGACCGTGGCGTCGAAGCGCCCCTGGACGAAGCCGAGACGGTTCTCCGTGACGTCCGGGTAGGTGAAGACCGCGCTGCGGTCCACGTCGAGCAGCTCGACCGGCGCGGCCGCGTTGCCGTTCAGCCGGGAGTCGGCGTAGGTGAAGCTGACGCCGGCGTCGATCGTCTCGTCCCGGTACGCAACGTCGGCGACCGCCTGGGTCACCTCCGAGGGTGACGCCACGCGCCAGCCGTTCTCGTCGAACCGCGTGGCCCCGAGGTAGACGGCCCACGGGCCGTTGCTCGCGCCCCACTCCGCCGTCGCCGAATAGCGGTCGAACGATCCGCCGGAGAGCTCGCCGCGAAAGCCGGCATGGTCGAACCCGTTCTTGAGGTTCACGATCATGGCGCCGCCCAGCGCGTTCAAGCCGTAGGTCGGCTCCGCGCCCGCGCTGAGCTGCACCTGATCGACGGCGAACTGCGGGATCAGATCGAACTGGACGGTGTCGCCGAACGGCTCGTTGATGCGGACGCCGTTCTGGTAGACGGCCACGCCCTGCGGCAGACCCAGCAGCGGCGAGGCGGTGAAGCCCCGGAACCGCAGGGTCGGCTGAAACAGGTTGGCGGTGGCGCCCTCCAGCGTGACCGAGCCGAACTGCTCGTTGAGCGCATCGGCCAGCGACGGCGCGTGCCGGTCCTCGAGCTCCGCCGCGGTGACCACCGAGACCGTGGCGGGCACCCGGTCCCGGTCGACCTGGCTGCCGGGGGTGGGCCCCACGCCGACCACGTCGACCTGCTGGGCGAACGGCGCGAGCCCCAGTTGCACGTCGGCCCGCAGGGTCTCGCCCGCGGCCAGCCGCAGGCCGGCGCGACGCTCCGTGCGGAAGCCTGCCCTCGAGACGGTGAGCGCGTACGTTCCGCCCGGCAGGGACGTGAGGCGGTACGTGCCGGTTGCGTCGGTCGTGGCGGCGAGCGCCGCCTCCAGGCCGGCCGCGGTCGCCGTGACGCTGGCGCCGACAACGGCACCGCCCAGCGCGTCGGTGACCTGCCCCTCGAGCGTGGCGGTCTGCGCCTGCGCACCGACCGAGCCGAGCAACAGCAGCAACAGGCCTGCCGCGACCCGCCGCGTTCCACTCACCGAGCTCTCCTGCATCAGCATCCTCCGTTCTCGATGCACCGCCTCGGAAGGGATATTCCGTGTGTACCGCATCCGTTCAGGCTGATTGTCGAGATGTGTCCGGGGTGGGTGTACACTGGCCCCGGCATGGCGATGCTCCCCCAGGACACCCTGCTCGACCTGGCCCTGCCGGTGCCGCGCCAACCGGAGGACCCGCGCCTCGTGCACGGCGAGGTCCTGCTGTTGTTCGACGAGTGCCGGGGGGGCGTGCAACGCTACGTGCGCTCGCTGGGGATCGGGGTCAGCGACACCGAGGACGTGGTGCAGGAGACCTTCCTGGCGCTCCACCGGCACCTGCTCCGCAACGGCAACCGTTCGAACCTGCGGGGCTGGGTGTTCCGCGTCGCCAGGAACCTCGCGCTGAAGCGGCGCACCCGGCGCAGCTGGTCGGCGCGGATCGTCTTCGCCGGCGAGGTCGTGGAGGACCGCGTCGACCCCGCCTCGAATCCGGAAGAGCGGCTGCTGGCCGGCCAGCGCCAGTCGCATCTGCGGGCGGTGGTCCGGGCGCTGCCCGACCGCGACCGGCAGTGCCTCCAGCTCCGGGCCGAGGGCCTGCGCTACCGGGAGATCGCCGGCGTGCTCGGCGTCTCCGTGGGCACGGTCGCCGGCTCGCTGGCGCGGGCCGTGACGCGCGTGCGGCGGGCGGACGAGAGCTCGGAGTCTGCCCCATAGAAACGGTGCAGACTCCGCAAGGCGCACCTCGGCGGGAGCGGCGCGGGGC
>JAAXGX010000014.1:0-3640 GCA_012271165.1 Vicinamibacteraceae bacterium | reverse complement strand
CGGGGGTTCGGGGCGAAGCCCCGTCCAAGTAACGATGCGCTGGAACCAACGGCACGCATCCGACGAGGACCTCCTCCTGCGGGCGGAGGACGAGCTGCGACCGCGGCGGCGGTCGCGTGTCGACCGTCATCTGCGCGAGTGCCGGCGCTGCGCCGAGCGCAGCCGGGCCCTGCAGGAGGCCCTGGCGGCGCTCACCGGCGCGTGCCGCGACCCCCGCGCAGCCGAGCGGGACGCGCACGCATCGCGAGCCAGGCTGCGGGCGGGGCTCGCCCGGGAAACGGACCCCGCGCCCGGCGCAGCGGGCCCGGCCCCGTGGCGCCGCCTCCTGTGGCAGGGCGCAGCGTTCGCCGCGGCCGGGCTGGCGGCCGCGGCCATCGCGGCGCTGCTCAGCGTCGGACCGCAGGAGGACAGCGCAGCACGCATCGGCGCGACTGGCGGCGGCGCCGCGCCGGAAACGGCGCTGCCCCGCCGGGATCTGACGCCCGGCGCCGTGCGCACCGTGTCCGTCGACGAGCTCTGCGGGCGCGAGCGGGGTCCGGCCAACCCGCTGGTGGCCGCCTCGGTGGCCAGGCAGGTCTTCGAGAACTACGGCGCCGACTATCGGCGGGCGGAAGAGTACGAGCTCGACTTCCTGATCACGCCGGAGCTCGGCGGAACGGCCGACGCGCGCAACCTGTGGCCCCAACCCTACGGGGCCACGCAGTGGAACGCCTACGTGAAGGACGAGCTGGAGCTGCTCTTCCGGCGGCTGGTCTGCGACGGGACCATCGACATCTCGACCGCGCAGCGCGAGATGGCCACCGACTGGATCGCGGCCTACCGGCGCTACTTCGACACCGACCACCCGCGCACCGGCCCCGCGCGGCGCGACGGATAGGAGCATCAATCAGACCGGGCTGCGCCCCGAACCCCCGGCGTCCGCTTGCGGCGGGCCGCGGCGGCCACCCCTGGAGCCCGGGGACGCGCCCGACTCGCCACGGACTGCTATGCTCCGCGCGGGGCGTCACGTGGGCAGAAGGTCCGGGACAACCGTTTCGCAGCCGCTCGACGACCGCGGGGTACCGCGAGGGCGGCCCCGGCACGACCCGCTGCTGACCTGGGAGCAGGCGTTCGCGGCCGGCTCCGAGGTGGTCGGGGGAAAGGGCTGGAACCTGGCCCGTCTGGCCCGCTACGGCTTCGACGTACCGCCCGGCGGCGTCGTGGCCGCCTCGGTCTACGCCGATCTGTTTCGTACGCCGGGCATCGCCGCGCTGGCGGCGCCGCTCGCCGCGGTGACGCCGGACGAGGTCGGCCGGGCCGACGTGCAGGCGCAGCTCGCCGCGCTCCGCGACCTCGTCGTCCGGACAGGCCTGCCAACGGCCACCCGCGCGGAGCTGGACCGGTTCCTGAACCGGGCCGGCCTGGACGGCCGGCCGCTCGCCGTGCGCTCCTCCGCCGCGGCGGAGGACGGCGCCCGCGCGGCGTTCGCCGGCATCCACGAGAGCCGCCTCGGCGTGACCGGGCTCGACGCGGTGTGCGCCGCCGTGTCGCGCTGCTTCGCGTCGTTGTGGACCCCGCACGCCGTCGCCTATCGGCGGCGCCTGGGTGTTGCCGACGACGCCACGCCGTGCGCGGTGGTGCTCTGCGAGATGGTCGGCGACGACCGGGACGGCCCGATGGCGGCCGGCGTCGCCTTCTCGTGCAACCCGCTGACCGGCGAGCGGCAGGTCGTGACAATCGAGCTGGCCGCGGGGCTGGGCGACGCCGTCGTCCAGGGGGCTGTCGCGCCGCAGCGCTATGCGGTGCGCCGGCCAGGTCTGGACACCGAGATCGCGCGGCTGGACGACGCGGGCGGAGGCGGCATTCTCGACGAGCGGGAGATCGCGGCGCTGGCGGCTGCCGTGGTGCGGGTCCACTGGGCGCTCGGCGACGGGGACACCCCGCAGGACGTGGAGTGGGCCTACGACGGCACGACCTTCTGGATGCTCCAGTCCCGGCCGGTCACCCGCCTGCCGCGCTGGACCTTCCCCGGCGTGCCCGGCGAGACCCCGACCTGGTCGGACGGCAACATCCGCGACTCCTTCCCGCGGCCGCTGACCATGGCCACCTGGTCGCTGCTGGACACGACCGGGCAGGCCATCGTCTACGCGTCGGCGCAGGTCGCGGAGTACCCGCTGCCGGGCGGCATGCAGGTGTTCCGCCGCTTCGGCGGGCGTCCCTACTTCGATCTCGACAGCCTGCAGTGGAGCCTGTACGACTCGCTCGGCATTCCGCCGGCCGAGGCCAACCACACCCTGGGCGGATTCCAGCCGGAGCTCCCGGTGCCGGACGGGCACCCGCTCCGCGGCCGCGCCGGCCTCGCCCGCCTGCGGCGCCGACTGCGGCTCGGCCGCCGGCTGCGGCGGTTCCACCGGGAGGCGCCCCCGCAGATCGAAGCGCTGGTCGCACGCGCCCGGGAGAGCCGCGCGGCCGACCTCTCGACCCTGAGCGACGCCGCGCTGCTGGCGCGCTTCCGGGACCTGCAGGCGCTGGGCGTCGCGTATCAGCCGGTCCTGCAGCTCGCCGCAACCTACTACGGGGGCTGGGTGAGGCTGCTGGAGGGCGCCCTGAAACTGGTCTCGCGCGGCGCGGCACGGTCGCTCGTCAGCCGCCTCCTGGCAGCGTCGGGCAACGTGGCCAGCGCCGAGCAGGGGTACCGCGTCAGGGAGCTCGCCGACAGCGCCGCCGGCGACCCCGCCGCGCTGGCCGCGCTGCGCGATCCCGACCCGTACGCCTGGCGCAGGCTGCCGGCGGACGCCCCGTTCCGCGTCGCGCTGGAGGACTACCTGGACCGCTACGGCCACCGCGCGGTCTTCGAGATGGAACTCGCCAGTCCCCGCTGGGCCGACGATCCGCGCTACGTGCTCGAGCAGGTGCGTTTCCACCTCGACCACCCGTCCGCGCCCGACGCGCGGTCGCGCGCCGCCGACGTGCGGCGCCGGGCGGAAGCCGAGCTGGCCGCGGTCCCCGCCTGGCTGCGGCCGATCGCGCGGCGGATGCTGGCGCGCGCCCGACTGGGCGCCGCGCTCAGGGAGAACGCCAAGTCGGGGTCCGCGGCGGCCGTGGCCCTCATCCGGCAGATGTGCCTGGAGGTGGGACGGCGGCTGCAGGCCGCCGGCCGCATCACCGCGGCGGACGACGTCTTCCACCTGAGCCTGATCGAGGTCGAGGCGCGGCTCACCGGCGCCTGGGACGGGACCGGCGCCGGCGCGCTGGTCGCCGACCGCCGGGCGCGTCTCGCCGCCCAGCAGGCGCAGGAGCTGCCCGGCGTGATCACGGAATCGTCCACGGCGACGCCGGGCGCAGCGGCGCGCGAAGCCGCGCCCGCGCCGCCGCTGCCGGACGGCGACGCGTGGACGGGCGTCGCGGCGGCCCCGGGCGCGGCCGAGGGCGCCGCCTGCGTGCTGCGCACCCCCCACGACGGCGGCCGGATGCGCCGGCACGACGTGCTGGTGGCGCCTTCCACCGACCCCGGCTGGACGCCGCTGTTCCTGCGCGCCTCGGCGCTGGTGACGGAGACCGGCGGCTACCTGTCGCACGGCGCCGTCGTGGCGCGCGAGTTCGGGCTGCCCGCGGTGGTCAACGTGCGCGACGCGATGCGCCTGATCGCCGACGGCGACCG
>JAAXGX010000028.1 GCA_012271165.1 Vicinamibacteraceae bacterium | reverse complement strand
TCTACCGTTGGTAAACATGGGTTAGGCTACATTTGCGAGTACGTGTGTTTTGTTGTCGATTTGCACCATTTCGGCCGCGATTCACCCCACTTCGGGAGGAAAGGATGGCGATTGCTGTGGATCGAGCCCGTCTTTCAACTGCTCTCGCGACGGCGTTGGCGATGCTGGCCGCGCTGGCTCTCGCGCCGGCCGCGGCCGGCGCCCAGGACACCGTCATCGACGGCACCGTCATCGACGCCACGGGCCTCGTGCTGCCGGGCGTGACGGTGGAGGCGCGCAACCAGGCCACCGACGACGTCAGCACCGCGTTCACCGACGGCGCCGGCCGGTTCGTATTGGGCATGCTCGCCCCCGGGTTGTACGAGGTGACCTTCACGCTGCCCGGCTTCGGCACGGTCGCGCGCGACGTGGAGGTCGAGGCCGACGCCACGGTCACGCTCGACGTCGAGCTGGAGGTGCTGTTCCAGGAAACGGTGGCCGTGGTCGGCACGCGCGCCGACCCGCGCTCGATCACCGCGTCGCCGGTGCCGATCGACGTCATCACCGCCCAGGACTTCGTCAGCCAGGGCGACGTGGACCTCACCAACCAGTTGCGGACCGTCGTCCCGTCCTTCAACGTCAACACCCAGCCCATCAGCGACGCCGCCACCGTCGTGCGGCCGGCCAACCTGCGCAACATGGCGCCGGACCACACGCTGGTCCTCGTCAACGGCAAGCGCCGGCACCGGGCGGCGGTCATCGCCTGGCTGGGCAACGGCATCGCCGACGGCTCGCAGGGTCCGGACCTGTCGCCCATCCCCTCGATCGCCCTGCGGCAGGTCGAGGTGCTGCGCGACGGCGCGGCGGCGCAGTACGGCTCGGACGCCATCGCCGGCGTCATCAACTTCGAGCTGAAGAACGCGCGCTCGGGTGGCA
Source organism: Vicinamibacteraceae bacterium (assembly GCA_012271165.1). Taxonomy (GTDB): domain Bacteria; phylum Acidobacteriota; class Vicinamibacteria; order Vicinamibacterales; family UBA8438; genus JAAXGX01. The sequence continues at coordinate 4,912 of JAAXGX010000028.1, read as the reverse complement.
GCATCGAGTTCCGCACGGGCCAGCACTACACGGAGAACGACGGCGACCCGGCGACGTGCGGCGCCGTCGGCCGCTCGTGCAACGGTATCGGCGGCATGGCCCCGGGCTTCACGTTCGCCGGCAACGCCGGCCTGCCGCTCGGCTCGGAAGGCTTCTTGAACCTCAGCCTCGAGTACGGCGGCACGCAGCCGACCAACCGCGCGGTGAACGACGGCGGCACGCAGGCGGTCATCGACGGCGGCAACATGTTCGTGCGCGACACGTCGCGGGTGTGGGGCTCGCCGCTGGTCGACGACGACCTGAAGCTGTTCGCCAACTTCGGGACCGGCGGCGACCGGGCCGCCGAGTTCTACGGCCACGCCAACTACGCCAGCAAGAAGGTGACCGGCGGCTTCTACTTCCGGAACCCGAACAACCGCGGCAACGTGTACTCGGTCGACGGCGGCGAGACGCTGCTGGTCGGCGACGTGCTGGCGGCGCAGGGCATGGGCTCGGCCAACTGCCCGACGGTCGCCGTCAGCAACGGCACGCCGGACCCGGTGGCGTTCGGCCAGGTCCAGAGCGATCCGAACTGCTTCACGTTCCACCAGCCGTTCCTCGGCGCGGCCGATGGCCTGCCGGGCGGCTTCACGCCGCAGTTCGGCGGCGACGTGCGGGACTTCTCGGTGGTCGCCGGCGTGCGCGGCACCACCGTTACCGGACTCAACTGGGACGTCAGCGGCAACATCGGCCAGAACCAGGTCGACACCTTCATCTTCGACACGGTCAACGCCTCGCTCGGGCCCGAGAGCCCCACGAGCTTCCGGCCGAACCTGCTGGAGCAGACCGACACCAGCCTCAACGCCGATCTTTCGTACGCCGCCAGCAACATGATCAACATCGCGGGCGGCGTCGAGTGGCGCAACGAGCAGTACCACCTCGGCGCCGGCGACCCGGCGTCGTGGGCCATCGGTCCGTTCGGCGCGCAGGGCTTCAGCTCCGCCTCGAACGGCTACAACGGCACCCGTCCCGAGAACGCCGGCACATGGGACCGCGCCAACTTCGCGGTCTACGGCGACGTCGAGGTCCACGCCGTCGACAACAGGTGGACGCTGGGCGCCGCCGCCCGCATCGAGAACTTCTACGACAGCTTCGGCACCACGATGAACAGCAAGCTGTCCGGAAGGTACGGCTTCACCGACGAGTTCGCGGTGCGCGCCGCGGTCAGCAGCGGCTTCCGCGCCCCGACCCCCGGCCAGCAGAACGTGCTGAACGTGACGACCGAGTTCGACTACGAGCTCAACGATCTGGTCAACAACGGCACGATTCCGTCCACCTCGCCGATCGCGGCGTTGCGGGGCGGCGGACCGCTGCAGCCGGAAGAGTCGATCAACTACTCGGTCGGAACCGTGGTCGACTCCGGCACCTTCACGTTCACGGCGGACTACTTCCGCATCGACGTGGCCGACCGGCTCACCATCACGCGGAACTACGAGCTCACACCGATCGAGATCGCCTCGCTGCTCGCCGGAGGAATTGCGGAAGCGGGCAACCTGGCGGTGTTCCGCTTCTTCGTGAACGACTTCTCGACCCGCACCCAGGGACTCGACGTCGTCAGCACCTGGACCCCGCTGGGAATCGGTGGGCGGACGACGTTCAGCGGCGTCTTCAACTTCACCGACACCACGGTCACGACCTTCAACCCGGAGAATATCGATAACGACCGTATCGCCGCCCTGACGCTGGGGCTGCCGAGAACGCGCTGGAACGCGGGGGTCACCCACACCGAGGACCGCTGGAGCCTGATGGCCCGCCTGCACTACTACGGCTCGTACTGGGACCGCGAAGATGCCCGCAACCATTTGGGGGCGGCCAATTCGTACCTGTATCCGCTGTACCCCGGCAAGCCGCTGCTCGACCTCGAGGTCGGCTTCCCGTTCGACGACGTCACGCTGTACATCGGCGCCCAGAACGTCTTCAACACGTACCCGGACGAGAATCCGTACGCGGTTGACGGCGTGGGCAACCGCTACGGCCAGTTCGGGCCGTTCGGCTTCAACGGCGGCTACTACTACGTGCGCGTCAACTACGGGTGGGGCGCGTCCATGTGACGTGACGGCGGCGTCGGCGACCCTGCCCGGCTGCGGGTCCGGCCAACGACGACTATCCGGAATGGCACGGCGGCCCGTCAGGACGGCGGGTCGCCCTCGCCTGCCGCGGACACGGGCATGACGAAGGCGTGGCGGGTTGCCAGGTACGACGTGCAGCAGGTGCCCGCCGTCAACGGCGCGCGTCCCGGGCGCGGGCGCCGCGCAGCACGTTCCACATCGCGTAGTTCCCCTCGTGGCAGGCGAACTCGAAGAGGTGACCCGCCGGCACACCGCGCGCCGCGGGATCCGCGGACAGCGCGAAGGCTACGGTCCAGGGCCGGGTGAAGCGGGCCGGATCGGTGATCGTGGCCTCGTAGTCCATCGTGACGGCGTCGACCCGCGTGAACCGCTCGACGAGGCGCAACCGGGCGGTCGGGCCGCGCCACGTGTGGCGGAAGCGATCGTGCGGCCGGTCGGGAAAGTGGCGGCTCTCGACCACCAGCGTGTCCCCCTCCCAGCGGCCGTGCGGCTCCCCGTTCCACTGCGTGATGCCGGTCCGGGGCCGGCCGTCGATCGGGATGATCCGGCGCTGCTTGTACATCTCGTGCAGGATCACCACGTCGGACGGCGTCTGGAAGATCTGATGGTAGGGGTTGTCGCCGAACCAGATCTGCGGTAACCCGTCGCCGAAGCACCGCTCGCCCGTGTCGAGGTCGAGGTGCGAGTCCCAGGGACCCGCGCCGTAGGCCCGCTCGCCGTCGCGCGCCGTGGCCGTGTACGGGATCCGGCCGTCCGGCGGATCGACGATCAGGGACGTGCGGCGGCGCGCGTCCCAGGCGGTGCCCTCCTCGAGCCAGAAGTTGTTGTAGTAGCCGGGGCTGCCGTCAGCCCGGTAGTCAACGCAGCCTCCCGCGGGCGCGCGCTCGCGAGGCCGCTCGAGCAGGCGCTCGTCCTCGGCGACCGCGGTGGCCTCGAGCGCCGCGACCTCCCGCTCGGTCAGAAAATGCCGGCCCCGGTGCTCGGGCGGCCGTTCGAGCGGCGTGAGGGTGGAACCGACCCAGATCCCCTGCAGGTCGGGGTCGTCCCAGGGAGTCCGCGGGACCTCCTGCCCCGAGACGGTGGCGGCGCCCAGCACGACAGCCAGCGCGACGGCCAGGCCAGCGCTCAGCCGGTCGACCATCGCGGGCCGACTGCCGGGTCGGAAGTGGTGCCGAGGGCCAGAATCGAACTGGCGACACCATGATTTTCAGTCATGTGCTCTACCGACTGAGCTACCTCGGCCCCGGATCGCGAAGCCGGCGCGGGCCGGCTCCATTCACCTTACGTTACCCGCAACGCGCGTGGCAAACAGGCCCCTGTCCGAACGCATATACTTACGGCGCAATGATGAACAGCTCCGTAACCGTTCCCGAACCGCGCAACGAACCGGTCCTGGACTACGCGCCGGGCTCGCCGGAGAAGCATGCGCTCAAGACCCAGCTCGATCGGTTTGCCGATGACTGCGTCGAGATTCCCCTGATCATCGGCGGGCAGGACGTGAAGACCGGCAACTGCGGCCGCTGCATTCTGCCGCACGACCATGCCCGCTCCGTGGCGACGTACCACAAGGGCGACGCCGCCACGGTGGAGCAGGCGATCGCCGCGGCGGCGCGCGCGCGGCCGGCCTGGGCGGCCCTGCCCTGGGAGGCCCGGGCCGCGGTGTTTCTCAAGGCCGCGGACCTGCTGGCGGGCAGGTACCGCCCGATCATCAACGCGGCGACGATGCTCAACCAGAGCAAGACCGTCATGCAGGCCGAGATCGACGCGGCCTGCGAGCTGATCGACTTCCTGCGCTTCAATCCGGCCTACATGCGGCAGATCTTCGAGGAGCAGCCGACCAGTCAGCCGGGCAGCTGGAACTACGTGGAGTACCGGCCGCTCGAAGGGTTCGTCTTCGCCGTGACGCCGTTCAACTTCACCGCCATCGCGGGCAACCTGCCCACGAGTCCGGCGATGATGGGCAACACCGTCGTGTGGAAACCCTCGTCCACCGCGGTGTTCTCCGCGTACTGGCTGATGCGCGTGCTCGCGGAGGCGGGCCTGCCGGACGGCGTGATCAACATGGTGCCGGGGAGCGGCGGCGCGATCGGCGAACCGGCGATGAACCACCCCGACCTCGGCGGCGTGCACTTCACGGGCAGCACGGAAGTCTTCCAGGGCATGTGGGCCACGGTGGGCCGCAACATCCGGCGCTACCGCAGCTACCCGCGCATCGTGGGCGAGACCGGGGGCAAGGACTTCGTGTTCGCGCACGCCTCCGCCGATCCGGACGAGCTGGCCGCGGGCCTCATCCGGGGCGCGTACGAGTACCAGGGGCAGAAGTGCAGCGCCGCCAGCCGCGCCTACATCCCGCAGGGCCTGTGGGCCACCTTCCGCGACCGCCTCTGCGACGAGGTGAACGCGATCGCCTACGGCGACGTCGCCGACTTCACCAACTTCATGGGGGCGGTCATCGACAAGGCGTCGTACGACCAGCTCGCGGGCGCCATCGACGAGGCTCAGGCCAGCCCGGACGCAGACGTGATCTGCGGCGGCCGCTGCAGCGACGAGACCGGGTACTTCATCGCGCCGACCGTCATCCAGGCTCGCGAGCCGCGCTACCGGACGATGGTGACGGAGCTGTTCGGCCCGGTCCTCACGATCTACGTGTACCCCGACGACCGCTACGAAGAGGCGCTCGAGCTGTGCGACACGACGTCGCCCTACGGCCTGACCGGCGCGGTCTTCGCCCGCGACCGGCAGGCGATCAACGTGGCCAGCGACAAGCTGCGCAATGCGGCCGGCAACTTCTACATCAACGACAA
>JAAXGX010000020.1:21118-33652 GCA_012271165.1 Vicinamibacteraceae bacterium | reverse complement strand
GGGCATGGGCGACGCGCACCTTCTCGCGGGCGGCGCCCGGCGCGAGGCCGATGCGCCAGCTCAGCCAGTGGGCGGAAGAGGCGAAGCCTTCCCAGCCGCCGCGCTCGTCGAACTGGCGGATCAGGACCAGCAGCTCGTAGGTGGCTGCCTGGATGCGGGCGGCCAGGTCGGCTATCCGGTTGCCGAGCGCCTCGACGTCGGGCGCGGCCTGGTCGGGTCGCGCAGGGCGCACTGCCGGGGCCACGGTCTCGGCAAGGGGAGCGGCTGACGGGGCAGGCGGGAGGGACGCAACGGGAACTGCGCGCGGCTCGACAGGCATGACCCCATCATAACCCCCTCTTTTTCAACAGCTTGTACGGCCTCAGGCGGACCGATCGGGCCGCGGTGCGGCTTCGTCGTCCTCCCGGGCCCCGACGCCCCCCAGCGGCCGGCCAGGGCTGTCCGAGCAGCATGCCTGACGCCAGTCCGCATCCCCGGCCGCCGGGCTCGAAACGGGCTGTCAACAGAAAAATGCATGCGGGGCGAAAAAGATTGGCAGCCACCCTCAGGCCGGCACTGCCGAAGCCCTCGCGGCCAGCGGTGATTCTTGCACGCGGCCGCAAGTGGTAGGCTGCTTGGCCGCACAACGCGACATGGCGGAGCGCATACGCGTCCCAGGATGACGACGGAAATCACGTTGCGAGGCGCGCTGTGCGCGCCTTGCCGCGGCGGCGTGCCATAATTCGGGACATGCGCCGGCCGTTCGGCAGCGGGACGGGGACCGGGGTGACGGCGTCGCTCGCCGTCGCGCTCTCGCTGCTGCTGGCGTCGGCGGCGGCGACGCTGCGGTCGGGCTCGCAGGACGAGCTGCCGCCTGCTGCCGAGGAGCTGGCGGACGCCGCGCCGGCCGCCGGGGCGGCGGCGGTCGCGTTCGACCACCGCGTGCACGTGGCGGACAACGGCCTCGACTGCCAGCTCTGCCACGCCTACGCCCGGCGCGGACCGGTCGCGGGCCTGCCGGCGGCGGCCCGCTGCGCCGGCTGCCACCGCTTCGTCGCGGCGGAGAATCCCGCCGTCGAGAGCCTCATGGCGCGCTTCGAGGCCGGCGAGCCGCTGGCCTGGACGCGCGTCCACCGCCTGCCGGACTACGTGCGCTTCACCCACAAGCGCCACGTGCGCGCCGGCGTCGCCTGCGGGACGTGCCACGGCGACGTGGGCGCCATGCGCACCGTCGAGCAGGTGGCGCCGCTCACGATGGGCTGGTGCGTGGGCTGCCACGAGCAGCGGCAGGCGCCGGACGACTGCCTCATCTGCCACTACTGAGCGAGACCGGAAGTACCCTTACAATAGGCGGATGGCTGGGGGGGCGCAGCGTTCGCCCGCGAACGCCGGCGCCGCCGGTCCGGACGACTCGCTGACCCGGACCGTCGGACGGCGGATCTTCCTGAAGGTGCTCGGCAGCGCGGCGCCCGCCGCAGCCGCCGCGGCCTGCGCCCCGCTGCCCGCCGAGCAGATCATCCCCTACGTCGTCCCGCCCGAGGACGTGGTGCCGGGCGTCGCGGCCTGGTACGCCACCGTGTGCGGCGAGTGCCCCGCGGGCTGCGGGATGCTGGTCCGCACCCGCGAGGGGCGCGCGGTGAAGGTCGAGGGCAACCCCGAGCACCCGCTCAACCGCGGCGCCCTGTGCATCCGCGGCCAGGCGGCGCTGCAGGGCCTGTACAACCCCGACCGCTTCGACGGGCCCCGGCGGCGCCGGCGTCCGGGCGGCGACGGGCCGGGCGACGGCCTGCTCGAGCCCGTCGCCTGGCCGCAGGCGCAGCAGTTGCTCGTCGAGCGGCTGCAGGCGGCCCGCGAGGGCGACGAGCCCGGGCGGATCGCGGTGGTGACGCCGCTGCTGACGGGCACGCTCGACCGGCTCGTGGCGCGCTGGGCCGCGGCCGTCGGCGCGCGGCGGCTGCGCTACGAGCCGTTCGCCCACGAGGCGCTGCGCGCCGCCAGCCGGGCGGCGTTCGGCCTCGACGCCGTGCCGCGCTACGACTTCGCCCGCCCCGACCTCGTCGTCTCGTTCGGCGCCGACTTCCTGGAGACCTGGCTGTCGCCCGTCGAGCACGGCCGGGCGTTCGCCGCGGGCCGGCGGCGGGGCGGGGGCCTGCGCACCCGGCTGGTGCAGCTCGAGCCGCGCCAGTCGCTCACCGGCGCGCAGGCGGACGAGTGGCTGGCCCTGGAGCCGGGCACCGAGGGCCTCGTGGCCGCCGCCATGGTGCACACGATCATCGCCGAGCGGCGCGTGCTGCTGCCGCGCGCGGAGCTGGGCGCCGCGGCGCGCCTCTTCGAGCTGGTGCGCGATCACGCGCCGGAGCAGGTGACCGGGCGGACCGGGGTGCCGGCGGCGGTCATCCGGTCGCTGGCGCGCCGCTTCGCCGACCCCGCGGCCGGCGGCGGGCGGACGCTGGCGGTGGGCGGCGGCGTGGCTGCCGGCGGCGCCGTGGCGACGGCGGCCCAGACGATGGTGCACCTGCTCAACCACGTGGCCGGCAACACCGGGGCGACGGTCGCCTTCGACGCGGGCGACGGGCCCGCGGGAGCCGGGAGCTGGGGCGGCGGCGCCACCTACCGCGACCTGCGGGCGCTGGCCGCGGACATGGCGGCGGGCGCCGTCGACGTGCTGCTGCTCCACGACGTCAACCCGGTGCACGCGCTGCCGGACGGCGCCGGCTTCGCGGCGGCGGTGGCCGGCGTGCCGACCGTGGTGAGCACGGCCGCCTGCCCCGACGAGACCGCCGCGCTCGCCGACCTGGTGCTGCCGGCGCACACCCCGCTCGAGGCCTGGGGCGACGCGGAGCCGGCGGGCGGCGTGCGCGGCCTCCAGCAGCCGGCGCAGAGGCCGCTGCACGACACGCGGCACCTGGGCGACATCCTGCTCGACGCCGGCCGCGCCCTGGGGGGCGAGGTCGCCGCGGCCCTGCCGCCGGAAGGCGACTTCGCGGCGCTGCTGCGCGGCGAGTGGCAGGCGGCGCACGCGGCGGCGGGCGGCGGCGGGGACTTCGAGACGTTCTGGGCGGACGCGCAGCGGCGCGGCGGCGCCTTCGAGCCCGCGCGCGCGGCCGCCGTGGCGCTGCGGCGGGCCGTCCTCGAGGCCCCGCTCGAGCTCGACCCGGGGCGCGGCGAGCGGCCCTTCATGCTGGTGGCCTACCCGTCGGCCCACCTCTACGACGGCCGCGGCGCCAACCGGGCCTGGCTGCAGGAGGTGCCCGACCCGCTGCTGAAGACCACCTGGAGCAGTTGGGCCGAGCTGGCGCCGGAGACGGCGCGCGTGCTCGGCGCCGAGGACGGGCAGCTCCTGCACATCGAATCGGACCACGGCGCCGTGGACGCCACGCTGCTGGTCAACCCGCACCTGCGGCCCGGCGTGGTGGCCATCCCGCTCGGGCAGGGCCACACGGCGTACGGCCGCTACGCGAGCGGGCGCGGCGTCAACGCCGCGGCGCTGCTCGATCCGCGGCCGGAGGAGGCCGGGGGCGGCCCGCGCTGGCTGGGCACGCCGGTCGACGTCGCGCCGCGCGCGGTCCGGCGGCCGGTGCCCCGCCTGCAGACGACCTTCGACCAGGACGGCCGCGGCATCGCCCGCGCGGTGACGCTGGAGGAGCTGGCGGCGGGCGGCCCGCCGGCCGCCGCCGAGCCGGCCTTCAGCCTCTATCCGGACCACGCGCATCCGGAGCACCGCTGGGGCATGGCCATCGACCTCGACACCTGCACCGGCTGCAACGCCTGCGTGGCGGCCTGCTACGCGGAGAACAACGTCCCGGTCCTGGGCGCCGACCGGATGCGCCGGGGACGCACGATGGCCTGGCTGCGGATCGAGCGCTTCGTCGAGGACGGCCCGGCGGGCCCCGACAACCGCTTCGTCCCGATGCTGTGCCAGCACTGCGACCACGCGCCGTGCGAGTCGGTCTGCCCCACCTACGCGACGTACCACACCGACGAGGGCCTCAACGCGCAGATCTACAACCGCTGCGTCGGGACGCGCTACTGCGCGAACAACTGCCCCTACAAGGTGCGCCGCTTCAACTGGTTCGAGCCCGAGTTCCCCGCGCCGCTCGACCGGCAGCTCAACCCGGACGTGACCACCCGCACGGTGGGGGTCATGGAGAAGTGCACCTTCTGCGTGCAGCGGATCCGGGAGGGGCAGGACCGCGCGCAGGACGCCGGCCGCGCGCCGCGCGACGGCGAGATCACGCCGGCCTGCGCCCAGACGTGCGCGGCCGAGGCCATCGTCTTCGGCGACCTCAACGATCCCGCGAGCCGCGTGTCGCGGCTCGCGGCCGACCGCCGCGCCTACCGCGTGCTCGAGAGCCTGAACACGCGGCCGGCGGTGAGCTACCTGCGCAAGGTGCGGCGGGCGTGACGGCGGAGCGCAGCGACGCGATGAGCCTGGGCGCCACGACCGACGACGTCCTGCGCACGCTCGGACGCCCGGGCGGCGCGTACGCCGCGGCGGTGGTCGGCCTGCTGGCCGTGCTCGCGGTCGCCGCCGCCGCCTACGCCCGCCAGGTCGGCACCGGCCTCGGCGTGGCCGGCTACCAGCCGCCGATCCTGTGGGGCGTCTACATCACGAACTTCGTCTTCTGGATCGGGATCACGCACTCGGGCACGCTGATCTCGGCGGTGCTGTTCCTGTTCCGGGCGCGCTGGCGCACCGGCGTGGCGCGCGCCTCGGAGGCGATGACCGTCTTCGCGATCATGACCGGCGCGCTCTTCCCCATCATCCACCTCGGGCGGCCCTGGGTGTTCTACTGGCTGATGCCGTACCCCAACGCGCGCGAGCTGTGGGTGAACTTCCGCTCGCCGATCATCTGGGACCTGTTCGCCATCATGACCTACCTGACGGTGAGCGTCGTCTTCCTCTACGTCGGGCTGCTGCCCGATATCGCGACGGCGCGCGACCGCATCCGCGACTGGCGGCGGCACGTCTACCGCGTGCTGGCGCTCGGCTGGTCGGGCTCGGACCGCGAGTGGCACCACTACCGCAGCCTGTACGGCCTGCTGGCCGCGCTGGCGGTGCCGCTGGCCGTCTCGGTGCACAGCGTCGTCTCGTGGGACTTCGCCACGACGCTCCTGCCCGGCTGGCACAGCACGATCTTCGGGCCCTACTTCGTGGCGGGCGCCATCTTCTCGGGCGTGGCGATGATGATCACGCTGCTGGCGCCGATGCGCACGCTGCTGGGCCTCGAGCGCTACATGCAGATCCGTCACTTCGACAACCTCGGCAAGCTGCTGCTGGTGCTGTCGCTGGTGATGACCTACGCCTACGGCATGGAGTTCTTCGTGGCCTGGTACAGCGGCAACCCGTTCGAGCAGGGCGCCTACTGGGCGCGCCTGACCGGCCCCTACGCGCCGCTGACGTGGACGATGCTGGCCTGCAACTCGGCCGTGCCGCTCGTGCTGATCGCGCGCCGCGTGCGCACGTACCTGCCGGCGCTGTTCGCCGTGGCCATCCTCGTCAACGTCGGCATGTGGCTCGAGCGCTACGTCATCGTCGTCTCGTCGCTCGCGCGGGAGTTCGATCCGGCGAACTGGACCGGCCTGTACTATCCGACCTGGGTGGAGTGGGCCATCACGGCGGGGTCGTTCGCCCTCTTCGGGCTGCTGTTCCTGCTGTTCGTGAAGCTGTTCCCGCCGATCGCCATGCACGAGATCAAGGAGCAGGCGGAGGCCGCATGAGCCAGGCGACGCTGCTCGGCGTGTACGCCAGCGGCGAGGCCGCCGCGCGCGCGGCGGACGCCGTCCGGACGGCGGGGCTGGGCGCGGCGGCGACCTACGCGCCGGCGGCCGATCCGGCGCTGCTCGCCGCCGCGGCGCGGCGGCCGAGCCCGGTGCGGCTCTGCACGCTGCTGGGCGGGGTGGCGGGCGCCGCCGCGGGCATCGCCTTTCCCGCGTACACGATGCTCGACATGGGGCTCGTCGTCGGGGGCAAGCCGGTCGTCTCGATCCCGCCGCTCGTCATCATCGGCTTCGAGCTGGCGATGCTGGGGGCGGCGCTGGGCGGGCTGGCCGGCTTCCTGCTGCTGAGCCGGCTGCCCCGCCGGCCGGCGCCGGCGCTCGCCGGGCGGGGGTTCACCGACGACCGCTACGGCGTGCTGGTGAGCTGCGAACACCGGCGGCGGAAGGCCGCGCGCGCGGCGCTCCAGAAGGCCGGCGCCGAGGAGGTGCACGACGGTGCGTAGCCTGCGCCGGGCGGCGTGCGGCGGGCTCGCGCTCGGGCTGGCGGCCGGCAGCCTCGGGCTGGCCGGCTGCGCGGGCCCGCCCGACATGGGCCGCGGCGCGGCGGTCGGCCCGCACACGCCGCAGGCGCCGCCAGACGGCGTGCTGGCCGTCGGCGCCCCGGCGGTCCTCGATCGGGCGGCGGCCCGGGCGCGGCTGCGGAATCCGCGCCCGGCCACGCCGGACGTGCTGATCGAGGGCGCCGAGCTGTACGGCAGCTACTGCCTGCTCTGCCACGGGGCCCTGGGGGCCGGCGACGGCCCGCTGGCGGCGCACTTTCCCCGCATGCCCGATCTGCGGGGGGCGCGCGTCGGGCGCTACGCCGACGGCGACCTGTACACGATCGTGCGCCAGGGCGGGTTCCGGATGCCCGCCTACGCCGACGTGCTGAGCGCGGCCGAGCGCTGGGCCGTCGTCACCTACCTGCGGACGCTCGGAGGCGGCGATGCCCCCCGTTGACGGCCGCCCCCGGACGGTCCTGACGGCCCGCGAGCGGCGCCTGGCCGGCGCGCTGGCCCTGGCCGGGGCGGCGGCCTTCGCGTACGGCGCCGCGTTCGGCGACGCCGTACGCGCGTGGCAGGCGCTGCTGGTCAACTTCCTGTTCTTCACGGGCCTGGCCCAGGCCGGCGTCGTGCTGTCGGCCCTGGTGCAGTTGACCTCCGCGCGCTGGGCGCGGCCGCTCAAGCGGGCGGCCGAGGCGACGGCGGGGTTCCTGCCGGTGTCGATCGTGCTGCTCGCGGTCCTGCTCGCCGGCCTGCCGGCCTGGGCGCCCTGGGCCGGCGCGGCCGGGCACGCGCGCCAGGGGTGGCTCACCGTGCCCTGGTTCGCGGCCCGGGAAGCCGCCGGGTTCCTGCTGCTGCTGAGTATCAGCGCGGCCTACCTGTACCAGTCCGTGCGGCCCGACGTCGGCCTGCTCCAGGAGCTGGACGGCCGGCCGCCGGCCGGGTTCGCGGCGCGCCTGATCGCACGCTGGCACGGCGCCGCACTGGAGCGCGACCTGTGCCAGCGCAGCCAGAGCCGGCTGGCGCCCGTCGTGCTGATCGCCTACGGCTGGGTCTTCTCGCTGGTCGCCTTCGATTTCGTGATGGCGCTCGACCACCACTGGTACTCCGCGCTGGCCGGCGGCCACTTCTTCACCAGCAGCCTGCTGGCCGGCATCGCGCTGCTGGCGGTGGCCGCGGCCTGCCGCGAGCGGCTCGGCCTCGCCGCCCACGTCGGGCGGCGGCAGCTCCGCGACCTCGGCACCCTGCTGTTCGGCTTCGCGATCCTGTGGGCCTACCTGCTCTGGTCGCAGTACCTGGTGATCTGGTACGGCGACCTGCCGGAGGAGGCGGCGTTCGTCGGCCGCCGGCTGCAGGGCGCCTGGGCGCCGCTGGCGTGGCTGGCCGTCGGCCTGACCTTCCTGCTGCCGTTCGTCGTCCTGCTCAGCCGGCGGGTGAAGGCCTCGGCCCGCGGCCTCGCCGCCGTCGCGGGCGGCGTCCTCGCCGGGCTGTGGCTGGAGCGCTTCGTCCTCGTGGCGCCCTCGCTCACGCCCGGCGACGGCCTGCCGCTCGGCCTGCCGGAGCTGCTGGTCACCGCCGGCGCGCTCGGCGCGTTCGTGCTCTGCTACGCCCGCTTCCTGGCGACGGTCCCCGTGCTGCCGATCTCGGACCCCAAGCTGGCCCCGGCGGCGCCCGCGGGCGGCGGCGCGCCGGCCGCCGTCAGCGCGTCGCGCTGAAGCCCGTGACGGGCGGGTTCGTCAGGAAGTCGTCCCAGAACGCGTTGCCGCGCTGGCTCGGGTGGAGCTGCACGTCAACGCCCTCCGGGAGTTCCGAACCGCGGCAATGGTAGTCGTTTTCGGAGACAGCGGGCAGGCGGTCATCCCGCACCGCGCAACGGGTTCTCCCACCGCACGCCCGCGAACCGCGCGAAGTCCGCATCGCACGACGCCAACGTGGCCCCGTGTGTCAACGCGATCGCCGCCAGGTGAGCATCGGTCGTGAGGTTGCCCGCGGATCCGGCCTCCACCAGCAACTGCCGCAGCGTGCGCCAGTGATCGCGGGTCTCGGAAACCAGCGCGACGACGTCGACCGCCAGCCACTCGTCGACCCGGCGGACGGCTGTCTCGACGGGGAGCGGCTCGGGAAAGATCAGCGGGTTCGTGGACACCCTCAGGAATCCTGCGACAACGAACCACGTGAGCCCGACGGTCTCGTCGCCGTTCAAGGCGCGCTCCCACCACCTGCTGATCCGTTCGTGATGCTCCGCGTCGTCGTTCACCGCGTACAGCAGGATGTTGAGATCGACGATCTTCATGCTTCACTTGCGGAGATGCAGCTTGCGGGTCACCTCGTCGTCCTCGAGACGGGCCGCGAGGGCGAGCGCCTTGTCGAGGTCGACCCGCGGCCGGCCCATCGACACTGTCCGCTGCTTGAAGTGCCTCGGACGGCCGCTCTTGCGCGTGGATGCGAGCAGGCCGGCGCGCAGCGTGCGATTCAGCATGCGCGTGAGCGAGACGTCCTCGGCGCGGGCGCGCGCCCGGATCTCCAGGAGGAGATCGTCGTCGATGCGTATCGTGCTGCGCATGCGCTCACTATAGCATCGCCATTGATGATGCCATGCCATCATCCAGGGCTGTCCGAGGTCGCGGCGGCGCGTTACACTACCCGGCATGGAGCGCAGCCGCGCCTACCTCATCGGGCGGCTCGCCGGCAAGCAGTTCCGCAAGGCGAAGTGGATCTGGGAGTCGGCCACCGGCAGCGACGAGGACGCCATCCGCGCCGAGCACGGGGTCGGGCGGGACATGGCGGCCGTGGTGCGCGAGCAGGCGGGCGGCGCCGGCGACCCGGCGGCGCAGGCGCTGCTCGACGAGATCAGCCCGGTGCTGGCCGACCGGGTGGGCAACCGCGCCCACCGTTTCGAGGTGGCCGCGCTGCCCGGCGGGGCGCCGACCGCGTTCGCGCTGCCCGGGGGGTTCATCTTCGTGGCGCCGGCCCTGGTGGAGCTGGCCGGCCGCGACCGCGACGAGCTGGCGTTCGTGGTGGCGCACGAGATGGCCCACGTCATCCGCCGCCACGCGGTCGACCGGCTCCTGCGCGAGCTGGGCCACAAGGCGCTCTCCGCCGTCTCGCTGGCAACGCCCGCGACCCGGACCATCGCGCCGTGGCTGCGCTCGGTCGGCGTCCGCTGGCTCGAGCAGGCCTACTCGCGCGAGCTGGAGTTCGAGGCGGACGAGCTCGGCGCGCGCCTGATGCGCGCCGCCGGCTTCGACCCGGCCGCGGCCCTCCGCATGCTGCAGCGCCTCGGCGATCTCGACGCGCAGGCCGACCCGCTCGGCCTCGGCGGCTACCTGTCGACCCACCCCCCGGTGCCCGACCGCATCCGGCACGTGCGCGAGCGGCTGGGACTGGGGGTTTGATGCGCGAGCAACCCCATCAGGTCATGAGCCGGCCGGACGCCGGCGCCCCGGTCCTCTCGCGCGAGGGGCTCATCCGGCGACGCTTCGAGCGGCGGCTGCGTCTGCTGCGGATCCCCGACGACCTGACCGGCTGGACGGTGCTGGACATCGGCGCCTGGCACGGCTTCTTCTCGTTCGAGTGCGAGCGGCGGGGCGCCGAGCGGGTGCTGGCCGTCGACCGCTATGCCTGGGACCGGTTCGGCGCGGACGAGTTCCTCGCGGCGCGCGAGCGGCTCGGCTCGTCCGTGGAGCACCGCCGGATCGACGTCCACGACCTCGACCCGGCCGAGGTCGGCCGCTTCGACCTCGTGCTGCTGCTCGGGGTCTTCTACCACCTGCGCAACCCCCTGCAGGCGCTCGAGCGCATCCGCGCCGTCACCAGACGGCTGCTCATCTGCGAGACCCACGTCCTGCTGCCCTTCGTGCACGAGCGCTACCCGCTGGTGCCGTTCTTCCCGGGCGACGAGCACGCCCGCGAGGCGCCCTACGAGCTGTGCGCCATGCCGACCCTCGCCGCCCTCGGCCAGATGCTAGAATCCGTCGGGTTCAGCGAGGTCGAGACGGTGTACACCCCGTCGTTTCGCTACTGGAAGAAGCTGCTTGCGCTCGTCACGAACCGCCCGCGGTCGGGGCGCGGGATCGTGCACGCGCGCATCCAGGAAGGAGACGGAGCGTGATCAAGGTCGCGGTAGTCGGGCTGGGAACCATGGGCGCGCCGATGGCGGACAACCTGCTCAAGGCCGGGTTCGAGGTCACGGTGCACAACCGCACGCGGAGCCGCGAGGAGCCGCTCGAGAAGCTGGGCGCCGTGCGCGCGGCGAGTCCGGCCGCGGCCGCCGCGGAGGCGACGATCGTCCTGACCTGCGTCTCCGACACGCCGGACGTCGAGAGCGTCCTGCTCGACGCCGAGCAGGGCGTGATCAACGGGCTGCAGCCGGGCGGCCTGGTGATCGACTGCTCGTCGATCGAGCCGGAGGCGACGCGCCGCATCGCCAGCGCGTTCCGCGCGCGGGACGTCGGCTACGTCGACGCCCCGGTGTCGGGCGGGTCCGAGGGCGCCATCAAGGGGACGCTGACGATCATGTGCGGCGGCTCCGAGGAGGACTTCGAGCGCGCGCAGCCCGTGCTGCAGGTGATCGGCAGCCGGATCACCCGCATCGGCCCGGTCGGCTGCGGGCAGATCGCGAAGGTCGCCAACCAGGTGGCGATCACCGGCACCTTCTTCGGGCTGGCCGAGGCGCTGACGCTGGCCTACCGCGCCGGCGCCGACCCCGAGCGGGTGGTCGAGGCCATCGGCGGCGGCGTGGCCGGCTCGTGGATCCTCAACAACCGCTCGCAGAAGATGCTGCAGGACGACTACCCGCTCGGGTTCCGGCTGCGCCTGCACCGCAAGGACCTGGGCATCGCCCTGGCGACCGCGCGGGAGAACAAGGTCCCGGTCCCCGTCGCCAGCCTGGTGGCCACCATCGAGGACGCCCTCATCGCCCAGGGCTACGGCGACGAGGACATGTCGAACCTCGCCCGCTTCATACGCCGCGGCGCCGGCATCCCCGACGGCCCGCTGAAAGCGTAGGACGGCCCCCGCAAGGCGTAGCAAGTACGGCAGGGACGGCCAGGGTATCTACGTGGCCGTCCCAAGCCGCGCACGGCGCGGCTCGGCAGGCCCGGCGCGGGGCGAAGGGGCCCCCGCAAGGGCCTGCCGGGGGCTTGGGGCGCAGCCCCATCTAATAGAAAAGCACGGCGACGACGAACAGGACGACCGCAAACGCCAGCATCCACTGCCACATCTCCTGCTTGTCCTCGGCGGGCAGGAGCTGGAAGGTGATGCCGCGGTGGGAGGCGACCGCGTTGCGCAGGAACGGCGCCGACGAGACGCCGTAGCTCTCCATGACGAACGAGCGGCCGCCGGTGCGCTGCTCGACCATGCCCAGCCCGTCGGTGTTGAGCCGGGTGCGGATGCCCTCGAGGTCGGCCTCGAGCGACTCGTCGTAGTCGATGCCCCGCACGTAGTCCCGCAGGACGTCGTCCAGGTTGGTGCCGGTGCGCGAGCCGATGCCGACCGGGTACACGGTCATCCCGCGCCGCTGGAACTCGGACAGCGCCGCGTCGAGCCGCGACATCTGCTCGCGCGTGCCGAAGAAGTCCCCGTCGGTGAAGAGGATCACCAGGCGGTCCGAGCGCTGCTCGGGGACCCATTCCTCGTCGCCCGACTCGAAGCGGTCCTGGTTGTCGGTGGACTGGTAGACGTGCTCGAAGGCCGACGCGATGTCGCTGTCCCACGGAAACGCGTCGCCCGAGAGCGTGCTCGGCGGCGCCACGCGCCCGAGCTGCTCGATGAAGCGGTCGGCGTCGGACGACATGTGGGCCTTGCGCACCGCCGTGGTGCCGAAGACGAACAGCGCCGTCCGGTCGCCCGGCGTGAGGATCTCCTCGGTGTACAGGTTCAGGGCCTCGCGCACGGCCAGATCCAGCCGCGACGGCCCGAGGTCGGTCACCCACATGGAGGCCGAGCCGTCGATGACGATGGCCACGTCGACGTCGCCGCGCTTGAACGTCCGCCCGCCGAACACCCAGTAGGGCCGCGCCGCGGCCGCGGCGACGGCGACGAGCACGAGGACGGCGACGAACCAGAACTTGATCGGCCCGATCAGCGGGTACGTGGAGCCGTGCGTGCGCGCCGGACGCAGCATCACGCGCAGGGCGAAGACCGCGAACCCGACCGCCAGCAGCACCAGCGAGATCGGGATCGCCATCAGGAACTCCGGGTTCTCGAACTCGACGGCGTTCCGCAACAGCGAGAGCTGCATGGCTCGGACCTCTCAGCTTCAATCACACGGGGCTGCGCCCCGAACCCCCGG
>JAAXGX010000020.1:0-21098 GCA_012271165.1 Vicinamibacteraceae bacterium | reverse complement strand
CGCTGTGCGCGCCTTGCGGAGCCTGCCCCGTTCTACGGCGCAGACTCCTGGCACTAGCCGCGGCGGCGGCGCGTGGGCGTCCCCTCCCCCTTCATCTGCTCGAGCTCGGGGGCCTGCAGCTCGCGCAGCGGCTCGAGCGCGAGGCGCACCGCGTCGGGGTTGCTCGTCAGGTCGTAGTTCCACTTGTACTCGAAGCGATCGGCGCCGTCGCTGCGCAGGGCGCGCTCGAAGTCGGCGTTGACGTCGTCGAGCACCTCCTGGATGATGGCGGCCTTGATCGCCAGCCCGTCCGGGTTGTCGTCGCTGATCGCCCGGTACTGCTGGCGCGCGAGCTGGAACTTCGCGCTGCCCAGCAGGTACGAGGCGCGCGGGTCGTCGACCTCGTCGGACAGGTTCTCGACCACGGTCTCGTACTCGCCCCGCAGGTAGCGGTAGGCCGCCTGCTGGAGGAAGGCGTCGCCGAACAGGTAGGCCTCGGCCACCCACTGCACGCCCCAGGCGCGGCTCTGCTCGTAGAACGCCGTCACCTGGTCGAGCTCGGACTCGGCCTGCTCGAAGTTGCCGCGGCGGACGCTGTCGCTCAGCCCGTCGAGACGCTCGTAGAATCCGGCCAGGCTCAGCGACGGGGCGGCCACCACGACGAGGAAGATGACGGCCAGCACGAATCCGAGCAGGTAGCGAAAGGCATGCTCGCGGTCGAGCAGATCGGTCACGCGCATCGTTGGACTCCAGTCGGGCGCCTACGGCCCGGTTCCCCAGAACAGCTCGGCCACGAACCCCATCGGGATCCCGACCACGAGCATCGCCAGCGCCGCCAGCAGGAAGCGCGGGTAGATCGGCACCTTCAGCGCCCGGTGCTTCAGCTCGTAGCGCACCGCCTCGCGCTCGTCGATCGCCTCGTATGCCCGGGTGAGGCTGTCCTGGTCGGTGACGTCGAAGTAGTCGCCGCCGTACTCGCGGATCATCTCGATGAGCCGGGGCGTCGTCGTGGGATGCCCGATCATCGCGGTGCGGATGTCGCTGGTGTTGATGTAGATGATGTACGGAACGATGTTGCGCTGGTTGAGCGCGGCGAACTCCGAGTCGGGGAACTCGTCGACGGCCGCGTCCGTGATGATCAGCACCGCCCGGTTGAGGTTCGTGCCCGCGCCGGTCAGCGCCTCGTCCTGCTCGAAGTGCCGCATGATCGAGCGCAGCGGACGGATGATGTTCGTGTCGCCCTCGGCCGGAATGATCCGCACCTTGTCGGGCGGGACCACCATGGCCTTGTCGAGCCGCTGCGTCGTGACGTACGGCGCGTCCCACACCTGGAAGTAGTAGAGCTCGTCGTCGGTGACGAAGTCGTCGACCATGTACGGGTAGGTCGAGAACAGCCACAGCGAGACGCGGTCGTTCTTGTCGCGCCGCATCTCGAGGAACTCGAGGTGCGCGTCGCGGGCCACCTCGGCCTTCGACTTGCCGGTGTCGGGGAACTCCCACGCCATCGAGCCGGACGTGTCGACGAGGTCGACGCGCACCCGCGACTCGATGTAGCCGCTGACCTCCTCCGTGGCGGTCAGGAACGGGTCCGCCGCCGCGAACAGGATGAGCGCCAGCGCCGCCCCGACCAGCACCTTCGGCACGCCGTGGAGGGCGCGCGCCATGAACCGCTTCTGGTGCAGCAGATCGATGTCGTGCCCCGAGTGGTGGCGCGTGTGACGCCGCCGCCGCAGGCCCAGGCGGCCCAGGGTGAGGAACACGCCGGCGACGACCAGCACGGTCAGCACGATGGCCATGCCGATGTCGCCGTAGCGGATCTGCTCGAACTGCGTCCCGATGAGCTCGAGCGCGCTCGACTGCACGAAGCCCACGAACTCGTCCCAGGTCATCAGCATGGCGTCAGCGTACCTCGAACAGCGACCTGATTCGCATCCAGAGCCGGATGTGCGGCCGCAGCATCGACAGCGACTCCTCGAACGCCCGCGCCTCGCGGCCCGGATCGGCGATGGGCGCCGTCGAGTCGCGCTCGAGGTTCGACTGGTAGTCCACCAGCCGCGCGGTCATCCAGCTCAGTGCCTCCTTGCGCGGCCCGTCCTGGAGCCCCGCGACGTACGAGCCGATCTCTCTCGGCGTGTCGCCGACGTGAATCTCGGGCAGCTCCGCCTGCAGGTACTCGCGGCCGTGGATGACCAGGTTGCGGCGGACGTCCTGCAGGACGGCGCCGTTCTCGGCGGGCGCGAGCCGGCCGAGCTCCCGGACGTGCCGCAGCAGGTTCCGCCGGGCCTGCCAGATGGAGGGCGGGACGGGAATCTGCGCCTCGAGCTGCTCGAGCTCCTCGTCCTCCTTGCGCTTCGCCTCGGAGATCTGCCTGGGCTTGCGCGCCTGGCGCACGAGCAGCACCAGCCAGACCACCAGCGGGATCGGCGCCAGCGCCCAGGCGAGGACGCGGAAGGCGGTGGCCCGCGCGCCGAAGGTGCCCAGCTCGATCGTGTCGCGGATGTCCAGCAGCGGCGTGTCCGTGAGGGTCGTCACGTAGCGGATGAGGTTGGCCCCGCTGTCGACCTGCCGCACCTCGGCGTCCTCGACGTCCTCGCCGAGGTCGCGCAGGAGGTAGTAGAAGCTGAACCCGGGCAGGATGTAGGTGGACTTCTCCGGGGCGATCAGCCGGAAGGTGTAGTGGAAGTCCCAGATGTGCTCGTCGTCGACCTGCCGCTTGCGGACGTCGAGCGCGAGCCCCTCGAACGGGTGCACGGGCAGCGTCTCGGGCACCATCCGGTCCTCGAGGATGAGGATTTCCTGGCCGTCGTCGATCAGATCCGGGAACCGCACGCGGTAGGTCTGCAAGATCGGGTCGCCGGTCTTGACGACGGTGGGCTCGACCTCGAGCGTCTCGATTGCGACCAGCGACGCCTCGTCGGGCGGCGCCTCGGCGGCCGGCTGCGGCTGCGCCGCCGCGGGCGCGCCGCCGAGCGCTACGGCCGCGAGGACCAGAATCGCCGCGCCGGTCGTCCAGCAGCTACGTCTCATCACGTTCTCAGTCACCACGATCCCTCACCGGGACATGCGCGAAATCAGGAACTTCGCGAGCTCGTCCGCATGATTCTCGGGAGTCAGCACCACCGAGTCGATACCGCACTGATGCTTCAGCCGGTACTGGATGTC
The DNA here is from genome assembly GCA_012271165.1 of Vicinamibacteraceae bacterium. Taxonomy (GTDB): domain Bacteria; phylum Acidobacteriota; class Vicinamibacteria; order Vicinamibacterales; family UBA8438; genus JAAXGX01. The sequence goes on along the minus strand of JAAXGX010000020.1, from coordinate 17,957 downwards.
GGCGTGCGCCTCCTCGATCTGCCGGCGGATCGCCCCCGCCTTGCGGGCGGAGATGACCGTCTGCTTGCCGGTCTCCATGTCCGAGATCCGGATGTACCCGAGCCGGCTCTTCACCTCGAACTCGCCCGGGTCGTCCAGAATGAGAAACATCATATCGTGCTTCGCCGCCAGCGTACGCAGCCGCTTGAAAGCGATCGCGTCCGGGTCGTTGACGAAGTCCACCATGTCCGAGAGGACCACGACCGAGTGGCCCGTCTTGAGCCGGGCCAGCATGAAGTCGATGGCGACCGAGAAGTCGGCGTGCCGCCGCGACGGGAACTCCCGCTCGAGCTGCAGCTTGTCGAAGATCTGCTTCGCCATGTAGAAGACCTGCGGCGAGCCGAGCCGCGGCCGCATGTACATCTCGACGCGGTCGGAGAAGCCGAGCAGGCCGACGGGGTCGCGGATGTTGGCGCGGGTCAGGCCGATGTTGCCGATCAGCTCCAGCAGCAGCAACGCCTTGTTCGACTCGTGCGAGAGCTGGAACAGGGTGGAATGGGACAGGTCGACCACGAGCAGCGTGCGCAGCTCCTTGGGCTCCATCCGCTCGATGCGGAACAGCCGGCGGGGATACGTCCTGAGGCTCAACGTCCATGCGATGTCCTTGAGCGGCTGCCCCTGCCGCCACTCGTCGACCCCGACGATGTCGTACCCGGACCCCTTGAACGCGCTCTTGTGCTCGCCGTAGTGGATGCTCGTCGCCTTCCGCTTGGCCTTGATGCTGTGCTTGATGTCGCGGAAGCGGGCGAACACCTCCTCTACTTCCACGGAGGAACCTCCATGTCCTGGATGATCTTCGCGAGCAGCTCCTCCTTGACCACCGAGAACTCCATCCCCTCGCGCAGCACCAGGCGGTGGGCCAGCACCGGCTCGGCGACCGCCTTGATGTGATCGGGCGTGATGACCCTGTCGCCGTTGAAGAAGGCGAACGTGCGGGCGACCGCCTCGAGGTGGAAGTGGACGCGCGGCGAGATGCCGACCCGGACGTACTCCCGCACGGTGCGCGCGACGCGGCCCTGGGCCCGGTGCGGGCGCGTGTTGCGCAGCAGGCGGACCTTGTACTGCTGGCCGTACTCGGAGATCTTGACGTTGTCGAAGATGAAGCGCGCGATGTCGAGCACCTCGTACAGGTTGGTCAGCTTCTCGACGTGCTTGCCCACCACGTTGTGCGCGCTGATCTTCAGCTCGTCGTCCTCGTCGTCGGGATCCATCATGTTGATGGACAGCGTGGTGCGGTCGAGCTGCGCGACGGGGTTGGCGAACGTGCCTTCCTCCTCGCCGAAGATGTTCTCCGTGCAGATCACCATGAAGAAACGGGGACCATCGATGTCGTTGTAGTCGCACGACAGCGGGAAGAGCGGCAGCATCTTGCCCTTCGGCCATGTCGCCGTAGTCGGACGTTCAGCGTCGCCGAGCTCTCCTCCATCCCCTCGAGCACCGCCGCCTTGGTCTTGCCCGACAGGCGGTTGTCCTCGTCGATGAGGACGATGTGGGCCATCAGCTTGCCCGGCTTGAAGTGGATCTTGCGCGCTGCCGTCCACCTCCTCGACGATGGTCTCGTAGCCCAGGATGTCCTCCGGCATGTAGGTCGGCAGCCCCTGGATGCGCTCGAAGCTTCGCGTCGATGGCCATCGCGCAGGCGCTGACGAGGTCGGTCTTGCCGGTGCCGGTGGGCCCGCGGAACATGATGTGGGGCTGGCGCAGCTTCTTCCCCTGGCTCAGCTTGTCGGTGTACGGCAGGAGCGTGAAGAACGCCCACGAGAGGATCCGCGCGGCGTCGTCGAGCCCGTACAGCCACTTGGTGGACTCGCTCTGGAAGCGGTCGACCACCTCCTGGGCGCGGTCGACGTCGATCTCGGGCTTGGGATCGGGCTGCGGCCGCTCCCCGGTCTGCACCGCGGGCGCCGCCGCCGGGGCGCCGTTGCCCGCCTCGGCCGGCCCCGCGGCTGCCGCGGGCGCGGGCGGCGCGGGCGCGGCCGCGGGCGGCGTCTCCGGTGCGGCCGGCGCGGGCGGGGCCGCGGCGGCCGGCGGAGCGGCCGCCTCCGGCCGGGCGGCGGTCTGCGTCTCGGGCTGCGCGGCGGTCTGCGTCTCGGGCTGCGCGGCGGTCTGCGTCTCGGGCTTCCCTGCGGGCTTCATGTCGACGGACATCGAGGTCTCCTCCCCGTCAGCGCACCCCGAAACCGACCGTCATGCCCACGTAGACTTCCCGGCCCGGCGAGGGCTCGTAGTAGCGTCCGCCGAAGGCGTTCGTGATCGTCGAGGAGTTGTAGCGTTCACCGAAGAGGTTGTCGATTCCGACGAACGGCCGGAAGTCGGCGTCGCCACCCTTCGTGTCGAAGGCGAAGCGCAGGTCCACTACGGTGTAGGCCCAGTTGTGGGCGGTGTTCGCGTTGTTGAGCGTGTACTCGTCGACCCAGCGCACCGTCGCCACCGACGTCATGCCGAAGGGCGCGCGGTGGGTCACGCCGCCGAACACGCGGTGCGGCGGCGCGCCCGGCTCGAGGAAGCCGGCGTAGTCGGCGCCGTTGAGCATGAAGCGGTCGAACATGAAGTCCTGGTAGGTGTAGGCGAAGCGCGCGCTGAACGTGGAGTCGGGCACCCACTCGACCAGCATCTCGACGCCGTTGCGCGAGGTCTCGCCGGCGTTGACCTGGAAGATCTCGTCGTCGGGGCGCTGCACCGGGACGAACGCGTTGGTCACGTTGGCCGTGTAGAAGGCCACCTCGTAGCGCAGGCGCGCAGGCTCGGCCAGGCCCCGGACGCCGAACTCGAAGCTGGTCAGGTCCTCGGGCTCGAGGTCCTGGTTGAACCCGCCCTCGCCCGTCGGCGTGTTCGACAGCTCGACGGTGGTCGGCGTCTCGTAGGCGGTCGACAGGTTCGCGAACAGGTTCATGTTGTCGGTCGCGGCCACCGTCACGCCGACCGAGGGGCTGACCGCGTCCATCGTCCGGTCGCCCGACTGGTCGCCGTCGTCCAGCCGCCGGTCGCCGGCCCGGAAATCATAGTAGTTCCAGCGCACGCCCGCGTTGAACCGCAAGCGGTCGGTCGGCGCGATGCCGATCTGGGCGAACGGACCGGCCGACAGGACGTCCTCGGTCTGGTCGACGCGCAGGTCGGTGGACGACCCGTCGCCGGCCTGGCCGAACTCCATGCGGTCGTCGTTCTGCGTCGCCACGTCCACGCCGGCCGCCCAGTCGATGGTCACCGCCCCGGCTTCGGCCGCGCCCACGTACTCGGAGCGGAACCCGAACCCCGTGCGGCCCAGATCGATGTTGCGGAAGGCGCCCACCGCGTCGAGGTCGCGCCACATGCCCCAGCCGGTGGCGCGGAAGCGCTGCGTCTCGCTGAAGCGGTGCTCCAGCGTCACGCCGCCCTGGCCCTGACTGGCGGCCTCGCCCCAGCCGCGCGAGAGCGCGATGCCCCGCGCCAGGCAGGCCCCGGCGACGCAGTCGCCGTCGGCGCCGCGCTGCGGCGCCGTGCTCGCGTCCTCGCGGTTGAGGAAGCTCGGGCTCTGGGCGAACGGCGAGTCGTACAGGTTGAAGATGCCGCGGATCTCGGTGTCGGCCGTCAGCTCGCGCCGCACGACGAAGTTGGCCTGCGTGATCTCGGCGTGGCCGTTCTGGCGGAAGCCGTCGGTCTCGAAGCGGCTGATGCTGGCCATGAACTGGGTGCCGGTGTTGCCGCCGTCGAGGCGCACCTGCTGCCGGTTGTAGCCGTGGCTGCCGAACTGGATGTCGGGCGTGATCGTCAGCCGACGCGACGTGTCGAAGGTGGTCTCCAGGTTGATGACGCCGCCCGCCGAGTTGCCGTAGAGCACCGAGCTGGGGCCGCGGATAACGTCGATGCGGCCGACCGAGCCCAGGTCGACGTTGCCCGGCTCGGTCGTGCCGTCAGCCGTCGTGATCGGGATGCCGTCCTGGATGATCGCCAGCCCGCGCAGGCCGAAGCGCGGCTCCGGCGCGCGGATGCTCAGGCCGATGCCGCCCGACAGGCCGTAGTTGCGCCGGTTCTGCACGAACAGCCCGGGGATGCCGCGCAGCGCCTCGTCGAGCGACGAGCGGCGCTGCCCGACCTCGATCGCGTCGCGCTGCACGACGGTGACGGAGGCGGGCACGAGCTCGAGCACCTGGTCCGTCCGGGTGACGGTGACCGTCTCCGCGAGCGGCGCGATGCCGAGCACGATGTCGTGGGCGAGCGCGCCGTCGCCGAGCGTCACCGCCCGCGGCTGGGTCCGGAAGCCGGGCAGGATGCCCTGCACCGTGTAGTCGCCCGCCGCGAGCCCGACCATGCGGTACTCGCCCCGGCTGTCGGTCACCACGCTCCGCGAGCGGCCGCTGTCCGCGCTGGTCACGGTGACGGTGACGCCCGGCAGCACGGCGCCGCTGTCGTCCTGCACCGTCCCCTCGAGCGTGGCGCCCGGGCCCTGCGCCGCGGCGCCGGCCGCGCTCCCGGCCAGGACGAGCACGATGCCCAGCAGGCAGGCCAGACGGCCGGCCGCGACGGGCGTGTCCGTGGTCATGTTCCGCTCCGACTCCTTCCCTGGCTGCTAGCAGACGGGGCTGCGCCCCGGACCCCCGGCGTCCGCCTGCTCGGCGCAGCGCGCGGTTTCACCACGGCCGCTACGCCGCGGCGGCGCGGCCGGGCGGCCGCGCCAGGACCAGGGACACCAGCGCCACGACCGCGAGGCCGGCGGCGATGAAGAACGCCTGCCGGTAGTCGCCCGTGGCGTCGAAGACGCGGCCGGCAATCACCGGGCCGACGATGCCCGCGACGCCCCAGGCCGAGAACAGCAGGCCGTAGTTCACCCCCATGTTCCGCGTGCCGTAGAAGTCGGCGCAGGTGGAGGCGAAGACCGACAACAGTGTGCCGTAGCAGTAGTAGATCACGATGAGCAGGAGGTAGAAGAGCACCACCTGCCCGGCGAAGCTGTAGAAGACGGGCAGCGCCGCGGCCGAGACCAGCACCATCAGCCGCAGCGTGTTGAGCCGGCCGAACGTGTCGGACATCCACCCCGACAGGACGCGCCCGCCGGTGTTGCCGATCGCGCCGATCGTCAGGCCGAGGCCGGCGGCGGCGCCGAGGCCGGCCGCCTCGCCCACGGGGACGAGCTGGCTGATCACCATCAGCCCGGCCGCCGACCCGAGGCAGTAGGCGATCCACAACAGGTAGAAGGTGGGCGTGCGCACCATCTCGCGCGTGGCGAAGTCGCGCCCGGCGGGCGCCGCCGCCGCGGGCGCGGCGCCGGCCGCCGGCGCGGGCGCCGCGGTCGGGGGCCGGTAGCCCTCCGGCGGATTGCGCAGCAGCCAGGCCGCCACGAGCGTCATGACCAGGAAGATCGCGCCGGAGATCTGCATCGTCCCCTGCCAGCCGTAGGCCGGAATCAGCACCTCGCGGGCCAGGGGACCGTAGATGCCGGAGCCTGCCCCGTAGCCGCCCACGACGAGCCCGATCGCGAGGCCGCGGCGGTCGGGAAACCACTTCGAGCAGACGGGGATCGGGATGGCGTAGCCGAAGCCGTTGCCGGCGCCCGCCAGCGCCCCGAACGTGACGTAGAGCCACAGCAGCGACTCGGTCTGGCTGGCCAGGAAGAAGCCCAGCGCGTAGAGGATGCCGCCCGCCGCGGCGACGCGCCGCGGCCCGAAGCGGTCCTGCAGGAAGCCGGCCACGACGAACCAGGAGCCGATCGAGAGGATGGCGATGGTGAACACGACGGAAACCTGCGTGCGCGTCCACCCGAAGTCGGCGTCGAACGGCGCGACGAAGACGCTCCAGGCGTAGATGACGCCGAGCGCCAGATTCATCAGCACGCCGCCAAAGACAACGAGCCATCGGTTCATGGGTCGGTCCGGGTGTGAAAGAATTGTGAAAGCCTAGCTTCTCGCGGCCGAGTGGTCAACAAAAGCGGCTGCATTTCTTGGCGGTCTGGAGGGTGTGGCGCGTGGCGGACGGCACTTCATCTGCGGTCGTGAGAGCGGTCGGCAACCTCGGCGAGCGGTTGTCCGATTTCACCCAGCGCTGGATCCCGGACTCGTGGGTCGTCTGCATGATCCTGACGGTGATGGCGATCGTGCTGGCGATGTTCGGCGCCAACGCGACACTCAACGAGGCGGTGCTCGCCTGGGGCGGCGGCATGTGGCAGCTCCTGGAGCTGGCGATGCAGTTCAGCATCGCCATGATCGCCGCCCACGCCTGCGTCTCGTCGCGGCCCGTGTTCAACATGCTGGACCGGCTCGCCAACCTGCCCGACAAGCAGCGCCCGGTGCAGGCGGTGGTCATGCTCGCGATCTTCTCGATGACCATCGGCTACGTGAACTGGGCCCTCAGCCTGGTGGCCTCGGCGCTGTTCGTGCCGTTCGTGGCGCGGCGCAACCCGAACGCGGACATCCGCGTCCTGATCGGCGCGGCCTACCTCGGGGTGGGCACGATCTGGCACGGCGGCCTGTCCGGCTCGGCGCCGCTGATCCTGGCCACGCCCGGCAACCCGCTGCTCGAGCCGGGCTCGGGCGAGCCGGTCATCGACCGGCTCATCCCGGTGACCGAGAGCCTGTTCAACCCGTTCAACCTGACCTACGTCGTCGTGCTGTTCCTGGTGGCGCTCGGCACCATCGCCGTGCTCCATCCGCGCGGCAGGCCCCGGACGCTGACCCCCGAGCAGATCGACCGCATCATGCCGACGCTGCCGGAGACCGACGAGCAGACGACGCCGGCCCGGCGCCTGGAAGGATTCCCCGGCTGGATCTGGCTGGCGGCGATCCTGATCGGCTACCCGCTCGGCCATTCCATCGTCACGCGCGGCTTCGGGGCGAGCTGGACGATCAACGCCTACAACGCGGTGTTCCTCGTCTCGGCGCTGCTGCTGCAGCAGCGCCCGGCCAACCTGGTGCGCGCCTTCGCCAACGGCGCGCGCACCGCGTCGGGGGTGATCCTGCAGTTCCCGTTCTACGCCGGCATCTTCGGCGTCATCAACAACACCGACCTCGGAGGCTGGCTGGGCGGCCTGTTCGTGCGCTTCGCCACCACCGAGAGCTACCCGCTGGTGGTCTACTTCTACTCGGGCTTCATGAACCTGTTCGTGCCGTCGGCCGGATCGAAGTGGCTGATCGAGGCCCCCTACCTGCTGCCGGCCGCGCAGGAGCTCGGCGTGTCGGCCACGACCACCGTCCTGGCGTACGCCTACGGCGACTCGACGACGAACCTGATCCAGCCCTTCTGGGCCATCCCGATCCTGACCGTCACCGGCCTGCGCTTCGGCGACGTGCTGGGCTACACGGGCATCGTGGCCGTCGTGTGCACGATCACCAGCGTGATCGCGATGCTGCTCATCCCGGCGGCGCTGTAGGGGGGTCCGACGGCGCGACCTAGGCGACCCGCTTGCCGGTGATCGCCTCGCGGAGGCCTTCGAGCAGGCCATCGAGGTGCGCCATCCGCTCACGGAGCAGGCCCCATCTGCTCAGCCTGGGCGTCGATACGCTTGCGCAGATCCTCGCCCTGCGCGTCGATACGCGCTTGCAACTCCCGGCCCTGAGCGCGCATCTCGTCGCGCAGACTCCGGAACGACGCGCCGATCGCGACCAGGATCGCGATGGCGGCTCCGACGACGGTCCAGGCATCCGCGCCCATGCCCCTCAACCTAGCAGGATCAACCGAATGCCCGACACCTTCTCCGTCGAGGCTTCGCCGTACCGATCATCGAGGGCGCCGCTCCAGCTCACGTATCGCCGCGCGCAATTCCATCACATGCGCCGCCCTGATGGCCGTGACTCCCTCAGTCACGACATCGTCGATGTAGCTTGGCCGGGGCCTTCCGGCTGCGTCGTACGCCTCATCGAGGGCGGCCCGCAACTCGACGACGTGGACGTGCTTGACCCGAGTGGCCCCGGCTATCAGGACCGGATCGGCCCACCGCACCGGCGGCAGACCCTCCCGTGCTCGAAGGGCGGCGATTCTCGAGCGCAGCTCCACGAAGTGCAGCGCCCTGACCGGTGTAGCCCCCGGCCTGATGGGGATCGTCGGTGAACGGGAATGGCATCGCCGCCGTAGCGACGCCAACAGTCTGTGTCACCCACCCTCCGCCATCGGTCGCGGTCACCGCTACCGTCGTCTGGCCGACCGCCGACGCCGTGATCTCAAGGACCGCGCCGGTCATGGTCGCCCGCGCGACGCCCGGGTCGCTCGACCGCGCGACCCACGTAAGGGGGTCGTTCTCCGGATCCTGGAAGTAGGGCGAGACCTCCACCGCCAGCGGCGCGGACCCGACCCTCGGCATCTGCGCCGGGATCACGCCCACCGCCTGCGGCGGACGGTTGCGCGCCGTACGCGCGTAGGTGCCCCGCACGACTTCCTCGCTCAGCTTGCCGCGCAAGGCATACTGACGTCGGCCTGCCCGATGACCGGCCCAGTCCTCGTCACTGGCCATCCAATTGTCCCAGAAGAACGCCCCGTTCACGACGCCCGGATACCGATCCATGGCGTTCAGCAGCCCGCGATAGAGGTTTGCCTGGGTCTCGCGCCCGTCGTCTAGCCCGTTGCCGTTCGTGTCGGTGAAGACGAACCCAGGAAACCCCATGGGGTCGTCCGGCGTCGCGGGCGTCTCGACCAGGTCCATCGCGCCGTACTCGAGAAAGACGATCGGCCGCTCGGGATTCCTGCCGGCGAGCGCAAAAAGATACTCGCGGAAGATCCGCTCGTACTCCGCCTGGGCCGCCTCGACGCTCATGACGGTGGACGGGGGCGCCTCCACCAGTGGAAACCATGCGCTGACGCCCACGACGTCGAGATCGAGGTCGTTCCACAAGTGGTGCAGTCCGGGACCGTAGAAGTCGGGATCCAGGAAAACGTTGTAGTGCATGTCGTAGGTCAACAGACCGCTGTAGACGGCTCGGACCCTGCCCACCATCGCTCGCAGCTCGTCGCCGAAGTCGTTGACGAAATAGCCTCCCGGCCGCGTGCGGAAGAGCCGGTTCGTCTCGGTGCCCAGCGAGTACATCCGGACGCCTTCCTCCTCGGCGAGCGTCGCCACGTGAACCGCGTGCTGCGTATAGGTTTCCCAGAACTCGGCCACGAAGCGTTCATGGTCGGGGTGGTCCGGGCGCCATGGCCAGAACTCGGACCGAATGCCGCTGTTACAGCACGGTCCCCCGTCGGGCGCGCCGGAATCTCCGAGCTGCCAACGTCTCACGGGACGTGCCGCGGTTTCCGCCTCGTGCGCAGAGAACGCCAGCGTGAGGTAGACGTCGATTCCCTGACGCCGAAGCTCCCGGATCATCTGTCGGAGCGCGGCATCGGAAAACGACGAGCTGCCGGACTCTGGAGACACGTACCCGGTGTTGCGCTCGATGGTGCTGTCCATACTGTCGTCGTACGTCATCTCGACGACGATGCAGACCCAGTTCACGTGGAGGTGGTCGAGCCACGCCAGATAATCGGCCGGAATCAGGGGAAGGGTGGTGTCGCCCTCGTGCCACTCCTTCACGACCACCTCGTTGGTGCCCCAGTTCCCGGCCAGCGCGATGCTGCGCAACGGCAGCTCAAGGGACGTCGACGCGGTCTGCGCGACCGCTGCGGAACCTCGGATCAACCCGACCACGAGGGCCACAAGGATCAGGACGATGCAGCGTACTCGCAACACAACCCTGACTCCACTGTTCTGCGTGCCCGGGTCCCGCGCAATCCGACAGGTCTCCTCAATCAGCATCGTACTCACCCTGTATCGCCGTAATGAAGATCCGGGCGATGATTACGGATACGGACGAGTCGCCAACAATCCCGTCACCACGAGGCCGCCGCTGCCCGGGTAGGACTGTGGCTTGATGAAGCTGTACCCGTGTCGCGTCTTCATGAGCTCGTTTGTAGTAAACTGCCATTCACCGTCAACCGCCCGCGTCCATCATTCAGCCAGAGGAGCGGCTGATCCTGTGGCCAGTGGCCCGACCCGACGGTAAATGTGACCGCGAAGTCCGGCGCCCCATCAGCGTTGAAATCCAAGACCTCTACCCACCGAGGCCACGGCACGCCGGTGTGCTCCCCAACCCTGCCGCCGAACCACTCATCCGGCCGAAGTCGACTGGCTGTCTCGTCGATGATCGATGTGGGTTTCAGCGAACGGCGCGGGTATGGGGAGAACCGTCTTGTCCTGCTCTCTGAATGGTCCCGAGCGGTTCCACAAGATGCCGGAGTGGTCATTCTGGTTGTCAGGAGAATTGCGGTCCGCGGTCACGATCAGCTCGGGCAGCCCATCGTCGTCGAGATCCGTCAGGACAGTACCCGGGAAGAGGTGCCCGGTAAAGGCGTCCATGGTCTCGCCGGGGCCGACTGGCAAGATTGTTCGATCGAGCAGGAATGAACCATCACCACCATTCAGAAGTGCGTACGGCTCGCCGATGGCCGCTGAATGGGTGAAGTCGCTGAGCTGGGGCAGCTCGTCGGTGGCGTCACGCCAGCCGCCACCAGGCCGCGACAGGTACAAGCGATTCTGTTCACCCGGGAATGGACCGGCGTCCCAACCGTGATTGGCGACGAACATGTCCAGGCGCCCATCTCCATTCAGGTCGCCGAAAGGCACGTTCCGAGGGTGGACGGTATTCAACGTGTTGACAGGAAACAGGTCGCTCGGCGCACGGGTAAACCCACCGTCACCGTCACCCAGGTAGACCCCTCCAGGCTGAGGGCCGTAGGTTGACTCGGTCGAGTGAGTGATCCACGGATAGTCGGCGCCGAAGATGATCAGGTCTTCATTCCCGTCGCCGTCGAGATCCGCGGATGCAAGGACGCTTCTGTGATGGTCGAGGGAGTACTCGCGATAGGCCGTCCGAACGACCGCTTCGCTGGGCTTGGCGCGTAGGGAATGCGTCCGTATGTTCGCCCAGAACTCTCGCCAGCGCTGGTCGCTGGCAAGCCAATGGCCCCACCAGAACACGCCGTCGACGAGGCCGGGATGCCGATCCATGGCGCCGAGCAGGCCCTCATAGACATTGGCCTGGGTTTCGCGCCCGTCGTCGACTCCGTTGCCGTTCGCGTCCGCGAAGACAACTCCGGAAACTCCGCCGGGTCGTCCGGGGCGGCGGGGGTCTCGACGTGGTCGAGCGCGCCGTACTCCAGAAACACGATGGGCCGGCCCGGATTTCTGGCGGCGAGCGGCACGAGGTGCTCGGTGAAGATCCGCTCGTACTGCGGCTGGGCCTGCTCGACGCTCATCACCGTCACCGGCGGCGCGTCGGTCAGCGGAAACCATGCGCTGACGCCGACCACGTCGAGATCCCGGATCATCTGGCGCAGCGCGTCGTCGGAGAACGACGCGTCCTCGCCCGATGCGTGCTCGCGGTTCCGCTCGACCGTGCTGTCCAGGCTGTCGTCGTACGTCAGCGCAACGGAGATGCCGACCCAGTTCACGTTGAGGTAACCGAGCCACGCCAGGTAGTCTGCCGGCACGAGAGAGTGCGTCCGGCCGGCATGCCAGTCATCGACGACCAGCTCGTTGGTGCCCCAGTTGCCGGCGATGTGGATGGCGCGCAGGGGAAACGCGACGGGTGAAGCGGCCGGCTGGGGCAAGGCGGCCGACCCGAGCGCCAGCGCGACGCAGAGCACGCTCCAGATGGAAAGTGCGCGGCCCGTTGGGAACATGATGCAGTCTGCCCTCCTCCGCCCGGCAAGGGCTACGAGAGGATGAAATCGGATGTCTCGAGCGTCGACACGTCCACGTTGAGCGTGATGGTCCCGAGATCCTCGAAGCCGGCGCCGAGCCGGCTGAGGTCGAGCTCGTTCCCCGAGCTGTTGCGCAGCAGCTCGTCGAGCTGCACCGCGTCGACGTTCAGGTCCGTCAATCGAATCCTGTCCTCGCCCTTCGTAAAGTCCTTGATCTCCCCGCCGGTGAACGCGCTGCCCACGTACTGGAAGATGTCGTTGCCCGGGCCGCCCTCCATGATCCCGCCGTGCGTGAACGCCGCCAGATGGTCGTCGCCGGCCCCGCCGATCAGGTAGTCGGCCTAGTCGCCGCCGCCGCGTACCGTCCCCGCCGATTAGAAAGTCCGCGCCGGGGCCGCCGTCGAGCCCGTCGTCTCCCGGCCCGCCGAAGAGCACGTCGTCGCCCTCGTCCCCGAACAGGAGGTCGTCATCGCGGTCGCCGAACAGCACATCGACCCCGGCGCCACCGAAGATCGTGTCCGCGCCGCGACCGCCCCGCACGAGGTCGTCGCCGTCGTCGCCGAAGATGCGGTCGTCACCCCGATCGCCATAGAGGGAATCCGGGCCGCTGCCCCCGCCGAGGTAGTCGTCGCCGTCGGCGCCCCGCAACTGGTCCTGTCCGCCATGCCCGTATATCCGGTCCGCGTCCGGCGTGCCGAAATATTGGTCGTTCGTCCCGTCGCCGTTGAAAACCGCCATCTATATGCACCACTGGCGTGGGAACCCGTAGGAAACAGGGCTGCTGCATTCGAGCGGCGATGCATCAGAGCTCGCTGCAGCCACTCGACTCTCGTTTGAACCAGCCGGCAAACTTCGCGGGCCCCCTGCCGTACTCGCAGAGGATGCGGTCCTCTGGAGACGACAGACCGAGTTCCGGGCTGCTGCAAAGCTCGTCATGCGCCGCGCTCCGGGCCGCTGTCGAGGTGTCGCCGCTTCCCGTCCCTTCAACCCTGACCGTTCTCCCGGCAAAGTCCGTAGCTTCCACTGTGACCGTGCAGGTCAGACTCGGCCCGAACAGCCCGTCGCATGCGACGGCGGCGGACGCACTCAGCACGGCAGCAACAAGGTACGCCGTCGCCCGGCGACCCTTGCCTGAACGTGTTCGATGGACGGTTACCCTTGCGCCCGGTCTGTCGACCATCCGGCATGCCTCCCCTACTGCCTTGAACGTGGCGGAGCCGCCGCCGTGACGGTCAACGGTTCCGAATCGCGTTTCACCCGGGTGTTTTTTGGCATCTGCGGCTCGTATATGTCAAGGCTGTCCGCAGGGTATCGAGGCCGTCAGACCGTACTAATTCCGGCAATGCGGCAACCTGATTCCGTGCGTTATGGGACCGATGGGCAGGGCACCACTCTGCCGAATACCAGAATTGGTATGTCAAAAGGAAACACGATGCTGTATAACGCAATGCGGCGAGGCGGGTGCCCGTCTGGCGCCGGGGCAGAGCCTGTTCGTCCCGCGTTGTCCAATCAGCAGGATGCGAGAATCGTCATGAGCGCCCGGGACGCGTTCGAGCGCACTCTGGCGGCGATGTACGACGCCATGCTCGACGATGCCCGCTGGCCCGTCGCCTCGACCCTGATCGACGAAGCGTGCGGCATCAAGGGCAATGACCTCCTCGTCGGCGAAGGCCCGCTGGACGACCGCCGGGTCCTCTTCGTCGGGATGTACAGCCGGGGGCAACGCCGGGAAGACCTGGAGCGCGAGTACCTCCAGAACTATTACCCCATCGATGAATGCGTGCCGCGTTTCCGGCAACTGCCCGACGACGGTCTGGTCCAGGTCAGGGATCTGTACACGGCCGAGGAGTTGAAGAGCTCGCCCGCCTACAACGAATTGCTGCCGCGGGGCGGTCGCCAGAACGGCGTGAGGGTGCGGCTCAGCGGCTCGGGCAGCTCCCATATCGCCTGGAACATCGGCGACCCTGCCGACTCGGATGGCTGGGGGGCTGCGCGGGTCGCGATGGTCACGAGACCGTTGCCCCACATCCGGCAGTTCGTCCGCGTCCGCCAGGCGCTGGTGCGCGCCGAGGCGCGGACCGCGACCGTGACCGGCCTGCTGGACAACCCGCGGGCAGGCGTCGTTCACCTGGACCGGCGCGGGCAGATCCTGGAGGTCAACGACCGCGCCCGCGACATTCTGCGGAACGGCGACGGATTGTCGGACCGGGACGGGACGCTGCGCGCTCGCGCGCCCGCCGACCAGGTTCGCCTCGAGCGGTTGCTGGGCAACGCCCGCCGGCATCCGACGCGCCGGCGGTCGGCGGGTCGCTGCTCCTCCGGCGCTCGTCCGTGTTGCCGCCGTTCGTCGTGCACGTCAAGCCGGTGGCCGTCCCTCAACCCGACTACGGGGCCAGGCACGTGGCGGCCCTGGTACTGATTGCCGAGCCGGGACACCGCCACCGCATCAATCCCGAGACGGTGGCCACGACGCTGGAGCTCACGCCGGGAGAAACCCGGGTGGCAGTGTGGCTGGCAGAAGGCAGGAGCGTGCGCGAGATGGCCGAGGCGACGGGGCGCACGGAAGGCGCCATCTACCGGCACCTGAAGCATATCTACCAGAAGCAGTCCATCTCCCGGCAGGCGGATCTCGTGCGGCTGGTGCTGTCGCTCGCCGAGCTGGGGTAACGTCGCCGCGCCCGTCGACCCCCTACGCCGCCGCGAGCTGGCGCAGCACGTAGGGCAGGATGCCGCCGTGGCGGTAGTAGTGCAGCTCCTCCGGCGTGTCGATGCGGGCCGTCGCGACGAACTCCGTCGTCGACCCGTCGGGCGCCGTGGCGCGGACGCGGACGTCGCTGCGCGGCGCCAGCCCGTCCGCGATGCCGCCGAGCTCGTACGACTCCGCGCCGGTCAGCCCGAGGCCGGCGGCGCCCTCGCCGTCGCGGAACACCAGCGGGAGCACGCCCATGAACACGAGGTTGCTGCGGTGGATGCGCTCGAAGCTCTCGGCGATGACGGCGCGGACCCCGAGCAGCAGCGTGCCCTTGGCGGCCCAGTCGCGCGACGACCCGGAGCCGTACTCCTTGCCGGCGAGCACCACCAGCGGGGTGCCCGCCGCCTGGTAGCGCATGGCGGCGTCGTAGATGCTCATCTGCTCGCCGCCGGGCTGGTGCCGGGTCCAGCCGCCCTCGGTGCCGGGGGCCAGCCGGTTCCGCAGCCGGATGTTNNGCGGCTGCCGAACGAGTTGAAGTCCTGCGGGTCCACCCCCTGCTCGATCAGGTAGCGCCCGGCGGGGCCGTCGGGCGGGATGGCGCCCGCCGGCGAGATGTGGTCCGTGGTGACGCTGTCGCCGAGCAGGGCCAGCACCCGCGCCCCGGCGATGTCGCCCGGCGGCGCCGGCTCCGGCTCGAGGGCCTGGAAGAACGGCGGGTGGCGCACGTAGGTCGACTCGTCGGTCCAGGCGAAGCGGTCGCCCCCGGGCGCGAACAGACCGCGCCAGCGCTCGTCGCCGTCGAACACGGCGCCGTACTTGGCGGTGAACTGCTCGGTCCGCAGCGCGGCGGCCAGGGCCTCCTGCACCTCGGCCGCCGACGGCCACAGGTCCTTCAGATAGACGTCCTCGCCGTTCGCGCCGCGCCCGAGCGGCTCGGTCGTCAGGTCGACCGTCATGCGGCCGGCGAGCGCGTAGGCGACGACGAGTGGCGGCGACGCGAGATAGTTGGCGCGCACGAGCGGCTGCACGCGCCCCTCGAAGTTGCGGTTGCCGCTGAGCACGGACGTCACGACGAGGTCGCGCTCGCGCACCGCCGCGGCCACCTCGGCGGGCAGCGGCCCGCTGTTGCCGATGCAGGTGGTGCAGCCGTAGCCGACGAGGCCGAAGCCGAGCTGCTCGAGCGGCTCGAGCAGGCCGGCCGCGCGCAGGTACTCGGTGACGACGAGCGAGCCGGGCGCCAGGCTGGTCTTGACCCACGGCTGCGGGCGCAGGCCGCGCGCCGCCGCGCGTTTGGCCACCAGCCCCGCGGCGATCATGACGCTGGGGTTGGAGGTGTTCGTGCAGCTCGTGATGGCCGCAATCACGACCGCGCCGTCGTCCACGCCCGGCGCGCCGCCGGCCGCACCGTTGCCGGCCGCGGGGGCGGGCGTCTCGCGCCCGGCGGCCAGCTCCTCGAGCGCGCCGGCGAACGCCGCCTTCGCGCCGCTGAGCGGCACGCGGTCCTGAGGCCGCTTGGGACCGGCCAGGCTCGGCTCCACGGTGGCGAGGTCGAGCTCGACCACGTCGGTGTAGAGCGGCTCGTCACCCGCGGCGAACAGCCCCTGCGCCTTCGCGTACGCCTCGACCAGCGCGACCTGCGCCGCGTCGCGGCCGGTCAGCCGCAGGTAGTCCAGCGTCATCCCGTCGATGGGGCAGATCGCCACCGTCGAGCCGTACTCGGGCGACATGTTGCCGAGCGTCGCCCGGTCGGCCACGGTCAGCGAGGCCAGGCCGGGACCGAAGAACTCGACGAACTTCCCGACGACGCCGTACTGGCGGAGCCGCTCGGTGATGGTCAGCACCAGGTCCGTGGCGGTGGTCCCGTCCGGCAGCGCCCCCACCAGCCGGAAGCCGACGACGTCGGGGATGAGCATCGAGATCGGCTGGCCGAGCATNNCCGACGCCCCAGCCGACGACGCCGAGCCCGTTGACCATGGTGGTGTGCGAGTCGGTGCCGACCAGCGTGTCGGGATAGGCGACCGCGTCGCCGTCCGCGCCGTCGCGGCAGACCACCCGCGCCAGGTACTCGATGTTCACCTGGTGGACGATGCCCGTGTCGGGCGGCACGACGCGGAAGTTGCGGAACGCCTCCTGCCCCCACTTCAGGAAGGCGTAGCGCTCGCGGTTGCGCGCGAACTCGAGCTGCGCGTTCAGGTCGGGGGCGTCGGGCCGGCCGAAGTGGTCGACCTGCACCGAGTGGTCGATGACCAACTCGGCGGGCTGCAGCGGATTGACGGCCTCGGGGTCGCCGCCGAGGCGCGCGATGCCGTCGCGCATGGCGGCCAGGTCGACGACCGCCGGCACGCCCGTGAAGTCCTGCAGCAGGACGCGCGCCGGCATGAAGGCAATCTCGGTGCGCGTGCCCGGCGTCCAGCGCGCCAGCGTCTCGATGTCGCCCGGCGTCACGAAGCGGCCGTCCTCCCGCCGCAGCATGTTCTCGAGCAGGATCTTGAGCGAGTACGGCAGGCGGGCGACGCCGGGGTACCCGGCCGCCTCGAGCGCGGGCAGGCTGTAGTAGCGCACCGGGCCGCCGCCGGTGCTCAGGGTGCGTTGCGTGCCGAAGGTGTTGGTGTCGGTCATGGTTCTCAGGTTCCCCCGAACCGCCAATGATCGCTCACGACCGCGGCGCGGCGCAAGCCGGGTCGCCTCCCCGGTTTGCGCGGCGTCGCCCCCTCGCGGACAATACGGCATGCCTCTCGCCGAGCAGATCATCGACCAGCAGGTGACAGGCATCCTCGACCGGCAGATGGACGTCTTCGCCGACGAGCTGGGACTGGGTGCCCAAGAGACTGCCCGGCGCTCGGTGGCATTTCTTGTTCAGCAACAGGGAGCGGATGCTGCAACGGCTGTCCGCCACCTTTCGCCGAGCGGATCTCGTCGAGATGCTGGTGGGGGACGACCCGTAACCGCGCAACGGACATCACCGCCGGCGGCAGTCCTCCTCGAACACCTCCGCCTCGAACCGGAAGAGCGCCGCGCCGCGGCGCCAAGCGTCCGGCCGCAGGCCGGCCTTGACGCAGGCCTGGGCCACGCAGGCGGACGCGCTCCAGCCCTGCTCGACGGCCACCTGCGGCAGCAGCAGGCCGCGGCGGCCACCCTGCTCGACGAGCACGCCGTGGCGGCCGGCGATCAGCGCGTCCGGGCCGGCGCACGGCTCGAGCGCGCCCAGCACCGACACCTCGATGACGACGTGCGCCAGCTCGGCGGGTCGCAGCGCCGGGAAGCGCGGGTCCTCGCCGGCCGCCGCCCGGGCCACGTCGCGGACGGTCTCGTCGAGCGGCCGATCCGACTCGACCCGGCCGACGCAGCCGCGCAGCTGCCCGTCGATCCGCAGCGTCACGAAAGCGCCGCCGTGCGCGGGCGGCGCTTCGGCAGCCGGCGGGCCGGCGTCCGCGGCGAGGAAGGCCGGGCCGGCGTCCGTCCTCGAGCCCGCGACGAGCGCCGCGCGTGCGATGCGCAGCAGCCGCGCCCGGGCCTCCGGCGCCAGCATGGTCACGCGGGAGCCTGCGCCGTACCAGGTCCAGACTCCGCAAAGGCGCGCACGGCG
>JAAXGX010000026.1 GCA_012271165.1 Vicinamibacteraceae bacterium | reverse complement strand
ACGCCCTGCTCCGCCTGCTCGATCAGCGTGTCCCGGTAGACCTCCCAGGTCAGGTCCTCGGGCCGCCCGCCCACCTTCTCGAGCGCCTGGTAGATGGGCACGGTCCCGACCGGCACGGGCGAGTTCCGGAGTATCCACTCGCGCGTCTCGTGGATGTCCGGGCCGGTCGACAGGTCCATGATGGTGTCCGCGCCCCACAGCGTCGCCCAGCGGAGCTTCTCGACCTCCTCCTCGATCGACGAGCTGACGGCGGAGTTGCCGATGTTGGCGTTGATCTTGACGAGAAAGTGGCGGCCGATCGCCATCGGCTCGAGCTCGGGGTGGTTGACGTTGGCCGGAATGATGGCCCGTCCGCGCGCGACCTCGGCGCGCACGAACTCTGGATCGAACCCCTCGCGCAGGGCGACGAACTCCATCTCGGGCGTCACCTCGCCCTTGCGCGCGTAGTGCAGCTGCGTCACCGGGCGGGCGGGCGCGGCGGGCGGCGCGTCGCCGCGGGCCGCGATCCACGGGCCGCGGAGCGGCGGCAGGCCGGTCCGAACGTCGGCGCCGTGGGGACCGCTCGTATCGTAGACGCGCAGCGGCGGCTCGCCGCCCGACAGCGTGATCTCGCGCATCGGGACGCGGACGCGCCCGCCCCCGACGTGGACCTTGCGCGAGCCCGGAAAGGCTGCGGCGAAACGCGATTCGACGGAGGGTGTGGAAGCGGCGGGACTCGCCATGAGTCGCTCCTTCTCGATCGGAGAATGCGCACAAATATAGCATGCGGCTCCCGGGCGGCCGGGCGCCCGGGAGCCGCACCGCGCGCGCGGCGCTTCCGGTAGAATTTCAACATGCGCGTTGCACTGGGCGCCGACCACGCGGGCGTCGCCCTGAAGGCGCACGTCCGGCGGCTGCTCGACGAGCGCCGCCTCGCCTGCGAGGATCTCGGGCCGGACACGGACGAGTCCGTCGACTACCCCGACTACGCCGTGCGCGTGGCACGGCTCGTGGCGGGCGGCTCGTTCGAGCGCGGCATACTGATCTGCGGCAGCGGGATCGGCATGGCGATCGCCGCGAACAAGGTCCGGGGCATCCGCGCCGCGCCCGTGACGACGCCGGACGCGGCGCGGCTGGCCCGGCGGCACAACGACGCCAACGTGCTGGCGCTCGGCGCGCGGACGCTCGCCGTCGACGCCGCGCTCCGCATCGTCGACGCCTTTCTGGCCACGCCCTTCGAGGGCGGACGCCACCAGCGACGGGTCGACAAGATCGCCGCCGTCGAGACCGATCCGGCCCACCATCTCGAAGGAGTCCGATGACGAGGACGCTGGACACCGCAGCAGCCGCCCGCCAGCGCGCGGTCGCCGAGGTCGACAACGACATCGCGCAGGTGCTGCGCGCCGAGATCAACCGCCAGAACACGGGCCTCGAGCTGATCGCCTCGGAGAACTTCGCCAGCGCCGCGGTGCTGGAGGCGATGGGCTCGGTCCTCACCAACAAGTACGCGGAGGGCTACCCGGGGCGGCGGTACTACGGCGGCTGCGAGTTCGTGGACGTCGCCGAGTCGCTGGCGATCGATCGCGCCAGGGCCCTGTTCGGCGCCGAGCACGCCAATGTCCAGCCGCACTCGGGCGCCCAGGCGAACATGGCGGCGTACTTCGCGCTGCTGAAGCCGGGAGACACCGTCCTGGGCATGGACCTGGCGCACGGCGGTCATCTGACGCACGGCCACCCGCTGAACTTCTCGGGGCAGCTCTACGACATCGTGCCGTACGGCGTGCGGCGGGACGACGAGCGGATCGACTACGAGCGGTTGGCGGCGCTGGCGCGCGAGCACCGGCCGCGGATGATCATGGTGGGCGCGAGCGCCTACCCGCGGATCATCGACTTCGCGCGCATCCGGGCGACGGCCGACGAGGTCGGCGCCGCGCTGGTGACCGACATGGCGCACATCGCGGGGCTGGTCGCGACGGGCGCCCATCCCAGTCCGGTCCCGCACTCGGACATCGTCACGACGACCACGCACAAGACGCTGCGGGGGCCGCGCGGCGGCCTGGTGCTCTGCCGCCGGGACCACGCCAAGAGCGTGAACCGGGCCCTGTTCCCGGGCGTCCAGGGCGGGCCGCTCATGCACATCATCGCGGCCAAGGCCGTCTGTCTCAAGGAAGCGTCCGAGCCGGCGTTCGCGGCCTACCAGCGGCAGGTCGTGGCCAACGCCGCACGCCTGGCGGCGGCGCTGGCCGACGGCGGCTTCCGGCTGGTGAGCGGCGGGACCGACAACCACCTCGTGCTGGTCGACGTGGTCTCGCGGGGGCTGACCGGGAAGCTGGCCGAGGCGGCGCTGGGGCGCGCCGGGATCACCGTCAACAAGAACACGATCCCGTTCGACGAGAATCCGCCCATGGTGGCGAGCGGAATACGCCTGGGAACGCCCGCGCTGACGACCCGCGGCATGGCCGAGGCCGAGATGGACCGCATCGGCGAGCTCATCTGCCGCGTGCTGGCCGCGCCGGAGGACGATGGCGTCGCGGGCAGCGTGCGCGCCGAGGTCGAGGCCCTGTGCCGGAGGTTCCCCCTGTATCCCGAGCCGGCGAGCTGAGCCCGGACCAGGACGCGCTCGGCGCGCTCGTGGCCGAGGCGTTCGCCGACGGCGGCCCGCTGGCGCGCGCGCTGCCGGCGTTCGAGCCCCGTCCGGGCCAGCGGGAGATGGCGGCCGCCACGGGCGAGATGTTCGCCGGCGGCGGCGTGCTGCTCGTCGAGGCCGGCACCGGCACCGGCAAGACGCTCGCCTACCTCGTGCCCGCCATCCTCTCCCGGCGGCGCGTCCTGGTGTCGACCGGCACGAAGAACCTGCAGGACCAGATCTTCCACAAGGATCTGCCGGCGCTCCGCAGCGCCCTCGACGTCCCGTTCACGGCCACCTACATGAAGGGGCGCGGCAACTATCTGTGCCTGCATCGGTTCGACCAGCACCGGCAGGACGGCGAGCCGCGGGCGGCGGCCGAGCGGGCGTACGTGGACGCCCTGCAGGAATGGGCCGGCCAGACGGAGACCGGCGACCGCGCCGAGGTCGAGGACCTGCCGGACGACTTCCCCCTGTGGCCCGAGATCTCCGCGACGTCGGAGAACTGCCTCGGCCTGGAGTGTCCGCGCTACGACGACTGCTTCGTCACGCGCATGCGGCGCCAGGCGCTCGAGTCCGATCTGGTCATCGTGAATCACCATTTGCTGTGCGCCGACGCCGCGGTGCGCCAGAGCGCGTACGGCGAGGTCATCCCGTCGTGCGCCTGCACCGTGATCGACGAGGCGCATCAGCTCGAGGACGCGGCGACCCAGTACTTCGGCAGGGAGGTCAGCAACCACCGGCTGGAACGGCTGGTGCAGGACGGGCGCCGGATACTGGACACGGACGAGACGGCATCGCCGGCTGACGCCGACGAACTGCGTCGCTGCCTGGAGCTGACGCGCGAGCGGGCGCGGATGTTCATCGCAGTGCTGCAGCAGATGGCGCTCCCCCGCGACAGGATCCGGGTGACCGGCGAGCTACTCGAGCCGGCGGCCGACACGGCCACCAGCCTGGCGCAGAGCCTCACGGAGCTCGAGGCGGGCTGCGGAGCGATCAAGGACGCCTCGGAGGATCTGCTGGCGCTGGCGCGGCGCGCGCGCGAGCTGCGCGATCAGCTCCGCTTCCTGCTCGCGGCCAGCGACGACGACTTCGTCTACTTTCTCGAGCGCCGCGAGCGGGGCGTGTTCCTGCGGGCGTCCCCCATCGACGTGTCCGGGGTCGTCAGCGAGCACATACTCGAGCGTGCTGCCGGGACGATTCTGACCTCGGCCACGATGACCGTGGACGACACGTTCGACTATCTGCGGGAGCGGCTCGGCGTCGGCGAAGCGCACGAGCTCCGGCTGCCGTCGGAGTTCGATTTCGAGCGGCAAGCCGTGCTGTTCCTGCCGCGCGGGATGCCGGATCCCCGCAGCGGCAGGTTCACCGCCGCCGTGGCGCGCGAGCTCGACGGCCTGCTGCGCGCCACGGGCGGGCGCGCATTCGTCCTGTTCACCAGCTACGCCAACCTGCGCGACATCCGCGATCGGCTGGGGAAGACGCTGCCGTACCCCCTGCTGGTCCAGGGCTCGGCCCCGCGCACCGTGCTGCTGCGGGAGTTCCGGTCGACACCCCGGGCAGTACTCCTCGCGACCTCCAGCTTCTGGCAGGGCGTCGACGTGGCCGGCGAAGCGCTGAGCTGCGTCGTCATCGACAAGCTGCCGTTCGCGCCGCCCTCCGATCCCATCACGGCGGCGCGGATGGAGGCCGTCGAGGCCCGCGGCGGCAACGCCTTCGCCGACTATCAGGTGCCCCTTGCCATTCTGACCCTGCGCCAGGGCCTCGGCCGCCTGATCCGGCACCGCCGGGACCGCGGCGTGCTGGCGCTGTTCGATGCGCGGGTCCAAACCGGGAGCTACGGGCGCCGGTTCCTGGACAGCCTGCCGCCGGCGCCGATCACCCACGAGCTCGACGACGTGCGGCGCTTTCTCGACGCACCGCCCTGACCGCGCAGGGGTCCCCGCAAGCGAACGCCGGGGGTCCGGGGCGCAGCCCCGTCTGAATGAAGCCCCGTCTGAATGAGGTGTAGACTGGCTGGAGCATGCTGCGGGCTGGCCAAGTCCGTTCGCGCACCCTCGCGACCGGCGCGTTCCGGGCGCTGGCGCTGTGGTGCCTCCTCGGTGCGGGCGGGGCGGCGCAGGAAGCCGGCACGATCCGGGGCCGCGTCGTCGACCAGGACGGCCGCCCGGTCGCCGGCGCCGAGGTCGTCGTGCGCCGCTTGGGCGACGGCGGCGACGGCCGCACGCTGGAGACGGCGACGGACGGCGCCTACGCCGGGAGCGACGTCGCGGCGGGGCTCTATGCCGTGACCGCCGGCAGGGACGATCTGAACAGCGACATGTTCAGGATTCGGGTCCGCGCCGGCCGCACGGTCGAGGTCAACCTGGAGCTGGCCGCGGGCCGGCGCGACGCGGCGTGGATCGCCGAGCTCGGCGACCGCGAGGCCGCGTCGCGGGCGTTCGCGGCGGGTCTGGCCGCGAACCGCGCGGCCGACTACGCCGCGGCGGTTGCGCAGTTCGCCCGCGCGCTCGAGCGGCGGCCGGACTGCACGGAGTGCAGCTACAACCTCGCGGTCGCCTACGCCGAGCTGGAACGGTTCGCGGACGCCGAGGCCGCCTTCAGGCGGGTGCTGCAGATCGTGCCGGGCTATGCGGCCGCCCACTACGGACTCGCCAGCATCTACACGCGGCAGGGCAGGGCGGCCGACGCCGCGGCGGCGCGGGAGGAAGCCACCCGGCTCGCGGTCGCCCAGCTCGCGGAGCGCAGGCAGCAGCTGCAGGAAGAGCTCGAGCGGGGCATCGCCAGACTCGACGCGGGCGAGGTGGCCGGCGCGCGGGCCGCCTTCGAGAGCCTGCTGAGGCAGGATTCGAGCTTCCCCGCCACCCACTACTGGCTGGCCGTCAGCCTGCTGCGATCCGACGATCCCGACCGCGCCGCGCGCGCGCTCCGCCGCTACCTCCGGCTGGACGGCGGCGGCGAGCACGCCGCCAGCGCGCGCGAGGAGCTCGCCCGCCTGGAGCGGTAGCCGCCATGCCGCCGGCCGACCGCGCCGCGACGATCGCGCGCAACGTGCGCGCCGTCCGTGAACGGATTGCGGGCGCCTGCGACCGCGCCGGACGCGACCCGGGCGCGGTTCGTCTCGTCGGCGTCTCCAAGACGTTCCCCGTCACCTACGTCCAGGCGGCGGTCGCCGCAGGCCTGACCGACCTCGGCGAGAACCGCGTGCAAGAAGCCCTGGCCAAGGTCGCCCAGGCGGCCGACCTCGGCCCGATCACCTGGCACCTCATCGGGCACCTGCAGTCGAACAAGGCACGCCGCGCGGTCGTCGCCATGGCCTGGATCCACGCGGTGGACAGCGTCGGGCTGCTGCAGCGCCTCGAGCGCACGGCACGCGAGGAGGGCGCGACGGCCGAGGCGCTGGTGCAGGTCGATCTGGCCGGCGAGGAGGCCAAGTCGGGCGCACCGGTCGACGTCGTGCGCCAGGTGCTGGCAGCGGCCGCGGCGTGCCGGGCGGTCAACGTGCGGGGACTCATGCTGCTGCCTCCCTGGTCGGCGGATCCGGAGCGCACCCGGCCGTACTTTCGCCGGCTGCGGGAGCTGCGCGACCAGCTCGCCGACGGCGGCGTGCCGCGGCAGCGGCTGGCCGAGCTGTCGATGGGCATGAGCAACGACTTCGAGGTCGCCGTCGAGGAGGGCGCCACGATCGTGCGGGTGGGCACGGCCATCTTCGGCCGCCGGGCCGCACGGTAGCGTCAATCAGACGGGGCTTTGCCCCGAACCCCCGGCGTCCGCTTGCGGGGACCCCACAGCCCCGCGCCGCGGCCGCCGAGGCGCGCCGTGCGCGCCTTGGGGCGCTGTCACGACCGACGCGGGGCGACCCTCGTGCTCAGGGCAGGTCGAGCGCCGGGTTGCGGTCGAAGAAGTCGAACGGCCGCAGCTCGAAGCCGTGCCACATGGTCGGCATCACCGGCCAGTCCTCGGCGCGCGGCAGATGGTGCATGCCGACCGTGTGCCAGAGGACGATGTCCGTGTCGAGCACGGGCCGATCCGCTGCCGTCCAGTCCGGCAGGCCCAGGCCGGGCTCGCTCAGGGTCGGGTGGTCGCCGGCCGCGTAGCGCTCCTCGACGCGGTACGGCGTCACCCACAGGTGGTGATCGATGAAGCCGGCGCGGCGCCGCGGATAGTCGTCGGCAGACAGCAGCGTGTTCGCGTTCCGTCCCGGCAGCACCTGGAAGCTGGTGGGGTAGCCCGCGGCGTTGACCCGATCGGTGCTGAGCACCCGCCACAGCGCCGGCCGCCGCAGGTCGATGTCGAGCCGTGCGTCGCGCTCGCTCGCCGCGACCTGTTGCTCCTGAACCCACAGGCTGCGCCGCGGATGGTCCGGCGGCAGCCGACGTGTCACCAGGCGGTCGGTGACGAACCGGTTGCCGGTGCCGTCGATGTCGAGATCCAGGCGGTAGCTGAAGTAGTGGTCGTGGTTCACGGCCACGATGTTGCGATCCACGAAGCGGCCGTACGCATCCTCGCGGTCCGGCGCGTCGGGCGCCTCGGCGCCGTCCGCGTCGGTCGCGCGGGCCGCCGCGGCCGACTCCGTCGCGGACGCGGCGTTGGCCGCCTTCACCTCCAGGATGCCGGTGGCGCCGACCCTGGCCTCGATGGAGCCGTCCTGGCGGAAGATCCAGTCCAGCACGTAGTCGTAGTTGCCGACCACGGCGCCGGTGCGCACGACCAGATCGCGGCTGCGCCGGCTGTCGGGCTGCTCGTCGGCATAGTGCCGCCAGACGGGGTCGCCGGTCTCTCGCTCGTACAGGCAGATCGTGTCCTGCACGGTGCGCGGGCGCCCGTTGCCGCCGCTGACCAGCGTGTCCACGTAGACCGCGTGGTCGGGACAGTCGCGCCCCCGCAGCAGCGGCTTGGCCAGCCCGCCGGCCACGAACTCGCCGATGTCGATGAAGTTGCGGCGGTACCAGGCGAACGAGGGATCCATGTACGGCACGAAGATCTCGGACAGGTAGCCCTGGTACAGCACCGAGCGGGCGGGCGCCCGCTCGGCCGGCTGGTAGCGCACCAGCGACAGCACCACGCCGACCCGCTGGTCAGGCCGCAGGTGGAAGCGCCAGTTCTGCCAGCGCACCTGATAGCCGTCCAGCTCG
Organism: Vicinamibacteraceae bacterium; assembly: GCA_012271165.1. Taxonomy (GTDB): domain Bacteria; phylum Acidobacteriota; class Vicinamibacteria; order Vicinamibacterales; family UBA8438; genus JAAXGX01. The sequence continues at coordinate 24,786 of JAAXGX010000026.1, read as the reverse complement.
AAGCCGGGGCCGAGCGGCTGGCGCGTGTCGAGCGGCCCGGGAACCTCGCGCGGGGCGTCGAGCGTCGTGCGATCGAAGTCGGCGACGGTGCCGGTGATGGGCACCGGGCCGTCGTCGACCACGCGCAGCACCTCCCCCGCGACGAGGTCCACCACGGCGCTCAGGCCCTCCACGCGGCGGGTCCACGAGTTGCGGACGTCGCGGGACTCCGAGCAGCTCACGTTGCCGATGCGACGGCCGCGCTCCTCCGCCGTCCCGAAGTAGCCCGGCGGCCCCGTGCGGCAGTCGAGAAACGTGAAATCGGTGATGCCGCGCGCCGCGAGGCCGGCGATGAAGTCCGGATGCTCGAGCACCTTGTCGACCAGCGCGTTGAACTCCTCGCCGAGCCAGCTCGGCTGCACGCCGGTCAGCGGCCGCCAGGACGCTACCCGCCCGGCGGCGAGATCGATGGTCGCCTCGTACGTCTCGTGACCCTGGCGCACCACGGCGTAGGCCGCGCGCGGCATCTCGGCGCCGGGACGCCACGCCAGGACGTCGTGCTTGGCCGGCTCCCGGAGCGTCAGCTCCGAGAAGCGCGTGTCGCGGTCCATGTGCCCGGCATCCCGCAGCAGCTCGAGCGCGCGCCACATCTCCTGGTAGCTCAGCGGGTCGAGCGGGTGCTCCGCGGCCCCGGCGGGCAGCGGGAGCAGGAGAACGATGCAGAGGGCGAGACGGACGGTCGGCTTGTGCATGGCGGCTCCTTCTGTCCGCGGCGCCCGGAGGCTCAGCCGATGAGCTGGAACATCCGCTCCCACCGGGTGCGAGTGAAGAAGCTCGCCACCCCGGAGGAGAGACGCCTGAGGCCGGCACCGAGACCCGGCTCCTGCAGGACCGGCTCGGCCGCGTCGTACGACCAGTAGACCAGCATGGCCCGGCCCTTCAGGTAGGCATGCGGCAGCGGGCCCCAGAAGCGGCTGTCCTGCGAGTTGTCGCGGTTGTCTCCCATCATGAAGTAGTGCCCGTCCGGAATCGTCACCGGCCCGAACGTGTCGCGCCGCGCGACGGCAACGGCCCCGGGCCGCAGCAGGGGCTGCTGACCCGCCAGGTACGGCTCGTCGAGCGGCTCGCCGTCGATGTAGACACGCTTCCGGCGCAGCTCGAGGGTCTCGCCCGGCAGGCCGATGACCCGCTTGATGAAGTCCCGCTCCGGCTCCTCGGGAAACTTGAACACCACCACGTCGCCGCGCTCCACCGCGCCGTTCGGCAGCACCCATTGCTCCGCGGCGCCGGCAGTCGGCCCGAAGACGAACTTGTTGACCAGCAGGTGATCGCCGATCAGCAGGTTGTGCTCCATGGATCCGGTCGGAATCTTGAAGGCCTGCACGACCCACGTCCGGATGAAGAGCGCCAGGATCACGGCGATGACGATCGATTCGAAGTACTCGCGCGCCGTCGATTTCCGAAACGCTGCTGTCATGAGTCTGCGCCAATCCTCAGCACCGCGAGAAACGCCTCCTGCGGAATCTCCACGCGCCCGACGCGCTTCATGCGGCGCTTGCCCTCCTTCTGCTTCTCGAGCAGCTTGCGCTTGCGGGTGATGTCACCACCATAGCACTTGGCGAGGACGTTCTTGCGCAGGGACCGCACCGTCTCCCGAGCGATGATCCGCGTGCCGACGGCCGCCTGGATGGCCACCTCGAACATCTGGCGCGGAATGAGCTGGCGCATCTTCGTCGCGAGCGCCCGCCCCCGCGTGTAGGCCATGTCGCGGTGCACGATCACCGACAGCGCATCGACCGGTTCGGCGTTGACGAGCAGATCCAGCCGCACGAGCGGCGCCTCCCGGTATCCGCTCACATGATAGTCGAGCGACGCGTAGCCGCGGGAGACGGTCTTCAGACGGTCGTAGAAGTCGAGCACCACCTCGTTGAAGGGCAGGTCGTACGAGATCATGACCCGGTTCGAGGCGTGGTACTCGAGATTCGTCTGCACGCCCCGCTTCTCCTGGCAGAGCTGCAGGATCGCGCCCACGCAGTCGGCCGGCGCGAGAATCATCGCCGCGATGATGGGCTCCTCGAGCCGGTCGATCCGACCGGGGTCCGGCAGCTTCGCCGGGCTGTCTATCTCCAGCACCTCGCCGTCCGTGGTCGTCACCCGGTACAGCACGCCGGGCGCCGTCGTCACGAGGTCCATGTCGAACTCCCGCTCGAGACGCTCCTGGACGATCTCCATGTGCAGCAACCCGAGGAAGCCGCAGCGGAATCCGAACCCCAGCGCCGCGGACGTCTCCGGCTCGAAGACGAACGACGAATCGTTGAGCCGCAGCCTGTCGAGCGCCTCGCGAAGCTCCGGATACTGGTGGCCCTCCACCGGATAGAGCCCGGCGAAGACCATCGGCTTGAGCTCGCGGAAGCCCGGAAACGGGCTGGCGGTCGGGCGTCCGGCGTCCGTCAGGGTATCGCCGATCTGGGCATCGCCGACACGCTTGATGCCGGCGATGACGAACCCCACCTCGCCGACGCCGAGCGCGTCGGTCTCGAGCGGCTTCGGCGAGAAGACGCCGACCTGCTCGATCTCGCACTCGCGGCCCTGGGCCATCAGCCGCACCCTCATGCCCGGCCGGATCGCGCCGTCCAGCACGCGGATGAGAATCACGACGCCCCGGTAGGCGTCGTACCACGAGTCGAAGATCAGCGCCTTCAGCGGGGCATCGGGGGCGCCGGCAGGGGGCGGCACGCGCGCGACGACCGCCTCCAGGATGTCGCGGACGCCGGTGCCCTCCTTCGCGCTGGCGCGAATCGCGGCGGCGGCGTCGAGCCCCACCAGATCCTCGACCTGCCGGGCCGTCTCGTCCGCCTGCGCACCGGGCAGATCGATCTTGTTGATGACCGGGATGATCTCGAGGTCGTTGTCGACGGCGAGGTAGGCGTTGGCGACCGTCTGCGCCTCGACCCCCTGCGAGGCGTCGACCAGCAGCAGCGCGCCCTCGCAGGCCGCGAGCGAGCGCGTCACCTCGTAGGAGAAGTCGACGTGCCCCGGGGTGTCGATGAGATTCAGCACGTAGCGCCGGCCGTCATCCGCCTCGTAGCCCAGGCGCACGGCGTGAGCCTTGATCGTGATGCCGCGCTCGCGCTCCAGGTCCATGCTGTCGAGGACCTGTGCCTCCATCTCCCGCGGCCGCAGGGCGCCGGTGAGCTCGAGAAACCGGTCGGCGAGCGTCGACTTGCCGTGGTCGATGTGGGCGACGATGGAGAAGTTGCGGATCTGAAGGTGATGCATCGAGAGGACCGGACGGCGGGTCAATTATGCGGCTGCGCCAGCCGGGCGGCAAGCTCCGCGCGGACCGCGCGGAAGGCCCCCGCCCAATCGTTGGGCTGCGGCTGCCGGAACAGGCGCATCGTCGGGTACCAGGGCGTGTCCGTGCGCTCGAGCAGCCAGCGCCAGTCGGGGGCGAACGCCAGCAGGGTCCAGACGGGCCGGCCGAGGGCGCCGGCCAGGTGGGCGAGCGCCGTGTCCACGGTAATGACGAGGTCCACCTCCATGAGCGCGTCCGCGGTCGCCTCGAACGCGGTCAGCTCCTTCCCGGCGGCGCCGACGAGCCCGCGCCAGCCCGCCCGCAGCTCCCGGGCGCGCGGCCCCACCTGGAAGCTGACGAACTCGGTGCCGGGCAGCTCGATCAAGGGCGCGAAGTCCGCGAGCCGGCAGGAGCGCTCGCTGTCCCGCGCGTGAGCCGGATTCCCGCCCCAGACGATGGCGATTCGAAACCCCCGCGCGGGCGGCAGCAGCGGCTGCGGCCGCTTGCCGGCAGGCAGATAGGGACAGGTGGCCGGTATCGAGTCGAGGTCGGTTCCCAGAACGGCGGGCACGTCCAGGAGCGAGCAGATCCAGTCGGTCGGAGGACACGGCCGGTCGCCGGGCACGACCTGGCGCACGTCGGGCAGCCGCTGCAGCAGACGGACCAGCCGGGGCGGGCAGTAGAGCGACACCTCTGCGCCGCGCTCCACCAGCAGCGGCGCGAACCGCGCGAACTGGATCACGTCGCCCAGGCCCTGCTCGCCGTAGAGCAGGATCGATTGCCCGGCGAGATCCTGGCCCTCCCAGTCCCTGCCCTCGACGCCCATCGCCCGCCACGTCGGGTGCCGGCGCCGCCACATGAAGTCCGGCCAGGCCGCGGCGTAGCGGCCCGCCAGGAGATTGGCGCGCGCGCGCCCGAGCCGCGCGTCGAGATGATCAGGGTCTGCCGCCAGGGCCGCGTCGCAGCATTCGAGGCCGGCCGCGAGGCGGCCCTGGTCGATGAGGCTCTGACCCAGGGCCGCCAGCACCGCCGGCGAGCGCCGATCCTGCGCCGCGGCGGCGCGCAACTGCCGCTCGTCCTCCGCGTACTCCCCCAGCGCGGACAGGGCGTGGTGCAGATTGATGCGGTAGACGGGTGGCGCGGGTCCCAGCGCGATGGCGCGCCGGTAGGCCGCCGCGGCGGCCCGCACCTGCCGCAGCTTCCAGAGCGCCCGCCCCAGCGCGTGATACAGACTGGCGTTGTCGGGATGCCGGTCGAGCGCCGCCCGGTAGTGATCAATCGCCTCCTCGAAACGCCCCAGCCCGAGGAGCGCGGCGCCGCAGGCAATGGCCGCGGGCAGATGGCCCGGCTCGCGAGCGAAGGCCGCGCGGTAGCATTCGAGGGCAGCCTGCGCATCCCCGGCGTCGGAGAGCGCATTGCCGAGATTGTAGTTGAGATCGACGAACTCCGGGCAGGCACGCACCCCCTCGCGCAGCACCGCCAGGGCTTCGTCCCTGCGGCCCAGCTTCCGCAGCGCCACCCCCAGGTTGGACCAGCACGCGCCGGCCTCGGGATACCGCTCGAGGATGGCCCGGTACGCGTCGACGGCCGCCTCGAGCTGCCCGTCGGTGTGCAGCCGGATCGCGCGGCCGATGTCGCGGCGGGCCGTCTCGGGCAGGGCGCCGCGCTGCGGTGGCCGCCCGGCGCCCACCGCTCGCTCCGACGGCGCCGTCATCGGCCTCGTTCGTCCAGCGGCGTGAAAGGCTGCGGGTGCTCCGGTCCGACGTACTCGGCGCGGGGCCGGATGAGGCGGTTGTTGGCGTACTGCTCGAGGACGTGCGCCGTCCAGCCCGCGACGCGGCTGACGGCGAAGATCGGCGTGAACAGATCGACCGGGATCCCCAGCAGCGCGTACGTCGACGCCGAGTAGAAGTCGACGTTCGCGTCGATCTGCGTCGCCTCCTTCATCACGGCCTCGATGCGCCGCGACATCTCGTGCAGGCGGGTCCGTCCGGCGCGCTCGCCCAGCTCGCGGGACATGCGCCGGAGGTGCGTCGCGCGCGGATCCTCGGTCCGGTACACGCGGTGCCCGAAGCCGGGCACCTTGACCTTGCGCGCCAGCATGTCCCGGATGACGCGCTCCACGCGCTCGTCGTCGGCATCCTCGCCGATGTCCGTCAGCAGCTTCATGACCGCGGCGTTGGCGCCGCCGTGCAACGGCCCCTTGAGCGCGCCGATGCCGGCGACCACGGCCGAGTGGACGTCGCTCAACGTGGCGGCGGTCACGCGGGCGGCAAAGGTCGACGCGTTCAGCTCGTGGTCGGCATGCAGGATGAGTGCCACGTCGAACGCACGCGTCGCCACGGCGCTCGGCCGCTCGCCCCCGAGCATGAGCAGGAAGTTGGCGGCGTGGCCGAGGGCGGGATCCGGCTCGATCGGACTGCGGCCCGCGGCGACGCGGCCGCAGGCCGCCACGACGCTGCCCAGCTGCGCCGTCAGACGCACCGCCTGGCGATAGCGCGCGGCGGGCGAGGCGTCGCCGGCCTGCGGGTCGAAGTGCGCCAGCGCCGAGGTCAGCGTCCGCAGGGCATCCATGGTGTTGCCCGGCGGCAGCGACCGAATCAGCCGCCGCAGCGGCTCGGACAGCGGCCGCGCGCTCGCGAGCTGCGACTGCAGGTCCCCCAGCTCGGCCCGGGTCGGGAGGCGCCGGTGCCAGAGGAGATGGCACACCTCCTCGAAGGTGGCGTGCTCGGCGAGATCGTGAATGTCGTGCCCGCAGTACGCGAGCACGCCGTGCGCCCCGTCGAGATGGCAGATCGCCGACGAGGTCGCGACGACGCCCTCGAGCCCGGCCTTCGCCGGCGCGGCTGGCGCAGTCATCCGGTCAGAGCCTACTATCCGGCCGGAAGCGCGGGCAAACGAGCCGGCAGAGTTCCTTGCAGAACAGGACATGACCTCATGATTCTCAAGGATTACTGTGGCGCGACAGCTTCGTGCGCACGTTCCTGGAGGAGTACGTGGAGGGAGAGTCGCTGGCCGCGTTTCTGGAGCGGCACGGGAGCCTGACGCCGGCGCAGTGGCGGCCCTGGCTGGACGCCCTGCTCGCCGGCATCGAGCACGTCCACCACCGTGACTACCTGCACCGCGACATCAAGCCGGCGAACGTCGTGATTCGTGCAGACGCGGCGGGCGGGAGAAGCTGGAAGCGCACCCCGTTGAGCTTCGTTGTTTTTTCGTCCTGCTGCGTTTTCCGCTTGACAGCCTCCGTCGAGGCGATTCGTCTCGGGTTCGGACGTCGGCGAGACTTGGCCCGTTTACCGCCCCGGTCCAGCTCTGGGCGCCCGTCGCCGGCCGCGGCATGAAAAACGTCAACCGGCCGCCCGATCGCTCGTCCCGGAGCCGTACAAGCGGTTGAAATAATGGAGGTTATGATGGATTCATGCTTGTTGACTCCCGACTCGCTCCGGTTGCCTCGTCTGGCTCACCGGCCCCGCTCTCTGCCCCGCCCGCCGCGGCCGGGCCGCTCGCTTCCCCGCCGGATCGTGCGGACGAGTCTGCGCCCTGCGTCGACACACTCGGCGACCGCATCGCCGAGCTGGCCGCCGGCATCGCGGCGGCCACCGGCGAGCTACTGGGCCTGATCCGCGAGTTCGACGCGCGCAACGGCTGGGAGGGCTTCGCTTCCTGCGCCGAGTGGCTGAGTTGGCGCACCGGCCTGGCGCCGGGGGCTGCCCGCGAGCATGTACGGGTCGCCCGCGCCCTGGCCGAGCTGCCCCTGCTGCGCGACGCGCTGAGGCGCGGCGCCGTCTCCTACTCGAAGGTGCGCGCCGTCACCCGCGTGGCCACACCCGAGACCGAGCAGGCGCTACTCGACGTGGCGCTGGCCGGCACCGCGGCGCACGTCGAGCAGATAGTCCGCACGTGGCGGCGGGTGGACCGGACGGCCGAGGCGGCGGAGGACGCGCAGCGGCACGCCTCGCGGTCGCTTGCGACCTGGGTGGACGAGGACGGGATGATCGTGGTGCGCGGCCGGCTGACGCCGGAGGTGGGCGCGGCCGTGCGGCGGGCGCTGGAGGCGGCGCTCGACGCCGAGCGGCGCACGGCGGGGTCGGACGGGGCGGCGGATGACGCGGCCGACGACATGGTCCCAACCCCGGCGCAGCGGCGCGCGGATGCGTTGGGGGTGGTGGCCGAGTGCGCCCTGGCCGGCGGACTCGACAGGGGCACAGCCGGCGACCGCTATCAGGTGGTCGTGCACGTGGATGCCGACACCTTGGCGGAAGACGTGGAACACGGCGAGCGGGGCGGCGACGGTGCGGCGACGGCCGGTCCGTACGTTCCCTCGGGAACGTACGGACCGCGCGCAGTGCCCCCCGACAGCACGAACGAGCCGTCGCCGACAGTGGCGCGTGGCGCGGGCGGCGGAACGGACCCGGCCCGGGCAGCAGGTCCGGCCCGGTCCGTGCCCGGCGCCTCGCAACCGGCGCGGGCCGGTCACACGGTCTTCCCGGCCGCCGCCGGGGGCCAGTCGGCGCTCGACGAGGCGGGCGGCATCCACGTCTCCGCCGAGACGGCCCGGCGGCTGGCCTGCGACGCCGCGACGGTCACGATGCGGCACGGTCGGGCCGGCGAGGTTCTCAGCGTGGGCCGCCGTACGCGCACCATCTCGCCCGCGCTGCGCCGGGCGCTGACCGCGCGCGACCGGCACTGCCGCTTCCCCGGCTGCCGGGCAACGCGATGCGATTCGCACCACGTCCGCCACTGGGTGCACGGCGGGGAGACGGCGCTGTCGAACCTGGTGTTGCTGTGCCGGCGTCATCACCGGGCGGTGCACGAGGAGGGGTTCCGGGTCGGGTTCGACGCGGCGGGCGAGCCGCGGTTCGTCCGGCCCGACGGCCAAGCGCTGCCGGAGGCGCCGCCGGCGGCGGCCGTCACCGGTCCGCCGCTGGCGTCCGTGTGGGCGCGACTCGACCGGGAGGGCGTCCGCCCGAGCCCGCACACCGCAACGCCCGCCTGGCGGGGCGAGCGGGTGGACCTGGACTGGGCGGTGGGCGTGCTGTGGCGGCCGCGGGGCGGAACGCCGCCGGCCGCCGGCCCGGCCGCGTGACAACCGCGGGAGTCGGGGCTCGACGGGACTGTATTAGACTCACCCGCGTCATGCCCGCCACCACCGAGTCGAGCCGGCGGCTGGCTTCCTGGGCTCTTGCCCTGCTCGCGGCGATTGCCTGCATCACCCTGACCAGCCTGATCCTGACCGACGGTCGCATCGCGGCCTTTCTGCTCGACCGCAACTCGACCGTGTTCGACTATCCGTTCACCATCCAGAACCTCATGTGGCTGGTGTTCTTCGGCGCGCTGGGCGAGGTGGCGGTGCGCTACCGGCGGGCAAGCGTCGAAGCGGAGCAGATCCGGAGCGCCTGCTACCCGAAGACGACGCCACGATGCTGCGCCTTGGGGACCTCGGAGCCATCCGCTCCCGCGTTCGCGGCCAGGAGGAATTCTTCCTGCAGCGGCTGGTCGCCCGCTGCATCCTGCAGTTCCAGAGCTCGAGGTCGACCGACCGGGCCAACGCGCTGCTCACCTCGTCGCTCGACCTGATGCAGCACGAGCTGGACACGCGTTACAGCACGCTGCGCTACCTCGTGTGGGTGATCCCCACCATCGGGTTCATCGGCACCGTGGTTGGCATCGCGGCGGCGTTGAGCCAGGCCGGCGCCGCGGACGACTATCAGGACCCCGCGCTGCTCGGCGAGCTCACCCGCAGCCTCGGCGTCGCCTTCTATACGACGATGCTGGCGCTGATGCAGTCGGCCGTGCTGGTCCTCGCCCAGAACGTCGCGCAGGCGCGCGAGGAAGGCGCGCTGAACCGGGCGGGCCAGTACTGCCTCGACAACCTGATCAACCGGCTCTACGAGAAGTGAAAGGTTCGCCATGCCCGTGTATCGCACCCCGGACGGCCGGATCATCGAGGAGAAAACCAACGTGCCGTTGCCCGGTTCCCGCACCGACGACGACGCATCCGGCGGCGACGAGACCACCGCGACGCGCACGCGCGGCGCGCCACGGACCGGAGGCGGCCGGCCCGCGCCGGGACGCTACGACGAGAAGACGGTCGTCCGCAGGCCGAGCCCTGGCGCCCGCGACGCGAGGGCGTCGGACGGCAGCCACGACCGGACGCGCCTCGTTGGGGCGATACCGGCGAGCGACGCACCGGAGGCGGACGAGATCGATCCGGTCTCGGGCTGGCTCGTCGTAGTCGAAGGTCCCGGCAAGGGGCGGGACGTCCGGATCGGGGCCGGCCGCAACGACCTGGGGCGGATGTCGGACAACCGCATCGCCCTGCCGTTCGGCGACACGCGGATATCCCGTCGGGGCCATCTCTGGGTCACCTACGACCCCCTGCGCCGGACCTTCTCGGTCGCGCCCGGCGAGCAGAGCACCAACCTGGCGCATCTGAACGGCGTCGCCATCGACACGCGCCTGCCGCTCGAGGACGGCGCCACGATCACCGTCGGGCGCACCACCCTGCGCTTCGTGGCGTTCTGCGGCGACCGCTTCCACTGGTCCGATGCCGCCGACTGATCTCTCCCCGCCGGAAGCCGTTCTCCTGGCGACCGCCGCCGTGTTCGGCGCGCTGCTGCTGGCGGTGACGCTGCAACTCCCGGTCGTGATGCTGGTCGCCTGGTGGCGGCGCGGGCCGTCTTCCCACGCGAGCAGACGCCCCGCCGCGCCCGTGCGCCGCGCTGGCGGGCAGATCGTCGGGGCGCGGGAGATGCAGGAGGACGAGATCGGCTTCATCGACAGCCCTCTGCTCGATCCCGGCGGCCTGCATCCCGTAGCGGTCGTCGCGGACGGGATGGGAGGGCATGCCGGCGGCTCAGTCGCCAGCCGCGTCGCCGTGCGCGCGTTCGTGGAAGCGTACGCACCGGAAGGTCGGGTGGCGCATCGGCTCCGCGCCGCGCTCGACCGCGCCAACGAGGCGATCGGGCATGCGGTCGACAGCGATCGGGCGCTCGACGGCATGGGCACCACCCTGGTGGCGGCCGCGCTCACCACCGACGGCCTGGAGTGGATCAGCGTCGGAGACTCGCGGCTCTGCCTCTATCGGGCCGGGCGGCTCAAGCGGCTCAACGCGGACCACTCGATGGCCCCGGTCATCGCTGCCATGCGCGAAATGGATCCCGAGGCGGCAGCCGGAATGAAGGCGCACGAGCTCCGCTCGGCGCTGGTCGGACGCACCATCGCCAAGATCGACACGTCGGCGACGCCGGAGCGACTGCAGCCCGGCGATCTGGTGCTGCTGGCGAGCGACGGCCTCGACACGCTGGACGACGAGGAGGCGGCGGCGATCATTGCGGCACGCCGGAGCAACGGCCTGGAGGCAGTCAAGGACGCGCTGCTGGCCGCCGTGAACGCGCGCGGTTCGGCGACGCAGGACAACGCGACCGTCGCACTGCTGGAGGCGCCGGGGGATCCGATGCACCGGGCGCGGATGTAGACTCCGAGTCGTGTCCGAGACGCACGCCCATGCGCTCCCGGCAGGCCATCGCATCGACGAGTACGAGGTCGTTCGCGTGCTCGGCGCCGGCGGTTTCGGCATCACCTACCTGGCGTTCGATCATCACCTGGACGGCCCGGTCGTCCTGAAGGAGTACTTCCCGGCCGGGCTCGCGGTGCGCAAGGGCGACCGGCGCGTCGCATCGTCGCCCGAGAACCGTGAGTCCTACACGCGGGGCATCAACCGGTTCATCGAGGTCTTGAAGGAGTACTTCCTGGTCGGATTCGCGGCGCGCGGGGACAACCTGCGTGTCGTCGCGTCGTCACCCGAGAACCGCAAGACCTACGCGTGGGGCCTCGCCCGGTTCATCGAGGAGGCGCGGACAGTCCACCGGTTCCGGCACTCGAATGTGGTGCGGGTCCATCGCTTCGTCGAGGCGCACGGCACCGCGTACATCGTCATGGAGTACGTTGAAGGCGACTCGCTGGCGGCAATCCTGGAATCGCGCGGGCCGCTGTCAGCCGCCGAGTGGCGCCCCTGGCTGGACCGGCTGCTGGACGGCCTCGAGCACGTGCACGGACAGCGGTACCTGCACAGGGACATCAAGCCGGGCAACATCGTGGTTCGCGCGGCGGACAGCGAACCGGTACTGATCGACTTCGGCGCGGCCCGCGTTGACGCCCGCGAGCGAACGCACACGCGCGTGCTGACACCGGAATACGCGCCCATCCAGCAGCATTCGAGCCAAGCAAGGCAGGGCCCGTGGACGGACATCTACGCGCTCGCGGCCGTGTCGTACCGCGTGTTGACCGGTGAGGCACCGCCGAGTGCACCGGAACGAATGCTGGACGACCAGTGCGAGCCGCTGGAGCGGCGTCTGTACGCGTCGGCCGGACTGACCCGTGAGAAGTTGCGAGGGCTATCCAAGGAAGAGCTCACCAAGCTGTTGTTACGGGCTGCGGCAACGCCGACGGCATGGCTGGCCGCCATCGACGGTGGGCTGGCATTGCGGCCCGAAGACCGGCCCCAGGCGATCGCCGCGTGGCGCGCGCTGTTCGCGGATACTCACGACCTCGCCGCCGCTGCCTCGCGGGCCGACATTCCTTCGCTGACGCGCCTGCGGAAAGCTGCGGAACACGGGAGCCCCTCGGCGCAGTTCCACCTCGGCGTGCTGTATCTCCTTGGCAGGGGCGTCGACCAGGATCTCCGACAGGCAGCAACGTGGATCACGAGGGCCGCTGAACAGGGTCAGGCAGCAGCGCAATTCCGCTTGGGCTCGATGTACAACAACGGCGAAGGCGTCGACTCGGACGACGGGAAGGCGGTCGAATGGACCCGAAAGGCCGCCGAACAAGGTCATGCAGAAGCGCAGTTTCGCTTGGGCTCGATGTACGAAAGCGGCGACGGCGTCGACCCGGACGACGGGAAGGCGGTCGAATGGACCCGAAAGGCCGCCGAACAAGGTCACGCAGAAGCGCAGTTCCAACTCGGCCTGAGGTACGACCTTGGCGACGGCGTCGACCCGGACGCCCGGAAAGCGGTCGCATGGATCCGAAAGGCCGCCGAACAGGGTCACGCAAAAGCGCAGTTCCATCTCGGCCTGGAGTACGACAAAGGCGACGCCCTCGACCGGGACGCCGGGAAGGCGGCCGCATGGTTCCGAAGAGCCGCCGAACAGGGACTCGCCGACGCGCAGTTCGACCTCGGCAGGATGTATCAAAACGGCGATGGTGTCGACCAGGACTACCTGGAGGCAGCAGCCTGGTACCGAAAGGCCGCCGAACAAGGCGTCGCCGACGCGCAGTTCCTCCTCGGTCGGATGTATGCGCTGTTGCACCTCGGCCTGATACATGACGACGGCGAAGGCGTCGACCCGGACAACCGGAAGGCAGTGGCCTGGTACAGCAAGGCGGCCCAGCAAGGCCACAAGCTGGCGCAGTCCAGACTTCGAGCGCTCGAAGGGTGACGAACGAAGTCCGCGCGTGCGAGGTCGATGAGGAGCAGACACCAGACGATGCACAGCTTGGCCGACCACGCGACGAGAGCTTCCGCCTGCTTGGCAGCGGCGGTACTCCTCACCCTCGGCATGCCGGTGCCTGTCGTGCAAGCCCAGCCCGACCTGTCGGCCATCGAGAACCACATCGTGGTGGTCCGCGCGTTCGACCGGACCCGCATGGCGCTCGGCGACATCTCGGGTTTGGCGGTCGGAAACGGCTTGGTCGTCACGAGCGCCCAGATGCTGCGCGGCGCGGAAGCCGTCGTCGTTGTCACCCCAGGCGGCGCGCAGGAGTTCACCGCGGAGTTGCGCAGCGTTGACGAGCGGTCGGGCATCGCCGTCCTCGCCGCGGATCAGATGCCGGCGGGCGGCGCCCGCTTCGCTGCGGACAAACCCGAACGCGGACCCCGAAGAGGGCGACGTCGTCCATGTCCCCCGGTTCGCCGTGGACGGCTCGCTCGGTGTCGTGCCGGCGGCCGGCCTGATTGCCGAGCTGCGCCGCCTGGAGCCCGACCTGCAGGGCGAGCGGGAGTTGCTGCTCTACCGGCACAACGCGACGGTCACCGCCCGGGAATACGGCATGCCGATGCTGAACGACTGTGGCGAGGTCGTCGGCCTGATCCGGCCCGACCCCGATCTGTCGCTGCGCGACCTGAACGATCGGGTTGGACCCGGCGAGTCGACGTTCAGCGTCGCCGGCGCCGAGGCTCGCCGGGCCGTTGCCGAGCTGGGCGTCGAGGTGCGGACGGCCGACACGCTGTGCCCCGACGCCAACGCCACGGTTGCGCAACAGGCCGCGCGGGCCAGAGAGCTCGAAGACGAGGCGCGGCAAGCGCGGGAGGCGGCGAACACGGCCCGCCGCGCAACGGAAGAGGCTCGTGCGCGGGCCGCCGAGGCACAACGCCGTGCCGCAGCTCTGCAGGCGGATGCGGTTGCGACCGAGGCGGAACGGGATGCCGCGCGCGAAGAAGCCGAGCTCTTGCAGGCCGCCGCCGAGGAGCAGGAAGCCGAGCTGGACGATCTGGAGCGACGTGCGAATGGCTCCCGCGCGCAGGCAAGGGAGGCCGAGCAACGTGTGGCGCAACTCGAGCAGGAGCGGCTCCGGTTCGTGGGCGCGCTCGTCGCCGGTGCCGTCGTGTTGCTCGCGGTGGGACTCCTCTTCTGGCGGCGGCGGAGTCAATTGGTCGAGTCGGAAGCGGCACGCCGCGAAACGCAGGACAAGCTCGCCGCAGCCGTCACACCAGCCTCGTTCTCGTGCCTTCTGGAAGGCACGGACGAGGATGGCCGGAGCGTGGTGCTCAAGATCGACGCCGCGCAACTGGGATCGCCGGAAGGTGTCGTGGTAGGGCGCAATCCGGAGCGGGCGGGCGTCGTGCTCGACCATCCGGAAGCGTCGCGGCGACACTTCCGGATGGCGGCAGACGGAGACAATCTCTCAATCGAGGATCTGGACTCGACGAACGGTACCCTCCTGAACGGTACCGCGATCCCTGCTGGCAGACCGGCCGGGCTGTCGCACGGGGACGAGATCGGCGTCGGCGCGGCGGTTCGCCTGACGGTGTCGATCAAGCGGAGCACACGGTGAAACCCGCCCGCCGGGAGATCAACATCTTCAACGTGTCGGCGATCGATCTGTTCGCGTCGGCGCTCGGCGCATTCATGATCGTCTCGTTCGTCCTGCTCCCCTATTTCCCCAACACGGGCGACGCACCTGCCCCCGCGCGGGAACCACCCGCCGGCCTGCCGCCCCCTGCAGACGACGCGTCGCAGAGTCGACTGGAGGAAGTCGAGGCGGAACGCGCCCGGCTCGAGACCCGCCTGGCTGCAGCCGAGGCTGAGCGCGAGGCGTTCCGCGACCGGCTGGCGGATGCCGAGGCCGAACGCGCCGCCGCGCGGGCGCGCGAGCGGGCGCTGGAGCAAGCCCTCGCCGAGGCGGAGTCGAGGTTGCCGAAGCTGCCGCCGATCGATCTGGTCATCGCCCTCGACACGACCTCCAGCATGACCTACGAGGTCGCGAGCCTCCGGGAGGAAATCGGCCTGGCGGAGCTGCTGGTGAAGCTGACCGAGGACGCGGCCGTCGGATTGATCGACTTCAAGGACCGCTGCGATCCGGGCACAGCGTTGCGCGTTGCGCCGCTCCGGCCCATCGATCGGCGGTCGGTGCGACAACTGGTGGCGTTCGCCCGCTCGATGCAGCCAGGGTCGGACGCCTGCAACACCACGGCCGACGAGGACTACGCCGAGGCGCTCCGCACGGCGGTCGACGCGAGCTGGCGGGCCGGCGCGGCGCAGCGGTCCATCGTGATGATCTCGGACAACCCCGCGCACGCCGACCGGCGCGAACAGGCGATAGCAGACGCGCGGCGGTTCGCGGGACGGCGCGGCGCGCGGCATACCGTGTCCGCCGTGCTGGTGGATACCAGCGAGCTCGGCCCTGCCTACCCCGACACCCCCGCGTTCATGCGACGCGTCGCCGCGGCCGGCGGCGGCCAGTTCGTGCGCGCGGACGAGCAGGCGTCACTGTCCGTCACGATCCTGCAGGCGCTCTTCGACGATTGAAGATCAAGGAGTTGCAACCGTGAAGGACAGCGCCCGCTACGCCAAGATCGTGGCATGGTCGGACGAGGACGGATGCTACGTGGGAAGCTGCCCGGGGCTGCTGCTCGGCGGGTGCCACGGGGCCGACGAACGCGAGGTCTTCGCGCAACTCTCCGTGATTGTCGAAGAAGCCATCGATCTGTACCACGCCGACGGGAAGCCGCTGCCGCCAGCTACGACCGGACGTGACCTGGCGAACCGCTGAAGGACGTGGCGTGACCGGTGCTGACCGGCCCGTCAGCGACCGGGAACTGGTAGCTCTACCCCCACCGAGCACGACCGCAGGGGTGCGGGGAGCGCCGGCGGGACGGCATCAACAGACGACGATGCGCCCCAACCCGTGGTTCTCGATCTGGCGGCGGATGACCTCGCTGGAAACACCGAACTCGCCGCACAGGTCGTCCACCCGCTCCACCTCCACGAGTTCGCCTGGTAGTCGTGCGCGCAGGGACGCGGCAGGAGCCAGCAACTCGGCGGCGAACGCCCGGGACTGCTGCTGGCGATCCGTCGCAAGCGAGCTGAGCAGACCGAGAGCCGGCTGGGGTCGGCCGAGGTAGTCGCCGAGGGCGCGGGCACGCAGAAACCGCGTGCCGGACTCGCCCCTTGGGACCGTCACGCACGCCGGCGCCTCGGCTGCCACCAGTCCGTGAATGCGGCGCGAGGGAGGCTGCATGTCACGGTGCGCCGCCGCGGGCACACCGTTGACGCCGAAATCGAACCGGCCGTCATCCGCGCCGAGACGGCGGCGCACCGTCCTCGCGAGATCGTAGCCCCGAGTCCAGGGCGCGGCGTTCGCCAGCCGCGGCAGCCCGGCGCGGATGTCGGCCCAGTCGTGTCCGTTGCCTGCAATGGCAAGCGCGTCGCGCGCGCCGGCCAGCCACTCGCCCACGCGCTGTAACGAGTCACCGCTTGCATCCGCACCAGCCAGGGCGTCGGCCCGTATGGCCGGGTCGGTGCCCTCCCAGAAGGCTGCGATGGCGTCCGCGAGGGAATCCTGGACGTCGAACGGATCGACACCCAGCAGCGCGGCAGCGCGACTGAACTCACGCTCCTCCGCATCGAGCCCGTTGACGGCCGCCCATGCCTCGTCGAGCATGTTCGTGAACCTCTCGTGGCCGGGCACGTTCCGCAGCCTCTCCAGGACGGCGTCGACAAGGCGGCGGAGCTCCGTTTCGAGCGCTTGGCCTTCGACATCCTGTTCACCGCTGTCGACGAACTCGATGCCGGCGTGGCGCGGCCGGCGCTTCATCCAGCGCAGTTGCATGCGACCGGACATGGGCACCATGGTGAGGCTCGGCAGGACGAACCCGTCGCCGGCGAAGGCGAGATTGTGCCGGGACTCGAAGTCGATCCGCTGCGCCCCTGCGTCCTCAACTTCGTACCAGATGTGCCACCAGTTGCCGACCAGCCACTCGGCGACGCTGAACAGCGGCGTGACGACGTGGCTCCTGTAGAGTCCGTTTCGCCGGTCGATAACCGAGGTAACAGTGGCGTTGCCGGCCTCGATTGTCAGCGCCGCCATCGTGTCGCGGGCGAGCGCGTCGGGCGACGGCCCGGCGTCAACCCAGTCGAATCGGAAGCGGACGCTCATGCGAGTCCTCTCACGACTTGTGTCGCTACCCCGGTTTCCTCACGCCGGCGATGCTCCGCGCCGCTTGCCGGCCACGCCAGCCATTGCCGGCCGCGCTCGCGACACGCCGGCGCGATCGGGCCGCGGCTGCTGCAGGAGCGAGACCACTCCCATGTACAGAAACCCGAACTGGAAGACGCAGAGCAGCGGAACGGCCGCGAACAGGGCGCTCGATGCCGCGCCGAGCACGGCCAGCGTGAAGTAGAGCCCGAGCGCCAGCTCCACGAACGGCTGGCCCGCGACGGCCGGCCGGTAGCGCTTCGTCCGCCACTCGTCGCGGCGGCCGACGACGCCGTACTTGGGCGTGCGCACGAAGCGCGGCCGGGCCCGGCGCAGCGCGCCGAGGACGGCGCGGGTGTTGTTGACCGAGAGACCGATCCCGACGGCAATCGCGAGCGGCACGTACCGCAACTGCGACAGCCAGTCGCGCCGCACCGCACGCTGGCTGACCGCGTAGAAGTTGACCATCGACAACGCCGCCGCGCAGAACAGCGGCACGTCGACCAGCAGCAGCGTCTGCGATCCGGCCAGCGCCCGCACGAAGAGCGCGGGCACCATCAGCACGGACGCCAGCAGCAGGAGCGGGTAGTTGAAGTTGGCCGTGAGGTGAAAGAACGCCTCCGCCTTGAGGCGCAGCGGCAACCCGCTCCGCAGCACCGGGGGCAGCACCTTCAGGCAGGTCTGGATCGATCCCATCGCCCACCGGTGCTGCTGCGTCTTGAAGGCGTTCATCTCCACCGGGAGCTCGGCCGGCGCGACCAGGTCCGGCAGGAAGACGAACCGCCACCCGGCGAGCTGGGCGCGATAGCTCAGGTCGAGGTCCTCGGTCAGCGTGTCGGGCTGCCAGCCGCCCGCGTCGTCGATGGCCGCCCGCCGCCAGACGCCGGCCGTCCCGTTGAAGTTGAAGAAGCACCCGCCGCGGTTGCGAGCTCCGTGCTCCAGGACGAAGTGGGCATCCAGCAGCAGGGCCTGCACGCGCGTGAGCCACGAGCACTCCCGGTTCACGTGCCCCCAGCGGGCCTGCACCAGGCCTACGCCCGGCTCGCGGAGCGCCGGCAGCGCGCGCCGCAGGAAATCGCGCGGCGGGATGAAGTCGGCGTCGAAGATGGCGATCGCCTCGCCCCGCGCGGCCCGCAGCCCGGCCGCCAGCGCGCCGGCCTTGTACCCGGTCCGCTCGGCCCGGTGCAGCCGGCGGATGGCGACTCCGCGCGCGGACCAGCGGGCCACCGCCGCGGCCGCTATCCGCTGCGTCTCGTCGGTCGAGTCGTCCAGAACCTGGATCTCCAGGCGCTGCGGGGGATAGTCCAGGCGCGCCGCCGCGTCGATGAGACGCTCGACGACGTACAGCTCGTTGTAGACGGGAAGCTGCACCGTGACGAACGGGGTGTCGTCGTCGCCGTCGACCCGCGCCGCGGGCCGGCGCGGGCGATATCTTGTATAAAGGTAGAGCAGGTAGGCGCGATGCGCGCCGTAGACGCTCAGGCAGACGAGAAGAACGAAATAGAGCCCTACCAGAAGCGATCCGGGTAGTGGCATGACGGCCGTGTCGGTGCCGGGCACGCTCGCCATGAACGTACAGGCCGGACTCCCGCAAGTCAATTCGCGCGCCGCCGCGAGCGGCGCCCAGCCGGCATGACTCCCGACGAGCTGCGCGGCATCCTCGACGAGGTCGAGCAGGGCACGACCACCGCGGCCCGGGCGGCGGATCGGCTGACCGAGATGCTGCGGCGCATGCCGTTCGAGGACCTCGGCTTCGCCCGCGTGGATCATCACCGCGCCGTCCGGCAGGGATTCCCCGAGGTGATCTTCGGCGCGGGCAAGACGCCGGAGCAGGTCGCGGCGATTGCCGAGCGGCTCGTCGCCGCCGGAGATGCCCTGCTCGTGACCCGGACCAACGAAGCAGCCTACGAGGCCGTCGCGCGGGTCGTGCCGAACGCGCGCTTCCACGCGGACGCGCGCGTGATCTCCCGGCCGTCCGCGACTGCCCCCACGGGACGGGGCGTCGTCCTCGTCGTGGCGGCCGGAACGTCCGACATCGCGGTGGCCGAGGAAGCCCGCATCAGCGCCGAGGTCCTCGGCAATCGGGTGGACGCCCTGTACGATGCGGGCGTCGCCGGACTGCACCGCCTGCTCGCGGAGCACGAGCGGCTCGACAGCGCGCGGGTGATCATCGCGGTGGCGGGCATGGAAGGCGCGCTCCCCAGCGTCGTCGGGGGCCTGGTCAGGGCGCCGGTCATCGCGGTCCCGACGAGCGTCGGATACGGCGCCAGCTTCGGCGGCCTGACCGCGCTGCTGGCCATGCTGAACAGCTGTGCGGCGGGCGTTGCGGTCGTGAACATCGACAACGGCTTCGGTGCGGCGGCGCTGGCAAGCGCCATCAATCATCTGCCCTGACGCGGTTGGACCACGGTTCGTCGTCCGTGATAGGCTCGGGGCCTTCTCTCATGCACGACGGCTCGCTCCGGTCTCTCGAGTTCGACCGGATCGTGGAGGTTGTTCGGAGCTTCGCGCTGACGCCGCTCGGCGCCGCCCGGCTGGCCGAGCTCCGTCCGCGCACCGACATCCGGAGCGCGCAGGCCGCCCTGGCAGCCACCAGCGAGTGCGTTCGGTATCTCGATTCGAACGGGCCGGTCGGGCTCGACGCGCCGGCGGATCTCGAGCAGGCCCTGACGAGCCTCGCGATCGAGGGATTCCCGCTCGAGGCGGGTCACCTGCGCGGGCTGGCCGCGTTCCTGTCGTCCGTGGACGCGGTCCGGCGCGCGGTCGAGAGCGCGGACGGCGGGCCGTTTCCGGCGCTGCGGACCACGCTGGAGGGGTGCCGCTCGTTTGCCGACGAGATCGCGCAGATCCGCGCGAAGATCGACGACGCGGGCAGCGTGGTGGACGGGGCCTCGGAGGCCCTGCGAACAGTCCGCGAGCAGTTGCGCAGACAGACGAACCGCCTGCGGTCCACGCTCGACTCCTACCTGCGGGGCAAGGGCACGGCGCGCTATCTGCAGGAGCGCATCGTGACGGAACGCGCCGGCCGGCAGGTGCTGGTGATCAAGGCCGAGCACCGCGACGCGATCCCGGGCATCGTCCACGGCAGCTCGGGCAGCGGGGCGAGCCTGTTTCTCGAGCCGCTCAGCACCGTCGAGATCAACAACGACATCGTCGCGCTCCGCGACCGCGAGGCGGCCGAGGTGCAACGGATCCTCCTCGAGCTGACCAACGCGCTGCGCAAGCGCGCCCTCGACCTGCGGCATACCCTCACGGCGGCCACGGAGATCGACGAGATTCAGGCGCGCGCCGCGTTTTCGCGCCTGGTCGGCGGCGCCGCGCCGGAGCTGAGCGCCGAGCTGCATCTCGAGTTCCGGGACGCGAGGCATCCGCTGCTGATACCGGAGGTGCGCGCGCGGCTGCGCGCCGACGACTCGGCGTCCGGGCAGCCTACGCCGGTGGACGTGTGCGCGATCCCCCCGACCTCGGTGCTGGTCATCACCGGACCGAACACGGGCGGCAAGACGGTTGCGCTGAAGACGGCGGGGCTGCTGGCCCTCATGGCGCAGGCCGGGCTGCACGTGCCGGCGGCCGCCGGGTCGCGGGTGACCGTGTTTCGCACGGTCTTCGCGGATATCGGAGACGAGCAGTCGATCACGGCCAGCGTCTCCACCTTCTCCGGCCACATCAGCAACATCGTGGCGATGCACGAGCATCTGAAGCTGCCGGCGCTCGTCCTGCTCGACGAGGTCGGCGCGGGCACGGACCCGGTGGAAGGCGGCGCGCTGGGCGCGGCGCTCATCGAGCACTTCCGCGCGCGCGGCGCGGTGGTCATGGCCACGACGCACGACGAGCTGCTCAAGGCGTACGCGGCCACCACCGAAGGCGTCGCCTGCGCGGCGTTCGGCTTCGACACCGACACCTTCGCGCCGAACTACCGGCTCGCGTACGGGACGCCCGGGCGCAGCTTGGCGTTCGAGATCGCCGCCCGGCTGGGCGTCCCGCCGGAGGTCATCCAGGCCGCGCGGGACCGCCAGAGCGCGCGCGAGGCGCAACTGGCCGAGCGGCTGACCAGGGTGGACGACGAGCTCCGCTCGCTCGAGGGCGAGCGCCAGGCGCTGGCCCTCGAGCGCCAGCGCCTGGCCTCGGAGCGCGCGGAGCTCGATGCCGTCCGGCAGGCGACCGAGGCGCGCGCGGAAGGGGCGCGCCTGCGCCTCGCCGACGGCGTCGGCGACCGGATCCGCGCGGCGCGCAAGGAAGTCGACGCCGTCGTCGACGAGCTGCGCGGCCAGGCGTCCGATCTGCAGCGCGCCGCCGCCGAGCGGGCCGCGGCCGGGAAGAGACCGCTGACCACCGGCGAGACGGGCGCCCTGCGCAGCACGGCGCACGCGGCGCTCGATGCCCTCGCCAACCGGGCGGACGCGGCTGCGGACGCGGTTGCCGCCGCGCCGGCGCCGCCGTCCGCGGCGTCGGCGGCAACCGGCTCGCGCCCCCCGGCGGCCGCACCCGACGTCGGCGCCACGGTGAAGGTGGAGAGCCTGGGCCTCGACGGCCAGGTGCGCGCACTGCACGACACCGAGGCCGAGGTGGAAGTGCGCGGCAAGCGGATGCGCGTGCCGCTCTCCGACCTCCAGGCCGCCCCGGACGGCGAGCGTCCGCGGAGCGGCCGCATCACCGTGAGCGCCGCGGACGATAGCGACCTGCCGCCCGAGCTCAACGTCATCGGCTGCACTGTCGACGAGGCGCTGTCGCGCACGGAGCGGCATCTCGATCGGGCCGTGCTGCACGAACGGCGCGAGGTGCGTGTCATCCACGGGCACGGGACCGGGGCGCTGCGGCGCTCGATAGCCGGCTTCCTCGAGACTCATCCGCAGGTGGCGCGCTTCGCGCCGGCGCAGCGGGAGCAGGGCGGCGAGGGGGTTACGGTCGTCGAGCTGAAGGACTGAACGTGGGACGCTTTCCGCCGCATTTCGTGGAGGACCTCAAGGCTCACGCCGACATCGTGCAGGTGGTGCAGGACTCGGTTCCGCTCAGGAAGGCCGGCAGCACCTACAAGGGTCTGTGCCCGTTCCACAGCGAGAAGACGCCCTCGTTCAACGTGAACCCCGACAAGGGCTTCTTCCACTGCTTCGGCTGCGGCGTCGGCGGCGACGTGGTGAAGTTCGTCGAGCTGCAGGAGAAGCTGGCCTTCCCGGACGCGGTCAGGCTGCTTGCCCGGCGCTTCGGTCTCCAGGTGCCGGAAACCGACGATCCGGCCCGGGACGCGACGGCCGACGCCAGACGCGAGGCGCTGCTGAAGGTCCACAGTCTGGCCGCCGATTTCTTCAGCGCGCAACTGGCGACGGCGGCGGGCGCGCGGGCGGGCGCGCATCTCGAGGCGCGCGGCATCCGCCCGGAGACGATCGAGCGGCTCGGACTCGGCTATGCGCCCGCGGGGCGCGACAGCCTGAAGCGGCACCTCCTCGGCGCGGGTCAGCCGCTGGACCTGCTGCTGGCCGGCGGTCTGGTCGTGGAGCGCGACGGGGGTCAGGTCCTGGACCGGTTCCGGAACCGGCTGATGATTCCCATCTGCCGCGACAGCGGCTCGGTGGTGGCATTCGGGGGGCGCGCGCTCGAGTCCGGCCAGCAGCCGAAGTACGTCAACTCGCCGGAGACCCCGCTGTATACGAAGAGCCGGACGTTGTATGGTTTACATCTCACCAAGTCCGCGATCCGGCGTTTGGGCTACGCCGTGATGGTTGAGGGGTACTTCGACTTCGCCCAGGTGGTGCAGGCGGGCGTGCAGCCGGCCGTGGCCACCTGCGGCACGGCGGTCACCGCGCAGCAGGCGCGCCTGCTGCGCCGCTTCGCGTCGAAGGTCATCGTGAGCTTCGACCCCGACGCGGCCGGCCAGAACGCATCCGCCCGGACGGGCGAGCTGCTGCTGGGCGAGGGGCTGGACGTCAACGTGGCCGAGCTGCCGCCGGACCAGGACCCGGACACCTGCGTGCGGGAGCGCGGGGGCGCGTACTACGTCGAGCGGCTGCGCACGTCGCGGCGCTACGTGGACTACGTGCTGGACAAGGCGGCCGGCACGCGCGATCTGTCGCGCAGTGCACAGCGCAAGGCGTTCCTGTCCGATATGTTGGCTGTGGCTGCCCGCATGCCGGAGGCGGCGGCGCGGGACGAGTTCGCCGATCGCGTGGCCCACCGGGCCGGCATCATGGAGGACGTCGTCCGCGACGACCTGCGGCGCCTCGCCGTCAAGCGGCGGACGACCCTCGACGGGGCGGTGAGCGAGTCGATCGAGCCGGCCGTGACGCACGCCGAGAGAGGCCTCATCTGGGCCACGATGCGTGACACGAGCGCGGCGCTGCGAGCACTGGCGGACACCGAGCCGGCCGACTTCGAGGGCCTGGCGACCGAGCCGATCCTCCGCGTGGCGAAGACCCTCGCGGAGTGGCCGGCAGACGCCGTCCCGCAGGCGCTGCTCGAACGCGTGGGCGCCGGCGAGGCGGCGCTCGTGGAGCGCATCGCGCGCGCGCCGCGTGCGCCGGCCGACGTCGCCGACTGCGTGGGCACCCTGCGCCGGCGACGTTTCAGGCGCGAGCTGGGCGCGCTGCAGGAAGCCATCGACCGCTGCCAGCGGGCCGGCACGCCGGGAGCGGAAGACGAGATGCTCGCACTGCTGCAACGCAAGCAGGATCTGCTGCAGCGCCCGGAGGCGCTCGGAGGGTGAAACGCTCAGGAGGCAGACTCTTGTCAATCGAAGAGAAGTACGACGAGATTCGTCAACTCATCATCCTTGGCAAGGAAAAAGGCTACCTTCTCTACGACGAGGTCAACGACATGCTCCCCGCCGAGCTGACGTCGTCGGAGGAGCTCGACGACTTGTTCGCCGCGCTGGGCAACGCCGGCATCGAGGTGGTCGACTCCGAGCAGAAGTACCGCGAAGAGAAGCTGCTCGACCGCCGGGCCGAAGGCAGCGAGGAGGTCGAGCTCGACCTCGCGCCGAGCCCGATCGACAAGACGAACGATCCGGTCCGCATGTATCTGCGCGAGATGGGGACCGTACCGCTCCTGACTCGCGAGGGTGAGGTGGCCATCGCCAAGCGGATCGAGCGGGGCAAGCTCTCCGTCATCAAGACCATCTCGCGCACCGCCACGACGGCGCGCGTCGTCATCAGGCTCGGCGAGCAGCTGCGGCGCGGCGAACGGACCATCCGCGAGCTGGTGATCTTCCAGGACGACGAGCTGACCGATGCCCGCGTGGCCGACCGCGGGCAGCAGCTGCTGCGACAGATCGACAGGGTCCACGCCAAGCACGGCGAGCTGCAGCAGACCGAGACCAAGCTCGCCGAGGTCACGAAGCGCAACCGGCGGCAGTACCGCCTGTATCGCTGGCGGAGGCTGCGGGCCGGCGTGGAGCTCTCGCGGCTCATTCGACGCATCGAGTTCACCGAGCCGGTCAAGCGCCACCTGATCGACCTCATAAAGGAGGCGGCCGAGGGCGCGCAGCGCGTGCACCGGGAGATCGAGCTGCTCGATCGGCAACTGAAGGCCAAGGTCAGGCGGGGCCGCCTGACCGGAGAGGATCGCAAGCAGCTGGCGAGGCGGCTGCGGGAGCTGCGGGCCGATCTGAAGCGGCGCACGGAAAAGCTGCAGGAGACCCCCGACGACATCAATCGCATCCTGCTGACGATTGTGCGCGGCGAGACCCAGGCCGAGCAGGCGAAGCGGGAACTGGTGGAGGCGAACCTCCGGCTCGTCGTCTCGATCGCCAAGAAGTACACGAACCGCGGCCTGCAGTTCCTAGACCTGATCCAGGAAGGCAACATCGGCCTGATGAAGGC
>JAAXGX010000019.1 GCA_012271165.1 Vicinamibacteraceae bacterium | reverse complement strand
CGGGGACCCCTGCGCCCCGCGCCGCGTCGGCCGGGCTGCCATCGGCGCCGAGCGAGGTCGTAGTCAGCTAGCAAGCCGCTCCAGCAGCGTGCGGACCTCGCCCGGGTGGCTCAGGCGCAGCTCCGCCGCGGTCGGGCGGTCGGCGTCCGCAACCACGATCCCGGTGCCCCGCCCGGCGAGCACGCGGAAGACGCTCTCGTCGGTCAGGTCGTCGCCGATGAACAGGGCTGACGACAGGTCGCGGCCCAGCGCCTCGAGCAGCCAGCGCACCGCCCGGCCCTTGTCCCACTCGATGTCCGGCCGCAGCTCGTGCACGAGCTTGCCGCCTTCCCGCCGGAGCGACGGATGCGCCCGCCGCACGCGGCCCACGAGCGCGTCGACCCGCGCGCGCTCCGCCGGCGCGACGAGACGGACATGCGTGGACACGCTGAACCGCTTGCGCTCCACGATGGCGCCCGCGACGGCGGCCGTCTCCGCGCGCAGCCGGCGCTCCGCGCGGTCGAGCTCCGGAACGAAGTCGAGCCCCAGCTCCCTCCGGAGTCCGCTGCCCGGGAACCCGACGATGTCGAGCCCGTGGCTGCCCACGTAGGCCAGGCCGTCGAGCTGGACGAACCCGGCCACGACCGCGACGTCCCGCCCGGACACGATGGCCACGGGCAGCGCCGCCGCCAGCCGCCGCAGCGTCGCCCGCATCGCCGCGGGCAGCGTCGCCAGCTCCGGGCGCTCGACGATCGGGGTCAGCGTGCCGTCGTAGTCCAGGCAGACGACGCCGCCGGCGCGGACACGGCGCCAGCGATCCTCATGACCGGGGTCGAGCGCCCAGGGCAGGGCCAGGGTGGCACGTTCCGTCGCCGGGCCGGGAATCGGCGTCCTCACACCGGTTCGACGCGGGGGGGGCCGTCAGGCAGTTGGCGCGGCCCGACTCGCGAGCGCCTCGCGCAGGCCGTCGACCAGCCCTTCGAGCCGCGCCTGACCCTGCTCGATGGAGCCGACGCGGGTTTCGAGCGCCCGGATGTCGCCGCGGATCTGCTGCAGATCGGCGTGCATGTCGGCGCGCAACTGCTGTGCGCTCCTGTCCATGCGGGCGGTGAGCCAGAGCACCGTGCCTAGCTGGCCGCCGGCCAGCGTGACGCCGATCGCGAGCACGGCGATCAGCTCGGGGGACACGATCCTCACCTTAGCACAGCTCGCACGCGACCCGCGGGCAGGCGCCCGCGCCGCTCAGTCCCCGAGCAGCTCCATCAGCGACAGCGGGTCTACGCGGGCGTCGTTCAGGCGCACGGTCCAGTGCAGGTGCGGCCCGGTGACGCGCCCGGTCGCGCCGACCTTCCCGACGACCTGGCCGCGGGTCACCACGTCGCCCTCGGCGACGTCGACCGCCGAGAGGTGGGCGAAGTACGAGTACAGGCCCCAGCCGTGGTCGAGGATCACCACCTGGCCGGAGAAGTAGAGATCGCCCGTCAGGACGACGGTCGCGGCGTTCGGCGCCTTGACGGGGACGCCCGTGCCGGCCCGGAAGTCGGTCCCGCTGTGCGGGCTGCGCGGCTGGCCGTTGTAGACGCTGCGGCGCCCGAAGCTGCTGGTGGCCCGGCCCGGCACCGGCGCCTCGAACCCGCCCTGCCAGAGCCGCTCGGGGCTGGCGGCGAGGAAGATCGCGGCCACCTCGTCCTGCTCGCGCAGGATGCGGTCGATCACCGCCTGCGGCGGGTCCACGTAGTTCGGATTGACGCGCAGGTGGCGCGTCGGGAACTCCTTGGGCTCGACCTCGAGCGTGTAGATGGTGTACGCCGCCGCGCCGGCGCCGATCACGGCACGCACCGCGACGTCGTACTCGCCCGGCTCCGCCGTCAGGTCGATGCCCACGAGGCCGCGCCAGACGCCGTCCGACTCGCCCTCGAAGAACCGCACGTCGCGGCCGAAGGCGGTGGCCTCGACCGCCAGCGGCGTCAGCGACGGCCGCACCTCGAGCACGACCACCTCGCCGGGGTGCAGCGCGCGCGCGCGATGCGACACCTCCAGGCCCGAGAAGGAAGCGGCCGGAACGACGGCGCCGGCCGCCAGCGCCAGCACGACGGCAATCCGCGCGAGGGTGTTGGCTTGTCTCATGGTCCCCAGCTCCTGTGCAGCTAGATCGCACCGTCGGCCTTCGCGGCGGCGACGGCCGCCTCGTTCAGGCCGAGCAGACCCGTCAGGATCTCCTCCGTGTGCTCGCCGAGCAGCGGCGAGCGCGTGACCTCCACCGGCGAATCCGACAACTTGATGGGACAGCCCACCGACAGGTGCCGCCCGCGGGCCGGGTGGTCGACCTCGACGATGGTGGCCGTGGCGCGCAGCGCGGGATCCTCGGCCAGCTCCCGCATCGACAGCACCGGCCCGCACGGCACCTTGAGCGGCGTGAGAGTCTCCATGACCTCGAACTTGGTCCTCGTCAGGGTCCACCGCTCGATGGCGTCGAAGACCTGGTCGAGCTTGGCCAGCCGCGCGCCGGGCGTGTTCCACTCGGGGTCCTCGAGCCAGTCCGCCCGTCCGACCACGCGCGCCAGCCCGTCGAACGCCGACGCCTGCGCGATGACGTAGACGTACGCGTCCGGGTCCTCCTCCCAGCCCTTGCACTTGAGCACCGAGCCGGGCTGCCCCCCGCCGGACGCGTTGCCCGCGCGCGGGGTGGCGTCGCCGAACGTCCCGTAGGGGTACTGCGGGTACTCCGTCAGCGGCCCGTGCCCCAGGCGCTGCTGGTCGCGCAGCTTGACGCGGCACAGGTTCAGCACCGCGTCCTGCATCGCGCACGCGATGCGCTGGCCGCGGCCGGTCCGCTCGCGATGGTAGAGCGCCGTCACGATGCCGAGCGCCAGGTGCAACCCCGTCCCGGAGTCGCCGATCTGGGCGCCGCTCACCGTCGGCGGCCCGTCGTCGAAGCCGGTCGTGCTGGCGCCCCCGCCGGCGCACTGCGCGATGTTCTCGTAGACCTTGAAGCGCTCGTACGGCCCCGGCCCGAAGCCCTTGACGGAGGCGTAGATCAGGCGCGGGTTGAGCGCCTGGATGCGCTCCCAGGAGAAGCCCATCCGGTCGAGCGCGCCGGGCGCGAAGTTCTCCGTCAGCACGTCGGAAATCTCGAGCAGCCGCGCGAACAGCGCCTTGCCCTGCTCACTCTTCGTATCGAGCGTGAGGCTGCGCTTGTTGTGGTTCAGCATCGTGAAGTAGAGGCTGTCGACGTCGGGAATGTCGCGCAGCTGGTGGCGCGTGGCGTCGCCGTTGCCGGGCCGCTCCACCTTGATGACGTCGGCGCCGAACCAGGCCAGCAACTGCGTGCAGCTCGGGCCGGACTGCACGTGCGTCATGTCGAGAACCCGAACTCCCTCGAGCGCCTTCATCTGCCTCCCGCTACCCAGACTTATCGGCCTGACGGGGCGCGCCCGCTATCCGCAGCCCCTCTTCGCGGATCGTCCGGTCCAGGAGGCTCACGCACGCGTAGAGCGCCCGCAGGGTCGGCACCGCGATCCCGGTGACCTCCGCGAGCTCGACGACCGCTCCGAGCATGCCGTCGATCTCGAGCGGCTTGCCGGCCTCCACGTCCTGCAGCATCGACGTCTTGTGCCTGCCGACCGCCTCCGCCCCGGCGATGCGCCGCTCCAGCGGCACCCGGAACCCGGCGCCCAGGCGCTCGCCCACCGCCTGCGCCTCGGTCATCATCGCCGCCGCCAGCTCCCGCGACTGCGGGAAGCGGCAGATGTCGACCAGCGTGGCGTGCGTCAGCGCGCTGATCGGGTTGAACGTCAGGTTGCCCCACAGCTTCAGCCAGATCTCCGACCGGATGTCGTCGAGGATGCGCGCCTTGAAGCCGGCCGCGGTGAACGCCGCGGAGACGCCCCGCACGCGCTCGGTCTCGCGCCCGTCGAGCTCGCCGACCGGGAAGCGGTTGCCCTCGATGTGGCGGATGACGCCGGGGCGGGCGACGACGGCCGCCGGGTAGGCGATGCAGCCGATCAGGCGGTCCGGGTCGATGCGGCGGAAGAGCACGCCGCGCGGGTCGACGGCGCTGACCACGCGGCCCGCGAACTCGCCCTCCAGCTTCTGGAAGTACCACCAGGGGATGCCGTTCTGCAGGGTCACCAGGACCGTACCGGCGCCGAGCAGGGCCGGCAGCTCGTCGACGACCGCCTCGATCTGGTGGGCCTTGAGCGCGAGCAGCACGAGGTCCTGCGGGCCGAGGTCGCGGAGGTGGTCGGTGGCGGCCGCGGGCGCCGCCGTCAGCTCCCGGTCGGCCTCGATCAGCGTCAGCCCCCGCTCGCGAATCGCCGCGAGGTGGGGACCGCGGGCGACGACCGCGACGTCGTGCCCGGCGTGCGCGAGGCGCACCGCCAGGTAGCCGCCGATGGCGCCCGCTCCGACGACGCAGACCTTCAAGCGGCCGACCTCGTCATGCTCCGAACAACGTGACGTCGAACACGCGCGCCAGGATGACGATCGCCGTCAGGGCGGTGAAGACCGCCAAGCTGAACCACGCGAAGGCGCGCACGGCGAGCGACGGATAGAACACCGTGTCGGTCTTCGGAATCACCGTGAGGCAGTAGTACAGGTTCAGGAAGTACATGACCGGCGCGATGAACAGCGCGAGCGCCGACGAGACCAGCACCAGGAACACCGGGCGCGGCAGCCCCACCATGATGAGGACGGACGCCACCAGCGAGTACAGCATCGTGATGCGGTAGATGTTGTACTCGGAGACCGCCGTCCCGCGCTTGGCGTCGCTCAGCTCGTCGGCGGCGATGCCCGGCAGCGCAGCCGTGCTCCGGAACAGGTTGCGGCAGCAGGCCCCGACGACCCGGGGCCAGCCGTCGAAATAGTTGAACGCGGTCGAGAAGGTGGCCGCGAAGGCGCCCAGCAGGAACACCAGCATCATCCCCGGGCCGATGCTGTCGGTGAAGATGCGGGCGATCTCGCCGATCACCGCGTTGCCGGCCACCTCGCTCGGATAGAGCCAGACGGCGGCCAGCAGCAGGAAGATCGTGGCCAGGATGAACGACACCACGTGACCCAGCGAGAAGTCCCAGAGCCCGATGCGGAACCAGCGCCGGCAGTACTCCTGCGCGTGCGCCGGCAGCTTCGAGACGTCCACCGTCAGGTCCTCCGCGCGCGGTGCGAACGGGTCGAAGCGCCGCGCCAGCCCGTCCGCCTCCATCTGCTCGCGGATGCGCCCCATGCCCACCCGCTTCGCCTTGCCCCACTCCGAGGCCTGCAGCGAGACGTCGATGCCGGTCGGCAGCAGGCCGAGGAAGGCGGCGACCGTCAGCCAGGACCCCACGGGCGTCTCGACGGTGAAGAAGTGGCCCATCGCCGACAGCGGGGCCGGCTCGAACAGGTACACGCCGACGGTCGAGACGAACAGCATGCCGGCCAGCACCTTGGTGGCCAGCTCGACCGCGGCGTAGCGCCCGTACAGGATGATCCCGACCGCGACGACGCCGAGCCCCAGCCCGTACACCCAGGCCGGCAGGCCCAGGCCCAGGTACTGCGAGACGACGTAGTAGAGCACCGCCGCGGCCGCCGCCAGCCGCCCGGCCTGGCCCAGGGCGCACTGGACGACGGTCGTGATCAGCACGTACCAGACCGGCCACTTGCCGGGCGCCGTGGTGTAGGCGTCGAGCATGCTGCGGCCGGTGGCGTTGGTGAAGCGGAACGCCATCTCGAAGCCGTAGTACTTGAAGATGTACGCGACCGGGATGCACCACAGCAGCGCGTACTCGAACCGCCCGCCGGCGACCGGCGCGGTCACCAGGTGGCTGGTGCCGACGCCGGTCATCATCAGGATCAGGCCCGGCCCGAAATGGCGCAGCAGGCCGCGCGGGTGCATGTCGGGGAGCGGCAGCCGGTCGAAGGCCTCGCGGCCGGGCATCATGCTCCGCCTGCCTGCGCCCGCGCGGGGACCGGCGCCTGAAACAGCGTCCTGCCGATGAAGAAGGGCCCCATCGACGCGATGAACTCGGCGGTCTGCCGGGTGGCCCGCATGTCCTTGACCAGCCTCGACAGGGGGTACAGCTCGGCGCCGATCAGGCCGATGACGAACTCGTTGTCGTCGCGGTCGATGCCGTGGCACTCCAGCCGGACGTCGCTGGCGTAGCCGGCCTCGCCGTAGCGGCGCCCGAGCATCCCGTGCTCCATCATGATCCTCCCCTGCTCCGCCCGCGGCAGCCGGTTGTACGCGCCGATGCGGCGCAGCGGATACCAGACCGCCCAGGGGGTGCGCGGATTCAGCACGCTGCGGCGGACCTTGTAGAGCAGAAAGTCCTCGAGGTCGGCCTCGCGCCCCTGCGCGTAGGTCCGCCCGAACATCGTGAAGGCCGGCAGGGGCGTCAGGGTGCTGAACGGGGGCGCGGTGAGCAGGGCGCGCACCGGACCGGCGAAGAGCGCCGGATCCTCGTCCATCGTCACCACCCCGATGCCGCGCGGGTCGTTCAGGTTCGCGTAGACCGCGCCGGGGAGTCCGCTGCGCTCGAACGCCGCCACCACGGGGGCGGCATCCAGGCACTCGGTGAACACCAGCAGTTGCACGAACAGCCGCGTATCCAGCGTCTGGGGCTGACCGCGCACGGGCGCGCCGTGCTCGAGGAGGTCGGGGGCGGATGAGGCGTCGGCGTGATCCGGTTGCGTCAAGGTCGTGACGATTCTATAACGACTGGGATTGATGTACTTTCATCACGATTCATCAATTACCGTAGAATTGATGAATGAAGAGGCCGTTCGTCCCGGCGCCGCTGCCGGCGCTCCTCGACCGACATCGGGAGCGTCTGGCGGCCATTCTGCCGCGGGCCATGCGGCCGACCGTGGACGGCCGGTACCTCCACTGGGACACGCTCCGACGCAGGCGGCCCCGGCCGGACGATCTCAGCGCCAGCGAATGGTGGACCGGCATCCGGCTGGCCCGTGCCCAGCAATCCCGACCGCTCCCGCTCCGTGACGCGCGCGGGCGGCCGTTCACGTACATGCTCCCGGACCGCGTACAGGAGGCGCTGCACCTGATCGACAGCCGCGCCAGCGGCCGCATCGGCGTGGCCGAAGCGGTGACGAACCAGGCGACGCGCGACCGATTCATCGTCAATTCCCTGATACGGGAAGCCATCACGTCGAGCCAGCTCGAGGGTGCCTCGACGACCCGCGCCGCAGCCACCCGCATGATCCGGGCCAACCGCCAGCCGCGGAACCGGAGCGAGCGGATGATCCTGAACAACTACCTGGCGATGCACCAGATTCGCGAGATCAGCGACCGTCCGTTGACCCCAGACGGCGTGCTGGCGCTGCACCGCACGGTTACCTTCGGCACGCTCGACGATCCGGCTGCCGGCGGCCGGCTCCAGGGCCCGGGCGCCGACCGGGTTGAAGTACGCGACGGCCGCACCGAACTCGTGCTCCACCGCCCGCCGCCGGCGGAACAACTGCCGGAGAGGCTGCGCGCGATGGTGAGGTTCGCCAACGCGGACACTGGTGAACAAGTAACCGTCGAACCGTTCCTGCACCCGCTGATCCGCGCCATCGTACTGCATTTCTGCCTCGGGTACGACCAC
Source organism: Vicinamibacteraceae bacterium (assembly GCA_012271165.1). Lineage (GTDB taxonomy): Bacteria > Acidobacteriota > Vicinamibacteria > Vicinamibacterales > UBA8438 > JAAXGX01. The sequence continues at coordinate 1,862 of JAAXGX010000019.1, read as the reverse complement.
CCGTTCGCGGACGGCAACGGGCGCACCGCCCGCGCGCTCTTCTACTGGGCGATGCTGCACCGCGGCTACTGGATGTTCGAGTTCGTGTCGATCAGCCCGTTCCTCAAGACGGCCCCCGCGCAGTACGCGCGCGCGTTCCTCCACACGGAGACCGACGACGGCGACGTGACGTACTTCATCCTGCATCAGGTGGACGTGATTCTGCGGGCGATCGACGAGCTCGACCGGTACATCGACAGGAAGGTGGCGCAGGTGCAGCGGGTCGAGCAGATGCTCCGGCACCGCACCGACCTCAACCACCGCCAACTGGCGCTGCTCGCCCACGCCGCGCGCCATCCGGGCGAGGAGTACACGACGCGGTCTCACATGACCAGCCACAACGTCGCGTACGCCACGGCCCGCGCCGACCTGTTCCACCTGGCGGAGATCGGGCTGCTCGACAGGCGGCGGCGCGGCCGCAAGCTGCACGTCTTCCTGGCGCCGCTCGACCTGGACGAACGGATCCGATCGGTCACGGCGGGCGGCTGATCACCAAGCGGTGCTTCTGGCCTCAAGTGCATGCATTGTGCATACTACATGCATGTCCAGCAAGACGATATCGCTCCGGGAGGAAGCGTACGAACGGTTGCGCGCCGCGCGCCGCTACCCCGGCGAGTCGTTCAGCGCCGTCGTGCTGCGCGCCACCTGGCCCGAGTCGACCACGACGGGCAGGACCCTCCTGGAACTGTGTCGGGAACGGGGAGCCGTCTTCGACGTCGTCGAGCTCGACCGGGTAGAGGCGCTGAAGCGCGACGACTCCGCGGCACGCGACAAATGGAAGACGCGCTGATTCTCGAGACCACGTTCCTCATCGACCTCGAACGCGAGCTGGCCCGCGCCGTCAACGGTCCCGCGCAGCGCTTCCTCGAATCCCACGGGCGACACCGTCTGTTCATCACGCCGACGATTGCCGGCGAGCTGGCGGCCGGCGCGAGCCTGGCCGACCGCGCGCGCTGGCGGCAATTCCTGCAGCCGTTTCACGCGCTGCCGATCACCGAGGACGTGAGCTGGGAATACGGGCGAGCGTACCGCTACCTGCAGGACAACGGTGCCCTGATCGGCGCCAACGACCTGTGGATCGCGGCCACCGCGGTCGCGCACGGCGTTCCGGTCGTTACGCGGAACACGAGGCACTACCGCCGCGTGCCCGGCCTCGACGTACAGGGCTACGCGTGAGATGCACCTGATCGGCATAGCCGGCCACTCCGGCGCCGGCAAGACGGCGCTGGCCCGCGAGCTGGCCGCCACGCTGCTCGGCGCGCCCGGCGACGTGCTCTCGCTCGACGCCTACTACGTCGACCGCAGCAACGTCGACCCGGCCGCCCGGGCCCGCCTCGACTACGACGGGCCCGACGCGCTCGACTGGGAGCTGCTGCGCGGCCACCTCCGCCGCCTGGCCGCCGGACGCCCGGTCGAGCGCCCCGTCTACGACTTCAGCCGCCACGTCCGCAGCCCCCGGACCGAGCGCCTGGTCCCCGGCGGCGCGGTCGTCGTCGAGGGCCGGCTCGCGCTGTACGACGCGGCGGTGCGGGCGCTGCTGGGGACGCGCGTCTACGTCGCCACCGACACGGAGACGTGCCTGCGCCGCCGCGTGGCGCGCGACACCCGCGAGCGCGGGCGCACCGCCGCAGCCGTGCGAGCGCAGTGGGAGGCCACCGTGCAGCCGGCGTTCGCGCGCTGGGTCGAGCCGACGCGGCGCCACGCCGACTTGATCCTCGATGGCGCCGAGCCGCTCGCGCTGCTGACCGCCGCCGTGCTGCGGCGTATCGGCCGTTCGTGATCCGCAAGGCGCGCACGGCGCGCCTCGGCGGGCGCGGCGCGGG
>JAAXGX010000049.1 GCA_012271165.1 Vicinamibacteraceae bacterium | reverse complement strand
TCACCGCCCTGCACGCGGCCGCCGGCCCGGTCACCACGTGGCTCAAGGCCTGGAACCGCCAGCACGGCGGCGCGCGGATGAGCCGGGGCCGGCTGGCGCTGGGCGAGCGGCTGCCGCTGGTCGACGCCCTGCTCGCCAGCGGCGCCGATCCCAACGCGCGCATGACGGCCTCCGGCGTGACGGAGCAGGGCTTCGTCCGCAACGGGGCGTACGACACCTTCGCGACGGGCACCGGCGACGTGGCCGGCGCCACGCCCCTGTGGGTGGCCGCCTTCGCCACCAATCCCGGTCCTGGCTGGATGTGGGACGGCTGGAAGACGCACAGCTCGACCGGCGACATCCTGCGCAGCCTGCTCGCGGGGGGTGCGCGGCCGGACATCACGTCGATCGACGGCACCACGCCGCTGATGGCGGCGGCCGGCTGCGGGCGGGTGTCGTACTGGACGAACACGCCGCGGGCGCTGCGCCAACCCATGGCGGAGGAGGCGACCGGCATCCTCATCGAGGCCGGCGTGAACGTGAACGCCACCAACGAGGGCGACTACACGGCGCTGCACTGCGCGGCGTTCAGCGGCCTGAGCGAGGTGGTCGAGCTGCTCGTGGCGCACGGCGCCGACATCGACGCGCGCGACTGGCGCGGGCGGACCGCCTTCCGCCTGGCCGAGGGCGCCAAGCAGTCGTTCCACTACCAGGCGTGGCCCGAGGTCGCGGCCCTGCTCGCGGGGCTCGGCGCCGATACCAGCCTCGGCATCCCGGGCACCGTCCAGGAGCGCCTCCGGGGACTGGTGGCGGTCCGCCAGGAGTCTGCGCCGTAACCCGGCGCCAAACGCCAAGAGGAAGCTACCCATGCATATTCAAACGAAGCGCTTGGCCGGTCTGTTGATCGCGCTCTTCCTGATGGCGGGCGGGGCCGACGCCGCGCCGCCGGACCTGCGCCTGGTGGACGCGATGGCCGACCGCGACACCGCGCGCGTCCGCGCCCTGCTCGACGCGGGGACCGACCCGGACACGGCGCGCGCCGACGGGGTGACGGCGCTGCTGTGGGCCGCCCACTGGGACGACGGCGAGGCCGTCGACCTGCTTCTGCAGGCCGGCGCCGACGTCGACGCCGCGGACGATCACGGCGTGACGCCGCTCGCGCGGGCCTGCGAGAACGCCAGCCAGGCCATGGTCGACCGGCTGCTCGCCGCCGGCGCGGATCCCAGCCTCGCCCAGACCAACGGCCTGACGCCGCTGATGACCGCCGCACGCACGGGCAGCCTCGCCGTGGTCGAGGCCCTGCTCGCGCACGGCGCCGAGGTCGACGCCGCCACGGCCGCCACGCACGAGACCGCGCTGATGTGGGCCGTGGCCGAGGGCCACCGCGACATCGTGCGTGCCCTCATAGCCAGCGGCGCCGACGTGCGTCCCAACCCGCGCCAGGCGTTCTCGCCGCTGATTGCCGCGGCCGGGAACGGCGACATCGAGACGGCCGAGCTGCTGCTGGCGGCCGGCGCGGGCGTGGACGAGACGGGGTGGGACGGTTCGCATCCGCTGGCCTATGCCGTCATCTTCGGGCAGAACGCCTTCGCGCACTTCCTGCTCGAGCAGGGAGCGGACCCGAACGGGGCGGTCGACGGCGTCACCGCCCTGCACGCCGCCGCCGGCCCGGTCACGACGTGGCTCAAGGCCTGGAACCGCCTGCACGGCGGCCCGCCGCGCGCGCGCGCCGGCTCGTCGCGGGCGCCCCGCAGCCGGCTGGGGCTCGACGACCGCCTGCCGCTGGTCGATGCGCTGCTCGCCGCCGGCGCCGATCCCGACGCGCGCATGACGGCCTCCGGCGTGACGGAGCAGGGCTTCGTCCGCAACGGGGCCTACGACACCTTCGCGACCGGCACCGGCGACGTGGCCGGGGCCACGCCGCTGTGGGTGGCGGCGTACGCCACCAACCCGGGCCCGGGACGGCCGCGGTTCGGCTGGCAGACGCACCGTTCGACCGCAGACGTCCTGCGCAGCCTGCTCGCCGCGGGCGCCAGTCCCGGCATCACCACCGTTGACGGCACCACGCCGCTGATGGCGGCGGCCGGCTGCGGCCGGAATGCGCACTGGACGAACACGCCGCGCGCGGCGCGGCAGCCGATGGCGGAGGAGGCCATGGGCGTCCTCATCGAGGCCGGCGTGAACGTGAACGCCACCAACGAGGGCGACTTCACGGCGCTGCACTGCGCGGCCTTCAGCGGCCTGAACGAGGTGGTCGAGCTGCTCGTGGCGCACGGCGCCAACATCGACGCGCGCGACTGGCGCGGGCGCACCGCCTTCCGCCTGGCCGAGGGCGCCAAGCAGTCGTTCCACTACCAGGCATGGCCCGAGGTCGCGGCCCTGCTCGCGACGCTCGGCGCCGACACCAGCCTCGGCATCCCGGGCACCATCCACGAGCGCCTGCGAGGGCTGGTGGCCGCCCGGTAGGAGCACCCAAAATGCATTCCCGAATGAAGCGTCTCACCGGCCTGTGTCTCGCCTTCCTCGTGGCCGCGGCCGGCGGTGCGGCGGCGGCGCCGCCTGACCTGCGCCTGGTGGACGCGATGGCGGACCGGGACACCGCGCGCGTCCGCGCCCTCATCGAGGACGAAGGGCTCGACCCGGACAC
>JAAXGX010000060.1 GCA_012271165.1 Vicinamibacteraceae bacterium | reverse complement strand
TCGCGCAGCACCTCGACCTGCCGCAGGGCAATGGACGGGATGGTCGAGATGTCCGGGCCCTGCGTGCCGTCGGTCACGCCGCCGAACCACACGAGAATCGCCGAGCGGTGGCGGCGCTTGCCGTTGACCAGCACCAGCGAGTGGTCGTGGGCCAGGTTGCGCAGGCTGGCCGGGCGCACGAGCGAGGCCGCGCCGCTGATGGGGTGCGTCGCCACGTTGAACGACGGGACGAGCGTGCGGAGCTGGTAGTCGAGCGTCGTCACGCCCTGCCGCATGACGTCCTGGAACGGGATGGCGTCGATGGGGACCGGCGACTCGGTGACCGAGCGCGGCTGGCCGCGGCTGCCGACGACCACCACCTGCTCGGCGAGCTCGACCGCGAGCTCGACGTCGAGCGCGGCCGTCGCCCCGGCCTCGAGCGCCACCGCGCGCACGACCTCGTGGAAGCCGGGCAGCGTGAAGGTCACGTCGTACCGGCCGGGCGGCAGCCCGGCGATGGCGAACGCGCCGGTGCCGTCCGTGACGGCGACCCGGGTCGGGCCGCCCGGCTGCGTGCCGCGCGCCTCCACGGTCACGCCGGGCAGCGCGAGCCCCGTCGCGTCGGTGACGGCGCCCTCGATGGCCGCCTCCTGGGCCCGGGCGGCGCCCGGCGCCGCCATCCAGACCAGTCCGGTGAGAACGGCCGCCGCCAGTGTTCCGTGAGAGTAGAGCGTCATGGTCATGCGCTTCGCTATTGCAATCGCCCAAAAGTAGCCCACGATACATGGCGCCTGCGCGTACGCCAAGCGCGGCGGCCGTGCCCCCGCGGTCGGCCGCCTATACTTGTCTCGAGGAGCGTCCATGGACACTGTCACCGATTTCATTCACCTCAACCGCGACCGCTACGTCGACGAGCTCAAGCAGTACCTGGCCATCCCGAGCGTCAGCGCCCTGCCCGAGCACGCGGGCGACGTGCGCCAGTGCGCCGAGTGGACGGCCGCCGAGATGGGGCGCGTCGGCCTCGAGAACGTCCGGCTGGTCGACACGCCGGGCAACCCCGTGGTCTGCGGCGACTGGCTGCACGCCGACGGGGCGCCGACCATCCTCTTCTACGGCCACTACGACGTGCAGCCGGTCGACCCGCTGGACGAGTGGGAGTCGCCGCCGTTCGAGGCCACCGTGCGCGAGGGCGAGATCTACGCGCGCGGCGCGGCCGACGACAAGGGGCAGGTGTTCATGCACTTGAAGGCCGTCGAGGCCTGCCTGCGGGAGACCGGGAAGCTGCCGGTCAACATCAAGTTCGTGCTCGAGGGCGAGGAGGAGATCGGCAGCGTGAACCTCGACGCGTTCGTGCGCGAGCACAAGGACGAGCTGGCGGCCGACGTCGTGGTCATTTCCGACTCGCCGATGTTCGACCGCGGCGTGCCGTCCATCTGCTACGGCCTGCGCGGCCTGACCTACCTGCAGATCGACCTGCGCGGCTCGCGCAGCGACCTGCACTCCGGGTCGTTCGGCGGCGCGGTCGCCAACCCGGCCTTCGTGCTCGCCCAGGTCCTGGGCCAGATGAAGGATCGCGGCGGGCGCGTCAAGGTGCCCGGCTTCTACGACGACGTGCGGCCGCTGCGCGACGAGGAGCGTGCCGAGTTCGCCCGGCTGCCGTTCAACGAGCGCCGCTACCGGAACGAGCTGGGCGCCCCGAAGCTGTTCGGCGAGCGCGGCTACACCACCCTGGAGCGGCTGTGGGGCCGCCCGACGTTCGACGTCAACGGCCTGCTGTCCGGGTTCACCGGGGACGGCGCCAAGACGGTCATCCCGGCGGTCGCCATGGCCAAGGTGAGCATGCGGCTCGTGCCGGACCAGGATCCGGACCGGATCGCCGATCTGTTCGAGGCCCACCTCCGCAAGGTGACGCCGCGCACCGTCGAGCTGAGCGTCACGCGGATGCACGGCGGCAAGCCGTGGATGACCGACTTCGACAACCCGTTCGTGCAGGCGGCGGGGCGCGCCATCGAGCAGGGCTTCGGCCGCCGGCCGGTGTTCAACCGGGAGGGCGGCTCCATTCCGGTCGTCGCGACGTTCCAGGAGGTGCTCGGCCTGCCGTCGGTGCTGTTCGGCGTCGGGCTGCCCGACGAGAACGCGCACGCCCCGAACGAGAAGCTCGACCTGGGCAACTTCCACAACGGCATCGTCGCCTCGGCCGCCCTCTACGGCGAGATCGGCGCCTGCTGAGCGCTGCGGCTATCGAAGCGCCGGCGTAGCCGGCGCAAGGCGCGCACAGCGCGCCTCGGCGGGAGTGGCGCGGGGCTATGGGGTCCCCGCAAACGGACGCCGGGGGTTCGGGGCGCAGCCCCGTCTAATTTTAATTCAGGCCGGCCATCCGCCGCCGCAGCGCCTTGACGTGCTCCCAGATCTGGGCGTGCTCCTCGCCGTCCTCCTGCTGGTCGCGCTCGCCGCGCGAGGTGAAGCGCAGGTAGGCCTCCAGATCCCGCAGCGCCGCGGGATAGTCGTTGAGGTGGTACGCCAGCAGCCCCCGGTCGCGGAGCTCGGCCATGGCCGAGGGGTCGAGGGCGACCAGCAGCTCGGTCACGCTCCGCCCCTGCGGGAACGACCGCATCCTGACGTACGTCCGTTTCAGGTTCGCGAGCATGCGCATGACGATCTGCAGCTTGGTGGCGCGCATGAGCAGGCGGCGGTTGAACGTGGCGTGCTCGCCCACGTGATCGTGCAGCAGCCGGCGGCAGTCGGCCTCGGAGAGCACGGCGCCGCCATGGAACGGATCCACGATCAGGTCCGTGTCGACGTGGTCCGCGCGGGCGATGCGGTGCGGCATCCGCAGCAGGAAGTGCCCCGGAAAGTTCACGCCGTCGATCTGCACGCCGGCGCGCCGGGCCACCTCGATGTAGACCAGCGCCAGCGTGATGGGGATGCCGGTCCGCCGGTCGAGCACGGCGTTCAGCAGGCTGTCCCGCGGGTCGTCGTGGCGGCTGCGGTTGCCCGCGAAGCCCTGCTCCTCGAAGAGATAGCCGTTGAGCGTCTCGAGGCGCTGCAGCGGGTCCGTGGACCGTGCCCGGTCCAGGCGCTCGGCCGCCGCCGCGCCCATCTCGTCCAGGCGCGCGAGGTAGCGCGAGGCGTCGAGACGCGGGTACTCGAGGCGCGCGATGAGCAGGGCGGCGGTGGCCAGGTCCGGATCCGGGCTCTTGGCCACCTGCGTGAACTTGCGGATGAACTTCGACGAGATCATCTCTAATTTGACGGGGCTTTGCCCCGAACCCCCGGCGTCCGTTTGCGGGGACCCCTGCGCCCCGCGCCACTTGCGCCGAGGCGCGCTGTGCGCGGCATCCATCAGACGGGGCTTTGCCCCGGACCCCCGGCGTCCGTTTGCGGGGACCCCTACGCCCCGCGCCACTCCCGCCGAGGCGCGCTGTGCGCGCCTTGCGCCGGCTGCGCCGGCGCTGCATTCAGACGGGGCCTTGCCCCGCAACTTCGGGGCTGCGGCCCAGTTTCTGCAGCACCACGGCTTCCAGCTCGCTCAGGCTGCCGAGCACCAGATCGGCGGCCGTCAGGACGTCGGCGGGGTAGCTGTTCGTGATGGCGGCGCAGGGCAGGCCCGCGGCCTGGGCGGCGGTGATGCCCCACACCGAGTCCTCGACGGCCAGGTAGGCCGATGGGTCCAGGCCCGGCCCGTTGCCGTGCAGCAGCTCCACCGCCCGTGCGTACGTATCGGGCGCGGGCTTCGAGCGCTCCACGTCGTCGGCCGCGACAATCGCGCGGAAGTGCTGCCGGACGTCCGCGCCGGACAGGATGGCCTCGATCTCGTGGTGCAGCGCGCCCGAGGCGATGGCGAGCGGCAGCTCGGCGGCCAGGCGCCGGATGCAGCCGGCCGCGTCCGGATACAGGACGCCGCCGGCGCGGACCTGCTCGTCGAAGTGGCGGCCCTTCGCCGCGATGAGCGCGCGGATCTCGTCGTCGCCGAGCGGCCGGCACTGGTCCCGGCCGAGGGTCGTGAACACCCCCACGTCGTCGTAGCCGAGGTAGCGGTTGTAGTAGGCGCCGGTGTCGAGCGTCAGGCCCGTGCCGGCCAGCACCGCCTGGTAGGCGCCCAGGTGCAGCCGCTCGGTGTCGGCCAGGACGCCGTCGAAGTCGAAGACGACCCCCCGCAACGGGGGCCGCGCGCTACTGTCCGCCACCGCCGGCATCCGGGCTCTCGGGCGCCGGAGGCGGGCCGCCCCCGACGGGGAACCGCTGCTCGTCCTCCGGGGGCAGCCGCTCGCCGGCGCGCACCGCGGTGTCGAGACGATTCTCGGGGGGCGGGAAGGGGCAGTCGAACTCCTCGTCGTAGTAGCAGGTCGGATGGTACGCGCGGTTGAAGTCGAGGTCGTAGATGCCGGTCGGCGTGCGGTCGAGGTCGAGGTAGCGCCCGGCCGGATACGTTTCCGTGCCGCTCGTCTCGTCCCGGAACGGGACGAAGAGCCGCGTCACGTCCGCCGCCGGCAGCTCGACCAGCGCCGCCAGCGTGCGCGGCTCGCCGTTGAGCATGAACTCGAGCGTGCCCACGCGCTGCATCGCACGCACCTGGCCGGTCGAGGTCGGGACCTGGAAGACCGGCTGCTCGTCGGGAATGGTGAGCTGGGCCGGCACGCGGAACGCGAGGTCCGGCTCGTAGTAGCGGACGGGCAGCATCCACGACCGCCGGTCGAGCGGCACCGGCGAGTCCGGGCCGCTGGCGAAGAACTCGTCCTTGAAGGCGCGGTCGTCCAGCAGTCGCTCGACGTAGCCGGCCTCGTCCGGCGGCGGCGGGCTGCACGCGCCGGCCACCAGCAGGGCGGCGGCCAGCGCCGCGCCGACGCCCGTTCGTCCGGGAAGCATTCCAGTCATCGCCGTCAGAAAATATACCCTGTCCGCTCGACGGTCTGATCGGCGAGCCGCCGGCGAATCGCGACGGTGTTGACCGGCGGCACCTTGAGCAGCCGCCGCAGGGCCGCCAGATGCGTGCGCAGCGCGTCGCCCTCGGCCATCGCGGCCAGCGCCGAGCGGGCCGCGCCGTCGATGCGCCCGGCCGCGTCGCTGACGAAGGCGCGGGCGGCGTCGGCCTGCAGGTCGGCCGTGCCCGCTCCGCCGTCGTGCGCCTGCCGCGCCCGGTGCACCATGCTCTCGGCCGCGTAGGCGTCGATCAGGATGTCGGCGGTGAACGACAGCAGCTCCTGCTGGTCGGTCAGCTTCTCGCCGTAGGTCTGCATGGTCAGGCCCAGCACCGCCAGGCCCGCCTTCTTGAACATCCCCACCGCGCCGGCCTGGGCGGCCAGATGCCCGTCCCCGCCGGTGTCGAGGGGCGGCGGGCTCAGCAGCTCGTCCTGCAGATCCCGGGCGGCCTGGATCAGCGGCAGTTGCCCGCGGACCGCGCGCCGCACGAGCATGCCCGGAATCAGCAGCCGGTTGATCTCGTTGGTGCCCTCGAAGATCCGGTTGACCCGCGAGTCGCGGTAGTGCCGCTCGGCCGGGTAGTCCTTGACGTAGCCGTTGCCGCCGTGGATCTGGATGTTCTCGTCCAGAATGTAGTTGAGGATCTCGCTGCCGGCCACCTTCAGGATCGACGACTCGACGGCGTACTCCTCGAGCGCCGCGAGGAGCGCGTCGTCGTCCTCGGCGGCGTGGTCCTCCAGCGCCCCGTCGATGAGTCCGGCCGTGCGGAAGACCATCGACTCGATGGCGTACGCGCGCACCGTCATCTCGCCCAGCTTGTGCTTGATGGCGCCGAAGCTCGCGATCGGCTGGCCGAACTGCCGGCGCTGGGCGGCGTAGCGGGCGGCCTCCCCGATGGCCGCCTGCGAGCTGCCGACCGTGGCCGCCCCCAGCTTGAAGCGGCCGTAGTTGAGCACGTTGAAGGCCACCTTGTGGCCCTTGCCGATCTCGCCCAGCAGGTTTTCCGCCGGCACGCGCGCGTCCTGCAGGATGACCGGGGTGGTCGACGAGCCGGCGAGGCCCATCTTGTGCTCCTCCGCGCCGCTGCTCACGCCCTCGAAGCCGCGTTCCACGAGGAAGGCGGTGAAGTGCTCGCCGTCCACCTTCGCGAAGACGACGTACAGATCGGCGAACCCGCCGTTCGAGATCCACATCTTCTCGCCGTTGAGCACGAAGCTGCCGTCCGGCCGCCGCACGGCGCGCGTCTTGGCGCCCAGCGCGTCGGACCCCGACCCCGCCTCGCTCAGGCAGTAGGCGCCGACCCACTCGCCCGTCACCAGCTTCGGCAGGTACCGCCGCTTCTGATCCGCGGTGCCGAACATGCGGATCGGGAGGATGGCGAGACCGGTCTGCGCGCCGAACGTCGTGCTGAACGAGCCCGACTGGCCGAGCCGGCCGGCGACGATCGCCGCGCTGACCTTGTCGAGCGCGATGCCGCCGTACTCCTCCGGCACGTCGGTGCCCAGCAGCCCGAGCTCGCCGCAGCGGCGCAGCAGGCGGCGGGCCAGGTCCCAGTCCTTCGTCTCGAGCCGGTCGTTCTGCGTGACCACCTCGTTGACCACGAACTCGCGCGTGGTCTGGTCGATGAGCCGCTGCTCCTCGCTCATCCGCTCCGGCGTGAACGACTCGGCCGGGGGGACGTCGTCGAGCAGCCAGGCGCCGCCGCGTCGTGCCGTCGTGATGGTTGTTGTCGTCATCTCTCACGCTCGCTCGAAGATGCCGGCGGCGCCCATGCCGCCGCCGACGCACATCGTGACCAGGCCGTAGCGACCCTGGCGGCGGCGCAGCTCGTGGAGCAGCGTCGTCGTCAGCTTGGCCCCGGTGCATCCGAGGGGATGCCCCAACGCAATCGCTCCGCCGTTGACGTTCAGCCGGTCCGGGTCGATCGGCAGCTCCTTGAGGCAGGCCAGCGCCTGCGCGGCGAAGGCCTCGTTGAGCTCCACGAGGTCCATGTCGTCGAGCGTCAGGCCGGCCAGCTTCAGGACCTTGCGGATGGCCGGCACGGGGCCGAGGCCGAACAGCTCGGGCGGCACCCCCGCCGTGGTGAACGCCACGAACCGGCCGAGCGGGGCGAGCCCCGCGGCCGCCGCCCGCTCGGCCGAGGTCACCACGACCGCCGCGGCGCCGTCGCTCATCTGCGACGAGTTCCCGGCCGTGACGGAACCCCGGGCGTGGAAGGCGGGCCGCAGCCCGGCCAGCGCCTCCGCCGAGGTGTCGCGCCGCGGGCCCTCGTCGGCGCTGAAGGTGCGCTCCGCGACGCGCGGCGCCCGGCCGTTGCCGCCGACGGCCCGCACGGTGACGGGGGTGGTCTCGTCCGCGAAACGCCCGCCGTCGAGCGCGGCGACGGCGCGCTCGTGGCTGCGCAGGGCGAAGGCGTCCTGCTCCTCGCGCGAGATTTGCGACCGGACGGCGTGGTTCTCCGCGACCAGGCCGGTGCTGAGGTAGACGTCCGGGTAGCCGCGCATCAGCTCCGGGTTGGGCGCGATCTTGTGCCCGCCCATCGGAATCAGGCTCATCGACTCGGTGCCGCCGGCGACGATGGTGCGCGCCGAGCCGCAGGCGATGCGTTCGGCGGCGAAGGCGATGGCCTGCAGCCCGGAGGAGCAGAAGCGGTTGATGGTCACCGCCGCGCTCTCGACCGGCACCCCGGCCCGCAGGCTGGCGATGCGCGCCACGTTCATGCCCTGCTCGGCCTCGGGCATGGCGCAGCCCAGGATGACGTCGTCGATCTCCGCGGGGTCGAGCCCCGGCGCGCGCCTGAGCGCCTCGGCGATGGCGACCGCACCCAGCTCGTCGGGGCGCGTGGTGCGCAGCGTTCCGTTCGGCGCCTTGCCGACCGGCGTGCGCACGGCAGAAACGATGACTGCTTCCGTCATGTCTCCAGATCCTCCCTCAGGCCGGCACCGCCAGCGGGACCGGCGCCGCCGCGTCGTGGACGGCGGCGAAGTCGCCCACGAGGTCGCGGAACCGCTCCGGCCTCGTCATCAGTCCCATGTGCCCCGTGCGGGGGATGCGCGCGTACTCCGCCCCGCCGGCGAGCGCCTCGACGTACGTGCGGGTGCTCTCGACCGGCACGACGCGGTCGAGCCCCGGGTCGCCCGTCACCACCAGCGCCGGCGCCGCGACGCGGCGGCAGTCGGCGGCGAAGTCCGCGCCCGCGAGCAGCCGCACCCGCTGCGCCATGGGCGCCGGCGTGCACGGGTAGCGCGTGACGCGGTACAGGTGCTGCAAGCCGAACCGCCCGCGGCGCAGCAGGTTGGGGAACGCCGCCTTGATCTCGGGATAGAGCCGGCGCGGCGACGACAGGGCGAAGACGGGGAACAGGAGCCGGGGCCAGGCCAGGTACCAGTCGACGCGGCAGTTCGGCCGCCAGGCGGGCGCCGGCGACGAGACGATGACGAGCCCCGCGGTGCGCTCGGGGCGTACGGCGGCATAGCGCAGCGCCACCAGCCCGCCGTACGAGACCCCGCACACCACGGCCCGGCGCAGGCCGGCGCGGTCCAGCAGCGCGTCGACCCAGGCCACGTGCAGGTCGAAGCCGCGCTCCGGATCGAGGCCGGCGAGGCTCCCGCGCTCGCCGGGCAGCGAGTCGGTCAGCACGCGGCAGCGCTCGGCGAGCGCGCCGACCGCCGGACGCATCCACTCCCAGCGCCCCTGCACGCCGGGCAGCACGACAACCGGCGGTCCCGATCCGACGTCGAGCATACCGCTAGTTCAATTCCTGAGCGTCTTGCCCGTCTTCAGAGTATGCGCCATCCGCTCCCGCGTGCGGGCCTCGCCGCACAGGCTGAGGAACGCCTCGCGCTCCAGATCGAGCAGGTACTGCTCGGACACCGCCGCCGGGTGGGGCAGCGCGCCGCCCGCCAGGATGTTGGCGAGCTTGCGCCCGATGAGCGCGTCGTGGTCGCTGATGCGGCCGCCCCGCCAGGCGAGGTGCACGCCGAGCTCCAGCGACGCGCGCACGCCCTCGCCGCCGACCGGGATGGGCGGCCGCGCGCGCGGCGCGCGGTAGCCGTTGCGCGCGATCTGCAGCGCGCCCGCCTTGGCGTCCGCCAGCAGGCGCTCGCGGTTCATCGTGATGCCGTCGCCGGGCCGCAGCAGGCCCAGCAGCTTCGCGTCCGCGGCGCTCGTGGAGACCCGCGCGAAGCCGATCAGCTCGAACGCCTGCTGCACCAGCGGGAGCGGGTCCCGGGCGCCGCGCGGCATGTAGGCCATGGCCCTCGCCAGGAGCGCCTTGGTCCCGCCGCCGGCCGGCACCAGGCCGACGCCGACCTCCACCTGGCCCATGTAGGTCTCGGCCGCAGCCTGCACGAGGTCGCCGTGCAGGGCGATCTCGCACCCGCCGCCGAGTGTCAGGCCGGCGGGCGCCACGACCACCGGCACGTCGGCGTCGAGCAGGCCGGTCACCGCGCCCTGGAAGGTCCGGACCATCAGGTCGATCTCCTCCCAGTTCTGCTCCTCGGCCTCCAGCAGGATGAGCATCAGGTTGGCGCCCGCCGAGAACGCCGCGGCGTCGTTGCCGACAACCAGGGCCTCGTAGTTCTGCTCGGCCTCCTGCACGCCCAGCCGCAGCATCTCGACCGTGTCGCCGCCGATGGCGTTCAGCTTCGAGTGGAACTCGACGGCGAGCACGCCGTCGCCGAGGTCCACGAGGCTGGCGCCGGCATTCTGGTGGACGACGGGCCGCTCGGCCTTCGCCCGGCTCAGGATCCACCTGTCCGGGGGCGGCTCGCCGCGGGCGGCGGCGAGGTCCCGCAGCAGCGGAGGCGGCTCGGCCACCTCGCAGGCCTCGAGCACGGCGTCCACGCCCAGCGTCTCCCAGAGCTCGAACGGCCCCAGCTCCCAGCCGAAGCCCCAGCGCATGGCGCGGTCGACGTCGTCCACCGAGTCGGCGATCGCCGGCGTCACGGCGGCGGCGTAGAGCAGCGTCCGGCCGAGCGCCGCGCGCGTGAGCTCGCCGACGCGGCCGTCGGCCCGGAACAGCGCGCGCACCCGCTCGCGGACGTCCTCGACGCCCTGCAGCGCGTCGAGCGCCGGCAGCCGGGCCGGCTGGCGCTCGCGGTAGTCGAGCGTCGCCGGGTCGAGCGTCAGGATGCGGCTGCCGTCCGGCGTCCGCTCCCGGCGGTAGAAGCCCTGGCCGGCCTTCTGGCCGGTCCAGCCGCGCTCCACGAGCTGCTCGACGAGCTCTGGCGGCCGGAACGTGCGGCGCTCGTCCTCGCCGTCGAGGCGCTCGCTCAGGTCGCGCGCGACGTGCGCCAGGATGTCGAGGCCGGCGATGTCCATCGTCCGGAACGTGGCGCTCCGGGGCCGGCCGATCGCCGGTCCGGTCAGGGCGTCGATCTCCTCCACGGTGAAGCGGCCGCTCGTCAGGAGCTCGAGCGCCTGCGCCGCCGCGTACAGGCCGATGCGGTTCGCGATGAAGCCGGGGGTGTCCCTGGCGATCACCACGCCCTTGCCCAGGTCGCGATCGGCGAAGCGGCCGACGGCGTCGGTGACGGCGGGGTCGGTGTCGGCGGTCGGAATGAGCTCGAGCAGCGCCAGGTAGCGCGGCGGATTGAAGAAGTGCGTGCCCAGCCAGTGGCGCCGGAACTCGGGCGAGCGCCCCTCCGCGATGAGCCCGAGGGGGATGCCGGACGTGTTCGAGCTGACGACGGCGTCCGCCCGGCGGTGCGCCTCGACCTGCGCCAGCAGCTCGCGCTTGGCGTCGAGCCGCTCGACGACGGCTTCGACGATCCAGTCGCACTCGGCCAGCCGCGGCAGATCGGCGTCGAACCCGCCGGTGGCCACCAGGCGCGCCGCGCCGCGCGTGAAGAAGGGGTCGGGCTTGAGCGCCCGCGCGCGCTCGAGCCCCGCGGCGGCGGTCCGCGCGTCGAGATCCAGGAGCAGCACCGGCACGCCCGCATTCGCCAGGTGCGCCGCGATCTGCGCCCCCATGGTGCCGGCGCCCAGCACCGCCGCCGACCGGAACTGTGTCATCTGCGATGCCTCGCCGGCCCGCGTGCGTCGGCGCAGCGCGGGCCGTACAAAAAAAGGGCGGGGGACCCGACCCCCGCACCTTGCTCAATCGCTGCGGGGCCGCGTCAGGGCAGGGCCGCGAGCGTCGCCGACGCCTGCGTCCCCTCCTCGGAGTTCGGGTCGAGCTCGACGACCCGCCGGAAGTGCTCCTTGGCCCCTTCGAAGTCGCCCTTGTTGAGCGCCACCAGCGCCAGCTTGAAGACCGGCAGGGCCCAGTTGGGGTCGACCATCGCGGCCTTCTCGTACCACCCGGCGGCGGCGTCGACGGCGCCCTGCGCGAACTCGAGCTCGCCCAGGTTGTAGAGGTCCTCGCGCGACGCGTCGAGCCCGGAGGCGGCCGCCGTGAGCTCCTCCTGGGCGCTGAAGTCGCCCATCGCCAGCTTCGTCCGCGCGATGTCCGCGCTTACGTTCTGGTTGTCGGGCTCGACAGCCAGCCGCGCCTCGAAGGCCTCGAGCGCCTGCTGGTAGTCGCCGCGGGCGCGGTAGGCCTGGCCGATCTGGGAGTAGAGGTTCGTGAGCTGCGGCAGCTTCTCCATGAGCGACGTGTAGCCCGCGATGGCGCCGTCCCAGTCCTCGGCGTTGAACGCCGCGTCGGCCGCCTCGAGCTCGGCCTCGATCTCGTCGGGATCGAGCCCCTCCATCGCGTCCTCGCCGAGCGCCTGCACCAGCGCGTGCCGCACCCGGTTGAGCCGGAAGTCCACCGCCGGCGACGTGGACTGGGTGACGTTCACGTTGCCGAGGTCGTCCTGGTAGCCCTCGGCGCGTACGTACACCTGCCACTGGCCGCTCGAGAAGCCGATCAGCGAGAAGCGGCCGTCGTCGTCCGTCAACGCTTCGCGCGTGTCGTCGCCGGGCTTCTGGATCGTGATCTGGGCGCCCACGATGGGATCGCCGGTCTCGCCGTCCACCACCCGGCCGGCCATGCGGCCGCTCTGGGCCAGCGCGGGCGCCGCGAGGCCGAGCAGCAGCGCCGCGAAGATGAGATGACGAGCTACGTGCTGTAGACGGGGCATGGCATCACTCCTCTTTGCTGGATGTGCATTCCAGTATATATCCGATCATCGGCCCGCACGATACACTCTTGAGCATGCCTCGAACAGCAGCCCGGTTTGCCCTCGCGTTCGCCGTGCTCGCCGCCGCCGCCGCGTGCGGATCCTCGGAGATGACCAGCGATCCGCCGCCGCCGCCGGCCGCTGAAGCGGACCACGCGGAGCCCGCGGGCCTGCCGCTCGCCGGCCCTGACGGCGCCGGCCTGTCCGCGGAAGGGCTGGCCCGCATCCGCCCGGCCATGCAGGCCTACGTCGACGACGGCCGCGCGGCCGGCGTGATGACGCTGGTTGCGCGGCGCGGGCAGGTCGCGCACTGGGACGCCGTCGGCCTGCGCGACCTGGAGGCGGGCGATCCGCTGGAGCCGGACGACATCTTCCGCATCTACTCGATGACCAAGCCGATCACCAGCGTGGCGACGATGATGCTGGTGGAGGAAGGCGCCGCCGCCCTGGACGAGCCGGTCGCGACCTTCATTCCCGAGTTTGCCGACGTGACGGTCCTCACGCCTGGCGGCGAGCGCGCGGCGCCGGAGCGGCCGATCACGGTCGAGCACCTGCTGACTCATACCTCCGGGCTGACCTACGGCTTCTTCGGCGACGATCCGGTCGACCGCCTCTACAGCGAGTCGGGCTTCTTCACCCGCGCCGAGGGGCTCGACGACTTCGCCCGGCTGGCGGCGGAGCTCCCGCTGCTGGCCAGCCCGGGCGACCGCTGGAACTACAGCATATCGACCGACATCCTCGGCCGCGTCGTCGAGGTCGCGTCCGGGCAGCCGCTCGACGCGTTCTTCCAGGACCGCATCCTCGGGCCGCTGGGCATGGACGACACCGCGTTCGTCGTGCCCGCGGACAAGCTCGGCCGCTTCACGGGTCACTACGCCGTCGAGGACGGCGCGCTCGCCCTGGTCGACTCGCCGGTGGAGGGCGAGTACACGCAGCCGCCGCCCTGGCTGTCGGGCGGCGGCGGTCTCACCTCCACGGCGTCCGACTACATCCGCTTCGCGCAGATGCTGCTGCAGGACGGCCAGTTGGGCGACACGCGCCTCCTGGCGCCCGAGACGGTGCAGATGATGCGCTCGAACCGGCTGCCGGAGGCGCTGGTGCCGATTCAGCTCGGAACGTATCTGAGCCCGGGCTACGGCTTCGGGTTGGGGTTCGCGGTGGTCGTCGACGCCGCCGCGTCGCCCGAGCCGGACAACGAGGGCGTCTTCCGCTGGGCCGGCGCCGCCAACACCTTCTTCTGGATCGACCCGGAAGCGGAGCTGATCGGCCTGGTCTGGACCCAGATCAACCCGTTTGCCGCGTACGACCTCGAGCGCGAGTTCCAGACCCTCGTCTACGACGCGCTCGAGTGATTTCCGTTTTCCAGCATAGTAGCTGCGGAAAAAGTGGAATTATCGGCATCGACGTTGCGCTAATTGGGCGCCGGGGACGCGTTAAGCGGCCGTGGGACTCGGGGCGTCAGCGGTCGGCGTCGACGGCCGTCTCGAGCCCCGCGATGGCCGACGCGGCCTCGGCGGCGGCCGGCGTATCGGCCGGCACCGCGCGGTAGGCGGCCAGCGCCCGCTCGTAGTCGCGCTTCTCCATGTACGCGTGCCCGATCTGCAGGTGCAGGCTCGTCAGCCGGGGAACCCGCTCGAGGAGCGTCTCGTAGGCGTCGATCGCTCCGTCGAAGTCGCGGCGGTCGAAGCGGGCGTGGGCCGCGTCGAGGCTCTCCTGGAGCTCGCCGGCGGCAATGCCCGCCAGCACGCCGGTCTCGGGTACCGGCGGCCGGAGGGGATCGACCTCCATGACGAACGTCATCCGGGTCCGGCCCGAGCGGAAGATGTTGGAGATGCCGGTGGCGGTCTCGTAGCCGAACTTCTCGATCGTGAAGAGCCACGGGCCGCGCGTGAGGCCGATAAACGCGAAGCGCCCCGCGTTGTTGGTCCGGTCGTTGACCGTCCGGCCGCTGCGCAGGTTCTCGCCGGTCACCCGCGCGTCCTCGATCGGCGTGCCGTCGGGCGCGCGCACGCGGCCCTGGACCAGGCCCGACTGCGCCAGCGCAGCAGCGGGCGCAAGCCATACGCAGAACGAGACGGCCAGGACCGCCGGGAGGCGCAACTGCATGGTCCGGTAGTATAGCCGGTATCCCGATGCGCGGCCCCCACCGCCCCAGCCGGCTTCCCGGACGCCCGCTCCTCGCCGGGCTGCTCGCGACCCTCGCGCTCGCGGCCGCCGCGGCCGGGCACCCGGTCCGGGCGCGGACCGCCGCTGAAGGGATCGACCGGACGCTGCTCGCCCGCATCGACGGCGCGGTCGGCGCGGCCGTCGCCGCGGGCGACCTGCCAGGGGCCGTCGTGCTGGTGTGGCACGCGGGCCACACGGTCTACCGCAAGGCGTTCGGCCGCCGGGCCGTGGTCCCGGCGCCCGAGCCGATGACGGTCGACACGATCTTCGACCTCGCTTCGTTGACCAAGGTGGTCGCGACGACGACAGCCGTCATGATGCTCGTCGACGAGGGGCGGGTCAGGCTCGGCGCGCCGGTGGCGCGCTATCTCCCAGGGTTCGGGCGCCACGGCAAGGCGGAGATCACGGTCGAGCAGCTCCTGACCCACGTCTCGGGCCTGCGGGCCGGGTTCGATCTCGAGCGCGAGTTCGAGGGCTACGAGACGGCCGTCGGGCAGGCGTTCGACGAGCGCCCGGTCGCTCCGCCCGGCTCGCGCTTCCTCTACAGCGACCTCAACTTCGTGCTCCTGGGCGAGCTCGTGGCGCGCGTCGGCGGCCTGCCGCTGGAGACGTTCGCGGCGCGCCGCATCTTCGGGCCGCTGGGCATGGACGACACGATGTTTCGTCCGCCGCCCCGGCTGCGCGCGCGCATCGCGCCGACGGAGGCGTGCGCGGGCCTGGAGTGGCCGTGCACGGGCGGCGGCGCGGCGATGCTGCGCGGCGTCGTGCACGACCCGACGGCGCGGCGCATGGGCGGCGCGGCGGGTCACGCCGGGCTCTTCGGCACCGCGTCGGACCTGGCGCGCTTCGGCGCGCTGCTGCTCGCGGATGGCGCGCTCGGCGGCGCGCGCCTCCTGGCGCCGCTGACCGTCGCGCGCATGACGTCGCCGGCCACGCCGCCCGGGCTGCGCGACCGGCGGGGCCTGGGGTGGGACATCGATTCCCGCTACGCCGGCAGCCGCGGGGACCTGTTCCCGATCGGTTCGTTCGGCCACACGGGCTTCACCGGCACGTCGATCTGGATCGATCCGGCCAGCGACACGCTCGTGATCCTGCTGTCGAGCCGGGTGCATCCCGACGGGGAAGGCGACGTGCGGGCCCTGCGCGCGCAGGTCGCGACGCTCGCGGCGGCCGCCCTCACGGCCCGCGCGGCCGGCGCCGACCCGGCGGCGGGGGCGGGCCGCGACGCCGAGGTCCGGGCCGGCATCGACGTGCTGCGCGGCGAGCGGTTCGCAAGGCTGCGGGGCGCCCGGGTGGCGCTGCTCACCAACCAGACCGGCCGGGCGCGGGACGGCGCCCGCACCCTGGATCTGCTGTGGGCCGCGCCGGCGGTGGAGGTGCGGGCGGTGCTCAGCCCGGAGCACGGCTTCCGCGGCGACGTCGACGAGGCCGTGGCCGATGCGCGTGAGCCGGAGACGGGGCTGCCGATCTACTCCCTCTACGGCTCGACGCGCCGGCCGACCGCGCGCATGCTGGACGGCGTCGACACGATAGTCGTCGACCTGCAGGACGTGGGCGCCCGCTTCTACACCTACGCCGCGACGATGGCCTACGCCATGGAGGCGGCAGCCGAGCGCGGGCTGCGCGTCGTCGTGCTCGACCGGCCCAACCCCATCACCGGCGAGGCTGTCGAGGGGCCGCCGCTCGACGCGAGCGAGCAGGGGTTCACCGGCTATCTGTCGCTGCCCGTGCGCCACGGCCTGACACTCGGCGAGCTGGCCCGGCTGTTCAACGCCGAGCGCCGGCTCGGGGTGAACCTGGACGTCGTCGAGCTCGGGGGCTGGCGCCGGGAGCTGTGGTTCGACGAGACCGGCCTGCCGTGGGTGAACCCTTCGCCGAACATCCGCACCGTCACCCAGGCCGCGCTGTATCCCGGCATCGGCGCCATCGAGGGGGCGAACCTGTCGGTGGGCCGGGGCACCGACACGCCGTTCGAGCGCCTCGGCGCGCCGTGGGTCGACGGCGCCGCGCTGGCGCGCCGGCTCAATGCGCGCCGCCTGCCGGGCGCGCGCTTCTATCCCGTCACGTTCTCGCCGCGGAGCAGCCGCTACGCCGGGCAGCCGTGCGGCGGCGTGCAGATCATCGTCACCGACCGCGACGCCCTCGAGCCGGTCCGCGTCGGCCTGGAGATCGCGGCCGCGCTGCACCGGCTGCACGGCGACCGGCTCGAGGTGGACGGGACGGTCCATCTGCTGGGATCGCGCGCCGCGCTCGAGCGCATCCTGGCCGGCGAGGATCCGGCGGCCGTCGCGGCGGGCTGGGCCGCCGGCGAGCGGGCCTGGCGCCGCCGCCGGGCGCCCTACCTGCTGTACTGACCGGCGACGCGGCCCGCGCGAACCCCGTGCCGGCTCAAGGGCCGGCGTCGCCCAGCAGCCCGGCCGCGGCCAGCTCGAGCAGCTTGGCCCGCTGCGGCACCAGCCGCGAGGCCGCGTAGCGCTCCACGGCCGTGCGCCGGGCGTTCCCGCGCACCTCGGCGACCGCGTCCGGGCGCTCCAGCACGTCGCAGATCCGGTCGGCCAGCCGGCCGGTGTCGAAGAAGTCGACGAGCAGCCCGTTGTCGCCGTCGCGCACGACCTCGCGCACCGGATCGGTGTCCGACGCGATCAGGACGCAGCCTGCGCTCAGCGCCTCGATCATCGACCACGAGAGCACGAAGGGTATGGTGAGGTAGACGTGCACGGAGGAGGCCAGCAGGACGTCGCGGTAGTGATCGCGCCGCAGCAGGCCGGTGAAGTGGATGCGGTCGAGGTCGAGGTCGAGCTCGCGCAGCATCTTCTGCCGGTAGGTGTCGCCGTCCGGCAGGCTCTTGCCGTAGGCCACCCGATCCTCGCCGACGACCACGACGTGGGCGCCGGGCCGGCGCTTCTGCACCTCGGCGAAGGCCATCATCGCCTGCGGAAAGCCGCGGTAGGGCTCCTGGCTCCGCGCCACGTAGGTGACGATCTCGTCGACGTGGGTCAGGTCGAGGCCGGGCAGCGCCAGCCGCTGCTCCCGCGGTGCGATGTACTCGGTATCGACGCCGTCGTGCTGCACGATCAGCCGCGGCCGCGCGACGGGCGGGAACTGCGCGGCCTGGTACGCCGTGGGCACGATGCCGACGTCGCTGGCGGCGAGGTCGAGCAGGACGGGGGCGTTGCGGGTCCGGACGCGGTGCTGGTTGTCCGGCGATACCTCGTCGCGGAGGAAGCCGACGTCCGCGCCGCGCGACCGGTAGTACCACTCGAAGTAGCCGACGCAGCGCGCCTCCGGCCAGACGTCGCGGGCGTAGAGGCCGACGCCCGAGCCGGCATGCGCCACGATGCAGTCGGGCGCGTAGCCCTCGGCCCTGAGCTGCCACGCGGCGCGCGCGAACGCCTGGCCGAGGAGCACGGCGCCCTCCGTGGAGACCAGGTAGGGGTGCTGCTTGGCACCGACCTGGCGGTGCGGGCTGAAGCGCACCAGGCGCACCCAGTCCGGCGGCGTGCCCTCCCAGCACGTGGCGAAGGTGACGTCGTGCCCGTGCTCCGACAGGTAGCGGGCGAGCGTGCCGAACTGGGCCGGGAAGTTGTTGTGCAGGAACAGGACGCGCATCGCGTGACATTGTAGAGTGGGTCGGGCGCGCGAGCCGCGCGCCGGCCGCTGGCGAGCAGAGGGAGTGACTTGGCGGACGACATGACTGGGCGGCTTCCTGGCTACGAGGAAGAAGAGAGTTCGAGACGCGAGCTGCCCTCCAACAAGGGCGTATTGCCGTCGCAGTCGATACGGGTACTGATCGACGACAAGCGAATACGGGCGTCCGAACCCATCGACGCCGCGCAAATCCAACCCGCCAGCCTCGACCTGCGACTGGGAGACCGCGCCCACCGCTTGCAGGCCAGCTTCCTGCCCGGCAACGCGCCGGTCGAGGCAAAGCTCCGCCACCTGTCGCTGGCGAAGCTCGACCTGACGAGCCGTAGTCCTGCCGTCCTGGAGCGGGGCGTCGTATACCTGGTACCGCTGATGGAGGAGCTGGATCTTCGCGAAGAGGGGCTAGCGGCCAAGGCGAACCCGAAGAGCACCACCGGACGTTTGGATGTCTTTACGCGCCTGATCACGGACGGCGGCTCGGAATTCGAGCGCGTTCCGGATGACTATCGGGGACCGCTGTACGCGGAGATCATGCCTCGGACGTTTCCCGTAATCGTCCGCCCCGGGCTGAGCCTGTCCCAGATACGTTTCATTCGGGGGCGGGCCGAATTGACTGATCGCGAATTGCGTAAGTTGGACGGAAAGGAGGAGCTCATCTATCTGGACGACGAGAAGTCGTCCGTGGCGAGCATTCGGGACGGTGTCGAGCTGTCGGTCAGCCTGCGCGGCGACGGCGTCCGCGACGTGGTCGCCTACCGGGGCAAGCAGAACGCGCGGCTCGTCGATCTCAGCCGCGTCGGCGAGTACGAGATCGGCGAGTTCTGGGAGGAGATCCGCGATTGTCCGGGCGACCGGTTGATCCTCAATCCGGGCGACTTCTACATCCTGGTCTCGCGCGAGCGGGTCCGCGTGCCCCCGGGCTACGCGGCGGAGATGGTGCCGTTCGACCCGTCCGTCGGCGAGTTCCGGATCCACTACGCGGGCTTCTTCGATCCGGGCTTCGGCTACGGCGTCGAGGGCGACATCAAGGGCACCCGCGCCGTCCTGGAGGTGCGGGCGCACGAGGTGCCGTTCGTGATCGAGCACGGCCAGGTGGTGGGCCGCCTCGTCTACAGCCGCGTGCTCGACGTGCCCGACAAGATCTACGGCAAGTCGATCGGCTCGTCCTACCAGCGCCAGGAGCTGGCGCTCAGCAAGCAGTTCCGCCGGGGCTCGACCGCGGCCGGCCGCACCTAGCAGCCCGTGGCAAAAGGCC
>JAAXGX010000181.1 GCA_012271165.1 Vicinamibacteraceae bacterium | reverse complement strand
CCCGACCCGTCGCTGAAGGCGGTCCGCACGCCTTCGATCAGCGCCGGACTGGCCGCCTCCACGGTAACGCCGGGGAGGACGCCTCCGGTCTCGTCCACCACCTGGCCCGCGATGCTGCCGGTCTGCGCTGCCGCGCCCGCCGGAAGAAGCAGGAACAACGACAAGACGAACGAACTCGCCGCCAGAACGACTCTCCGGTGCATGGTCTACCTCCCGCATTGAGGCCGGCTCCGCCGCCAGCCTGTCCGCCACCTACGCACCAAACGCCGTACGACGAATTCCGTGTGGCTTCGGCTCGGAATCGACACGCTGAACCGCGTGTCGACGCTCGAGCCCTGCCGTCCCGTCAGAGGGCAAGTGTGTGCCTGTTCTTCGGCCTGCGTCAAGCCCGAAAATCGGTGTTCGGCCGTCGCGCAGCCCGCGCACCCGCAGGCCGCGATGGAGGGGGAGGAGCGAGCAGAACGCGGAGGGGCGCGGCAGATGGAGCGACCGAATTGGGGCGCCGCCGGTCGTACAAAACAACAGGGCGGGGGTTGCCCCCCGCCCTGCGGAATCGCCGAGTGGACTGCGGCTCGACCTACCAGTCGATGGTCGCGCCGAACTTGAGCAGGCGGCCGTTCATGATCCCGGTCACGCGCGGGTAGTCGGCCGGGGTGGTGTAGGTGTCGATCACGCGGGTGACGGCGCCGGCGTTGAAGATGTTGAAGACGTCGACGTTGGCCCGGATGAGCCCCCCGCCGAAGCGCAGGATCTTGGTGAGTCGCAGATCGAGCTGGTTCACCTGCGGCTCCCACTGGACGGAGTTGTCGACGTACCGGGAAGTCGTCAGGGTGCCGCCCCGGGCGTCGCTGTAGAACCCGATGCCGCCGGGGAACAGCGGGACGTTGAACGGTGCCAGCAGGTCGTGACCGAGCTCCCGCTCGACGCGGTCGATCTGGCGGGCGACCGCATAGTTGGCGAACCGGCGCTCGCCCGGAATGCTCTGGAACACGAACGAGAAGGCCATGTCGTACGGCAGCGGCACCGAGCC
Organism: Vicinamibacteraceae bacterium; assembly: GCA_012271165.1. Classification (GTDB taxonomy): domain Bacteria; phylum Acidobacteriota; class Vicinamibacteria; order Vicinamibacterales; family UBA8438; genus JAAXGX01. The sequence goes on along the minus strand of JAAXGX010000181.1, from coordinate 7,037 downwards.
GTTGAGCTTGTACTGCGTCCTGTCGCTCCAGGCCGGCGCGAAGTTGCAGTATCCGTCCCGGTTCTGCATCGGATCGTCGACGACGAAGCACTCGTAGACTTCCGACGCCCCCGTGGCGATGCCGCCGGCGAGCGTGACGCCGTTGGGAAACCGCCCGTCGAAGATGAAGTCGATCCCGTTGAAGGTCTCCCACATGTCCCCGAAGTCACTGGCGGGAACCATCTGGTTGTTGGTGCCGAGGGCGGCCCCTTCCGGGCTGATGGCGTACAGGCCTTCCATCACCTGGCCGCTGTACTCTCCGAGCACCGGATCGGTGGGGGCGATGATGGTGAACGGGTTGAAGTGCTCCGGCCCGATGTTGAGGTTGTCGGCCACGAGGAAGTTCATGTTGTTGCGGCGGAAGTAGGCCACCTCGATCGACAGGCCCTCGAGCAGCTCGTGCTGGATGCCGACGGAGTGCTGCCAGTTGGCCCGCCGGTTGTTCCAGCCGCTGAGCACGCCCGGGGCGAACGAGCGGGTCACGCGGGGCGTGCCGAACTCCGGGTGGACGACCGCCCCGCACTCGCCGTTCGCCTGGTGCAGGATGGTGAAGTCGCAGTCCGGAATCAGGTCCCCGTTGTGGTCGTCCCAGGACCGGGTCGTGTTGCGGATGATCGACTCGAGCGGGTTCCTGGCCTGCGCCAGGATCGTGCCGATGGCGTTCACGTAGCGGCCCGAGTTCCACTTCAGCGCCGTCCGGCCGTCTCCGAACAGGTCGTAGGCGGCGCCCAGCCGCGCGCCGAGGTCGCGGTAGTTGGGGAAGTTGTCCAGCCGCTCGGTGTGGACGGCGGGCACGTACGCGCCGACCGGGCTCGTCTGCTCGGGAACCCAGCCGTTGAGGTGGTCGTAGCGCACCCCGAGGTTGAGCGTCAGCCGGTCGATGGTCCACTGGTCCTGCGCGTAGATCCCCGTCAGGACCGCCTCCTGGTAGGACGCCGTCGGGGAGGCGTATTGAAAGACGAAATCCGGAACCCCGGGCTCGCTGAAGCGGTAGGCCCGGTGGTTCTGAAGGTAGGACGCCGGGTGGTTCTCCCCCACGTGGGTGCGGGTCATGCCCACCTTGAAGTTGTGCGACCCGGTCACGTACGACATCGAGGCGCGCGCGGTGAAGTTGGGGAAGTTGTTGCCCTGCCCGTAGATGGCCGGCGTGTTCGCGCCGAGCCACATGAGCGCGTTGATGTTGATGCCCTGGCTCGCGATCTGCACCCCGACGTCGTTGGGCATCACCTCGGGCTGCGGCTTCGGGTCGCCCGCGGGCCGGGTCATCGAGACCCCCGCCTCGAACAGCAGCCGGTTGCTCGCCGGCATGGTCCAGGAGGCCTGCGTGTTGCGGATGTCCGAGTAGTCGTAGTCCAGCGAGGCGTTGTGGTCGACGGTGCCGTAGACCGACCAGAACTGGCACAGGCAGTGGCCCTGGTCGGCGTGCGAGAAGGTGATCTTGTTGCGCTCGCTCGCCTGCCACGTCAGGCGGATGCTGTTGTCGCGCGTGGTGCTCTCCTGCTCGGTCGGCCGGTCGAAGTCGGGCTCGTAGAACGCCGCGCCGTACGGCATGTCGCGCGGCGCCCCGTTGTGGTAGCTGCCCGTCGCGTATGCCTGCGACCCCCACCAGCGGTGCGCCGTGTAGAACCACAGCCGGTCGCGGACGAGCGGCCCGCCGAAGCCGGCGCCCCAGTCCCAGTTCTTCTTGAGCCCCTGCACCTGGCTCTCGTCGAGCCCGCGCGCCCCGAGCGACTCGTTCCAGTTCAGGGCCTGCATGTTCTCGTTCGTGCCGGTGGCGATGCCGTAGAAGCTGAACTGATTGCCGCCCTCGCGGGGGATGTAGTTCATGGCGATGGCGCCGAAGCCCGTCTCGGCGTCCATGCCGCCGGTGGCCATCACGACCTCCTCGACCGCCGCCTGGTTGGCGAAGAACATCTTGCCCGTGCCGCCCCCGGACGTGACCGAGGCCGTCACCGACATGCCGTCCCACATGACCTCGCCGTCGTAGGTCGCGCTGCCGTGGATGATGACCGTGCCCCAGGTGTCGCCGACGCTGCCGCCGACGTCCTGGCCGCCGCCCAGGATGTCGGTCTGCGCGCCGACGGTGAGCGCGGCGTAGCCCGAGTAGGTCCGGCCGGTGGGCAGGATCTCCAGGGTCTCGTTGGAGATGTTCTCCTGGTGCACGACGTTCTGCACGTCGATGACCGGGCTCGCGCCGGAGACGGTGACCGTCTCCTCGACCGCGCCGACGGTCATCGTGGCGTCGACGTTGGCCGAGAACCCGGTGACGATCTCGATGCCCTCGCGGACGAACGTGCTGAAGCCGGGCAGAACGAACGTGACGGTGTAGGTGCCGGGCCGCAGCGCCTCGAGGGTGTACAGGCCCGACCCGTCGCTGAAGGCGGTCCGGACGCCCTCGATCAGCGCCGGACTGGCCGCCTCCACCGTGACGCCGGGGAGGACGCCTCCGGTTTCGTCCACCACCTGGCCCGAGATGCTGCCGGTCTGGGCGGCCGCGCCCGCCGGAAGCAGCAGGAATATCGACAGAACCAACGAAACTGCCGCCAGAACGCCTCTCCGCTGCACCGCCACCTCCCGCGTTAAGTCTGGCCTGCCGGCCAGCGTGTCCGCTGCCCGGCACCATGCCGCAACAGCGAATCCCGTGGTTTCGTCTCGGGTATCCACGCGGTTCCGAATCGTCAGTCGATGCCCGAGCACGAAGGCCGCAAACGTGCAAAGTGTGTGCCCAGTGTTCGGCGTGCGCCAGACCCCCGAAAAACGGGGCTCGGTGGGAAGCCAACGGCGGCGGTCCGGTTCAAACCGTTGGATCAATCCACTGCATTGGATCCGTCCCGGCACGGGCCGGCGGCTGCCGGCTACGGCGCAGCCGCGTCGCTCGCGTTCAGATCGAAGTTCCACTCCGAGTAGATCGCGTGCCGCGGTCGCCAGGTCGCGCCTTCCCTGATGGACTCGTACTGATACCCGCCCCGTACCGAATGACCGGAGGTGAAGCTCCAGCGCACACCCATCCGCGACCGGGAGCGCACGAAGCCCCGCCGTTTGAAGGCCACCGATTGGTAGAACCAGGGCGACACCCGCGCGCGGGGGCGCTCCAGCTCGACCTGCTGGCGGTAGCGGTTGAAGTCGGGGACGTCCGGCCGGCCGATGTGCCGCTCGTACAGCGTCGTGCCCTCCACTCGGACGCCCCGCCGCAGGATCGGATAGGTCAGCCCCGCGTGCAGGCGGTGGTTCCAGTCGAAGCGGGAACCGGCCGGCACGTGGTTCCGCAGGATGTAGCCGAAGGTCGCGGTCAGGAGATCGGTCAGCGCGACGTCGACGTCGGTCTGGGTGCGCCGGTCGTACACGCTGCCCAGCGAGTCCCGAACGCGGGCAACGCCCCCGATAGTCCAGGCGATCCGGCCCGCTTCGAGGACGCGGAGCTCGACGTCCGTCCACGACTGGAGGTCGTCGGCCGCCAGCGGGCGCGCGGCGAGCGGCAGCAGGATGAGCACCGCCGCAATCCTGCGCATCGAACGTCGCTCTCTGACCCGCAGCGCGAACGGCAGTCGCGATCGACGTCTACGCGGCGTCGCGGTCGCGGCGACCGGCGAGGAAGCCCTCGAGGGAGCCTTCGAGCTTGGCCATGCGCTCGCGCAGGTCCGCGAGCTCGCGGTTGACCTCGTCGAACCGCTTGTTCATGTCTCGGGTGAGGCTGTCGAACCGTCTGTCGATGTTTTCGAGGTTCCTGACGATTTCGGCCTTGACGCCGTCGAAGCGCTGGTCGACGTCCTGCTTGAGGCCGTCGAAGCGTTGGTTGACGTCCTGGAAGCGCTGGTCGATGTCCTGCTTGAAGCCGTCGAAGCGTTGGTTGACTTCCTGGCGCAGGTTACGGAAGTCGGCCCGCAGCCAACCGAAGAGTCCGATTATCAGGGCCGGCGTCAGCCAGGGGAGGACATCGTCCATCGACTCTACCGTATCACGGAGCTTGCAGGCCGCCCGCGGTTGAAGGACCGGGAGTTACACTTGGGATGCTTGAATTGTCGGCGCCGGGCGCCGGGCGCCGGGCGGCCGCGGGGCCGCCTGTTGCAGGGAGACCAGCAGGAGATGCGAGCAACGGTTTTCGGAGCCTGGATGGTGCTGGCGCTGGGGATCGCGCCGGCGGCGGCGGAGGACTGGCCCGAGTGGCGCGGCAGGGGCCGACTCGGCGTGTGGCAGGAGACCGGCATTCTCGACGCCTTCCCCGCGGGCGGCCTCGACGTGCGCTGGCGCACGCCGATCCGCGCCGGCTACGCCGGCCCGGCGGTGGCGGGCGGGCGCGTCTTCGTTGTCGACGCGGACCGCTCCGCGCAGAGCATGGCGGTGGTCGAGCGGGCCGTGGCGCTGGACGAGGCGACCGGCGAGATTCTCTGGACCCGGGAGTGGGACGCCGACTACACCGGCCTCATCTTCACGTGGGCGGTCGGCCCGCGCGCCACGCCGACGGTGGACGGCGACCGCGTGTACGTCCTGGGCGCCAGCGGCATTCTGTACTGCCTGGACGTAGCGACCGGCGACGTCCTGTGGCGCCGCGACTACGTGGCCGACTACGACGCCCAGTTGCCTGCCTGGGGCATGAGCGGCGCGCCGCTGGTGGACGGCGAGCTGCTCATCGGCCTGGTGGGCGGGCGGCCGGGCGCCAAGGTCGTCGCGTTCGACAAGCGGACGGGCGAAGAGGTGTGGCGGGCGCTGGCGTCGGACACCGAGCCCGGCTACTCGCAGCCGCTCGTCATCGAGGCCGGCGGCGTGCGCCAGCTCATCGTGTGGCACCCGGCTGCCGTGGCGTCGCTCGATCCGGCGTCGGGGGAGGTCTACTGGGAGCAGCCGGTCCGCGCCGACTACGGGATGAGCGTCGCCACGCCTGTGCGGAGCGGCGAGCGGCTGCTCGTCTCGTCGTTCTACAACGGCGCGCTGATGCTGGGCCTGAACCGCGATCGCCCGGCCTCGACCGTGCTGTGGAAGAGCACCAGCGACAGCGAGCTGCTCACCGAGGCGCTGCACGCGGTCATCAACACGCCGGTGATTCAGGGCGACACCATCTACGGGATCTGCAGCTACGGGCAACTGCGCGCGCTCGATGCGGCGACGGGCGAGCGGCTGTGGGAGACGCAGGCCGTGACGGTCGAGCGCGCGCGGTGGGCATCGGCGTTCATCGTGCGCAACGGCGACCGCTACTTCATCAACAACGACCGCGGCGAGCTGATCATCGCGCGCTTCACGCCCGAGGGGTATCAGGAGATCAGCCGCACCCAACTGATCGCGCCGACCAGCGACCCCGGCAACCGGCGGCAGCTCGGGACGGTGAACTTCTCCCATCCCGCCTACGCCAACCGCCACGTCTGCGCCCGCAACGACGAGGAGATTCTCTGTGCGTCGCTCGCCGCGGAGTAGCGGGGCGGGGCGCGGCGCCATGCGGGCTCCCGCCCGGTTCGCGGCCTGCGCGCTGCTGGCGGCGGCGGTGCTGTCCGCGGCCGCGGCGCCGGCGCGCGCGCAAGATGACGGTCCCCGCGCCGTCCGGCTGGAAACGCTGGACGTCAGCGACAACCTGTACCTCCTGCGCGGTGGCGGGAAGAACATCCTGGCGCTCGTGGGTTTCGAGGGCGTCGTGCTGATCGACACGCTCGGTCCGGGCTGGGGACCCGCGACGCGGGCCGCGCTCGACAACCTGACCGCGCTGCCGGTGACGACGATCATCAACACGCACGCCCACGACGGCGAGATTCCGGCCAACCACGAGTTCCCGGCCGTCACGGACGTCCTGGCGCACGAGAACACGCGGGCGCGCATGGCGCGGATGGCGGCGTTCGGCGGCGCGAACGCGCGCTTCCTGCCGAACCGGACGTTCAGCGACACGCTCGCGCTCCTGGACGGCATCGACCGCATCGAGCTGCACCACTTCGGTCCCGCGCACACCGACGGCGACGCGTTCGTCGTGTTCCCGGAAAAGGGGATCGCGTATCTCGGGGACCTGTTCGCGGCGACCGCCGTGCCGCAGGTCGACCCGGGCGCGGGCGGCAGCGGCCGCGGGTATCCCGACGTCCTGGCCGCCGCGCTCGACGAGATCAGCTACTTCCCCGAGTTCGTGCGCGGCCCGGAGGTGCGCACGTTCGACCGCGTGGTGCCGGGCCGCCAGGAGCCGCCCGACCAGACGCCGCTGCTGGACTGGCTCACGTGGGCGGATCTGGAGCGCTACACGGCGTTCGCGCGCGACTTCGTTGCCGCGGTCGAGCAGGCGCACGCCGCCGGGCGCAGCCTGGACGACGCGTCCGCGGCGGTTGCGGCTCTGGCGGATGCCTATCCGGACTACGCGCTGGACGCTGCCGGCTCGGCGGCGGAGATGATCTTCAGCGAGCTCGACGACGACGCCGGTCGCTGACCGCGCGCCGACGGCGCGCCGTCAGCGCGCTACTCGTAGTCCGCGGCAGCCAGCGACACGCGCACCACCTCGGCGTCGTTGCGCGCGAACACGTGGCGGTTCGCGTAGGCCGGGTGCGCCCACAGGACCGCGCGATCGACGTGTCTCCAGCGCCCCGAGCCGCCGCCACGGGTGCGGGTGGTGGGCGTCAGCAGGAGCGTCCGGTCGACCTCCTCGTAGCCGGCCGGCGTGAAGCGGGCGATGACCAGGTCGCCGGTCTCGACGGAGATGAACGAGCGGTCCTCGTGCCGCACGAGGTGCGAGCTCGCCCAGCGAGTCTGGGGGACGAGCCGGTCGCTCGACCACAGCCGCTCGCCGGTCGTGGCGTCCACGCCGCGCAGCTCGCCGTAGCTGTTGAGTCCGTAGATTGCGTCGCCCACCACGATCGGCGTCGACGTCATTGACCGCTGCACCGGGCGGTCCGTGCGGTTGGGGTTCGCACCCGTCCAGACCGGGCGGGCCGCCGGACGGTCGGCGTTGAGCGCCAGCATGAGGCCGCCGTTCTCCACCTGCGTCACCAGCAGGTAGCGCCCGCTGCGCACCGGCGTGCCGATCGTCAGCCCGCTCG
>JAAXGX010000147.1 GCA_012271165.1 Vicinamibacteraceae bacterium | reverse complement strand
TGGTGGTCGTGGTCGTACAGCCCGCTAACCGGGATGCTCTACGTCCCGATCAACCGCTCGTGCCTGAACCAGACGACGAATTCCCGCACGATCTCGGGGGCCAGCCCGCGCTTCACGATTCCCGATCCGGACATCGGTCCGGACGGCGACCTGACGGAGGTGCGGGCGCTCGACATCGCGACGGGCCGCGAGGTGTGGCGCTACAGCCAGCGGGCTCCCAACGCCGGCTCGACGCTGGCGACGGCCGGGAACGTGGTCTTCTTCGGCGACTCGAACCGGCGCTTGCGGGCCTTCGACGCGGAGACGGGCGAGGTGCTGTGGGAGACGATCCTGGGCAGCCAGATCAGCGGCTACCCGGTGACCTACGCGGTCGACGGCCGGCAGTATCTGACGGTGCCGGTGGGCGGCGTCGGCAACCGGCTGCAGACCTACGCGCCGGAGATGGAGGCGCCGACCGGGAGCAACATGCTGGTGACGTTCACGCTGCCGTAGGCGGGGCCAATCCCGCGCCGGATCAGGCGCTGAGCGGGTGGCGCCAACGGAGACCGGCAAAGCGCGCAAAATCGCTGTCGGTCGAGATCAGTTCGCAACCATGCTCGATCGCGAGGGCGGCAAGGTAGGCGTCCGAGACCAGGGGACCCTCGATGTCCCGACACAGCTCGACGAACACCTCCCAGTGGCGGGGCGTCGGCCGGACCATCACGGCACGAGGTCGTGTGGCAAGCCGTTGGCAGAACGCGATCGCCGTTTCCATCGGGGTCGGTGGACCGAAGATCTTCCTGTTCGTCACGAGACGGACAAAGCCAGCCAGCACGATCTCCGACAGCGCAAAAGGCTCCGCCGACGCAGTCAACGTCCGCAGCCACGTCGCGTAGCGCGCATGCTCGGGCGCGTCTTCCCGATGCGCGTAGATCAGAACGTTGACGTCGGGTAACTGCATTGCGCGGTCTACGGCGCAGGCTCCTGGTCGCGCGATCCGTACCGTTCCAGATCTTCCGCTTCCAACAGGGTGGACGCCTTGTCGATGTTGTGGCGAGAGAAGCGTCCACCGGCTCCGAACGTGATCAGCTCGAACGGTTCTTCTTCCCGGGCTGTCGAGACGGGCGTCCGTGTGGACAGTTGCACAGCCTCCTCGATGAGCCGGCTGACCGACGTGCCGGACTCCGCCGCCCGCTGTTTCAGTCGCGAGAGCAGTCGCTCGTCGATTGTGATCGTCGTCCGCATGATGCACCATCATACCCTGCTTGCATCAGCGCATCCCGCTGCCGGTCGAAACCGGAACGCCGACGCCCCGTCGGCCTGCCGGTAGCAGCACCAGATGCGGCCGGCGCCGCCGGCCGCGCACGGGGTGTGGGGCGACGGCGTGTACACTTGCCCGGCGATGAAGTCGGCAGGACCCCCGGCCGAGGGTGCGGACGGCCGCATCCTCGCGAAGCTCTTCATCGCCGGGTGGCTCGCGGCGCAACTCGCCTATCCCTTCGTCACCAAGTTCGACCTCCAGCCGTTCCGGTACCGGTGGGCGCCGTTGAGCTGGGGCATGTACGCCAACCCGGACGCCGAGTACCAGGTGGCCATGTACCGCCTGAGTCCGGAAGGCGAGCCGAGCGAGATCGTCTTCGACGCGGACGTCGCGCGCGGCACCGGCTGGTCCAGGGGGCTCGTCCAGGGCGAGACGTCCGCCATCCGCCGCCTGGAGACGCTGCGGGAGGTGGAGATCGTGCTGCGCCGCGTCGCCCGGCGCAATCGCGACGGCGCGGTCTACGTCGGCAACGTCTACTGGTACTACCTGGACGAGGGACGCGCGGTGGAGCAGGAGATCCGGGTCCGGGCCCCGCGCTGATGCTCGCTTCCTGGTTCCGCGAGGTCCCCGCCTACCGCATCGCGGCGTTCCGCGTGGTGCTCGCGACCACGACGCTGTGCAACTACCTGCCCGTCCTCACCGGCTGGCTGCTGGAGGCGGCCGCGTCACCGGCGACGAGCGCGTCCATTCCATGGATCATCCATGTGCCGCTCCCGGTCGTGGTCGGTCTGCTGGTCCTCGCGTGGGTCGCGGGCGTGGCCCTGCTGACAGGCTGGCGGCCGTCGCTGTCGGCCGCGTACCTGGCGGCGCTCGGCGTCTACGGCTACGCCGTCGGGAACCACTCGCACAACGGCTTCCTGCACCTGCTGCTCCTCGCGCTGGTCGTCTGCTCCGCGGATCGGCTGTCGCTGCGCCGCCTCGCCGGCGGACGCGACACGGACGCAACGTGCCCCGCATGGCCCGAACGGCTCCTGCGCCTGCAGCTCGCGATCGTGTACTTCCACACGTCCATCGACAAGCTGTTCAGTCCGGAATGGGGCCTCCGCGGTCTCCGCCTCACGCACCTGGAGTCGACCCGCGTCCTGCCGGGAATCGCGCAGCTGGAGCGAGGGATCGCGGCCGCCATCGCAGCTGTCGCCGGGCCGCTGAGCGTGGCCACCCTGGTCGGGGAGATGGGCATCGCCATCGGGCTGACGCTGCGGCGGCTGTGGCCGCTCGCGATGGCGGGAAACATCGCGTTCGCCCTGTCGCTGGAGTTCCTGCTCGTGCCGGCCATGTTCCCGTGGGACCTGCTGGCGCTGATGATCCTCTTCCTGCCCGCGGCCGACGGCGGTTACCGCGTGCGGTTGAGCGCGGGCTGCGGGACGTGCCGGGCCCAGCGGCGGGTGCTCGCGGCGCTCGACTGGACGCGTCGGCTCGACCTGAGCGAGACCGTCGCGGATCGCGGGCCGTTCGCGATCGAGACGCCCCGCGGGCGCCGCTTCAGCCGATGGCGGGCTATCGGCCTGCTGCCATGGGTGCTGCCGGCGCCGTTCCTGAGCCTCCTGATTCTGCTGCGCTTCGGCTCCGAGGCGGTCGGCCGCTGGACTCTGGGCTTCAGCCTCGACGACGTCGTGTTCGTCGTGCTGCCGCTCGCCGCCCTGCTGCTCCTGCCAGGCGCGGAGCGGGGCGTCGCGCGGGCGGCGTTCGACCAGCTCGCCCCAGCCTGGAACCGCGTGCTGCGCCGTGCGCCAGGTAGCGCGGAGTGTGGGGATGCGTGTCCGCGGCACCGCGTCATGCCGAGGACAGTACGTTGATGCGACGGACCGCGCTGTGCGTCAGCCGGTGAGCTCCAGTGGAGCCTTTAGACGGTGCACCACGACGTCTGGGGAGGGGCGCCGGACCAGACGACACCCGCCGTGCCGCCCGGGTGGTAGAATCATCCTTTTCTGGTAGCAGGATGCATCCGTGGCGCTGAGCATCAAGAACGCGGAGGCCGAGCGGCTCGCCCGGGAGCTCGCGCGAGAACGGAGTACGACGGTGACCCGCGCCGTCATGGGCGCCCTCGACGAGGCACTCCGGCGCACACGCGGGCGGAGAGTGGCGCCGTCGATAAGGGATGCGATTCTCGAGATCTCGGACCGCTGCGCCGGGCTGCCCGACCTCGACACGAGATCGGCCGACGAGATTCTCGGATACGACGAAGGCGGGGGTTTCCGCTGATGGTCGTCGATTCGTCCGCCGTGCTCGCCATCCTCTTCAACGAACCGGAGCGCGACATGTTCTCCGACGCGCTGGCCGACGCCGGCGTCCGGCTGATGAGCAGCGTCAGCGCGCTGGAAGCCGCGGTCGTCGTGTCGTCGCGAAAGGGCCCCTACGGTGCACGGGAATTCGATCTGTTGCTGCATCGCGCCGAATTCGAGGTGGTCCCGTTCACTGCCGACCACCTCCGGCTCGCGCGCGACGCGTACGAACGCTACGGCAAGGGTCGTCATCCTGCCGGCTTGAACCTCGGCGACTGCTGCTCGTACGCGCTCGCACGTCACACGGGGGAATCCTTGCTGTTCAAGGGAGGCGATTTCCGGCGCACCGACGTCGTACCGGTTCTCTGAATGCGTATCTCGAGGCCCGCGTCGCCCGGTTGCAGGACGACACCGGGCTCACCGGGGTGGTTGCTGCCGTCATGACCAACGGACACTGCTCTCGGCCGACGACAAGGTGGCGGTGTCATATCGCCGAGACGGTTGCGCGTTGGATGTAACGATGCCGATGCCGCGGATACCGGTGCCGGACGCCGACCGGCCGGGGGGCGCCGCGGGAATCCGCGTCGTCGTCAACGACAGGATGCAGCGCGGCTACGTCCCGTTCGCCGCCGAACGGTACAATGCCTCGATCAAGGAGACCGAGACCGAAATGAATCCGCAACCTGAAGTCTGGCTCCGCGGCCCGGTGGAAGGCTTCGAGCCGCTGCTGATGCCGGCCGTGCACGCGCTGCTGCAGGCGCGCGAGGATGTCGAGCGCCTGGTCGCGTCGGTGCCGGCCGAGCACGTGTGGCGGCGGCCGGGCGGCGCGGCGTCCATCGGATTCCACGTGCGGCACCTGGGTGGCGCGCTCGACCGGCTGCTGACCTACGCGCGCGGCGAGGTGCTGTCGGACGCCCAGCGAGCCGGGCCAGCCGGCCCAGGCGCTGTACGAGGCCGCGGCAGGCACTTGCGCGGCCATCGAGCGCGCGCTGGACCAGTTGCGGGCCACGTCGGCCGAAGACTTGCTGGCTCCGCGGAAGGTGGGCCGCGCCGGCCTGCCGAGCACGACGCTGGGCCTGATCTTCCACGCCGCCGAGCACTGCACGCGGCACGTAGGGCAGGCGATCTCGGTGGCGAAGATCCTGGGCGGCTCCGACGGGTCGTAGCGTCCGGCCTCGACGCCGGGTACCAGGGGCTCACGGGCGTGCAGCGCGGCGCCGTGGCGGTACGGTGGCGGGCGCTCACTCGCCGCCGAGCCGATCGCGGATGCGATCCTCCTGCGCGGCAATCTCGGGCGTCATGGCGTCGCCGAAGTCGGCCGCCTCGACCACCGGTCGGATCTCGATCTCGCTCGGGCCGGGCATCGGATTGGGGCAGCGCTTCACCCACGCCACGGCCTCGGCCATGTCGCGCACCTGCCACAGCCAGAAGCCGGCGACCAGCTCGCGCGTCGCGGCGAACGGTCCGTCGACGACGGTCCGCCGCGGGCCGTCGAACGCTACGCGCTTGCCGTTGGCGGACGGCTGGAGACCCTCGCCGGCCACGAGGATCCCCGCATCGACGAGCTCCTCGTTGAACCTGCCCATCGCCTCGAGCATCTCGGTGGCCGGCATGACGCCCGCTTCGCTGTCCGTCGTTGCCTTGACCAGCACCATCACGCGCATCGGGGTGCCTCCTGACGTTGCACCAGCAGATTGTATCCCAGCAGACCTCGACCGGCGCCGGACCGGCGGAACTCGCGCTTGATCGGGCGGATCCGCCGTGGTAGCGTCCGCGGCCATGGGAAGTGGACTGACTCGGCGGAGCCTGTTGCGGAGCGCGGTCGCGGCCGGCGGCGTCCTGGGGACGGGGGCCGCGCCGCCGCTCACAGGTGTTGCCCGGGAGACGCAGGCGGGCGCCGCGACGCCGGCGGACTCGCCCGCGTCGATCAGCCGGCAGTTCGCGCGGTGGGTCGCCGGCCTGCGCTACGAGGACCTGCCTCCGGAGGTCATCGACCGCGCCAAGGGCCTGACGCTGCACGCCCTCGCGTCCGCGCTGCTCGGCTCGCAGTCGCCCGCGGCGCGGCAGGCCATCCGGATCGTCACCGAGGAAGAGGCTGGCGCGGCGAACGGCGCCACGCTCCTGGTGGACGGGACGCGGGCCGCGAGGGCCGGCGCGGCCTTCGCCAACGCCGAGATGGTGTGGGCGGGCGGGAAGCTGGACACGTTCCGCATGCTGCTGCACCCCGGCACGTGCATCGTCCCGGGCGCGCTCGCGGCGGCGGAGACCGAGCAGGCCTCCGGCCGGGACTTCATCACGGGCCTGGCGGCCGGCTACGAGGTCGCCGAGCGGATGGCGGCCGACTTCATCCCGACCATGATGGCGCGCGGCTTCCACGCCGGTCCGGTCTGCGGCATCTTCGGCGCGGCCGTGGCGGCGGCGAAGATCATGCGCCTCGATGAGGATCAGTTGACGCACGCCATCGGTCTGTGCGTGAACCTGGCGGGCGGCAACCTCGAGGCCCGCGGCCTGCGCGAGAGCGCGGCGGCGCGCAACGCCTTCCTGGCGGTCGCGCTGGCCAAGCAGGGGCGTACGGCGGGGGAGCGCGCCCTCGAGGGCGACGCCGGGTTCTACCACGCTTACGCGGGCAACAACCGGGGCGATCTGACGTACAGCTTCGTCGGCGACACCCGGGCCAGCCTGGCCGCGCTCACCGCCGGCCTCGGCGAGACGTGGCTGCTCCTCGAGACGCTCTACCGCATCTACTCGACGGCCGGCTACAACATCGCGCACGTGGACGTCACCGGGCAGCTCTGCGCGGAGCACGACATCCGCTACGAGGACGTCGAGCGCATCGAGGCGGTGGTGAACTGGCTGGAGACGCAGTACCCGAGCCCGGCCTTTCCCACGCGCCGGGAAGACACGGCGGCGCCCGCGCCCGGCAGGACCAAGTACTACACCGCGTACGGCGCCGTCCGACGGGGCCTGCCGCTCCTGCCAGGCACGCCGGACCCGCCCGCGGTGCTCGAGCTCATGCAGCGGGTGACGATCATCCCGTCGCACGAGATGACGCTCTTCGGTCCCCGCATCACCATCTTCACGAAGGACGGGCGGAGCTACACGAAGCAGGCCACGGGGCGCGAGTTCATCTGGGACTTCGACGAGGAGGCGCGGCGCATACGCGGCGTCGTCCCGGGCATTCCCATCCCGGCGGCCCGCTTCGACGAGATCGTCGAGGCCTGCCGCGGCCTCGACCGGGCGCGGCTGGCCCACCGGCTCGCCGAGCTGACCGTGGCGTAGCAAGGCGCGCACAGCGCGCCTCGG
>JAAXGX010000107.1 GCA_012271165.1 Vicinamibacteraceae bacterium | reverse complement strand
GAGGGGACGCTGACCGCCGACCAGGTCTACGCGCTGACGGCCTTCCTGCTGTACAGAAACGACGTCATCGCGGAGGACCTGGTGCTCGACGCCGAGAGTCTGCCGCAGATCGAGATGCCGAATCGCGATGGATGGGCGCCGCTGCCGGAGTGGAGGCCCGGATCGCCGAGGCTTCCGGGGTACCCGTTCTAGCCGGAAGCACGGGACTGCTACCAAGGAGAGCAAGATGAGTCTGTCTACCAACCGGAGCGGCCGGATGTCGATTTCGCTCCTGTCGCTGCTTTGCGTTCTCGCCGTACCGGCGGCCGCCGTGGCCCAGGCGGGTTCGGCGGACGACCCGGCGCAATGGGTCATGCCGAACGCCAACTACGCGGGCTGGAACTACAGCGCACTGGATCAGATCAACGTCGACAACGTCGAGCAGCTCACGATGGCCTGGACCATGCAGCTCGGCGTCCACGATTCGTACGAAGCCTCGCCGCTCGTCATCGGCGACACGATGTACATCGTCACCCCGGAGCCGAACTACGTCTACGCGCTCGACCTCGCCCGGGACGGCTTCATCAAGTGGGAGTTCCGGCCCGAGATCGACGACCCGGAGCTGACACGGAGGAGCGCCTGCTGCGGCGCGCAGACCCGCGGCCTGGGCTACGCCGACGGCCGCATCTACTTCGTCACCCTCGACGGACAGGTGCACGCGCTCGACGCGGAGACCGGAGAGCAGATCTGGCAGGCCGAGAACGCGAACATCGGGATCGGGGAAACGGTCCCCGGCATGCCGCTGGTGGTCGGCGACAAGGTCATCGTCGGCGTGGCCGGCGGCGAGCGCGGCGTCCGCGGTCACGTCACCGCCTACAACGTCGACGACGGCCGGTTCCGGTGGCGGTACTACAGCATGGGGCCGAACAACGAGGTGGGCATCGGGTCCCGCTTCGCCCCCTTCTACCCGGACGACCGGGTCCCGAACCCGGCGCTCGACACCTGGTCCGGCGACTCGTGGCGGCGCGGCGGCGGCGCCGTCTGGGGCTGGTTCACGTACGACGCGGAGCTGAATCTCTTCTACTACGGCACGAGCAACTGCGGCCCGTGGAATCCGGACTACCGCCGGGAGTGGGGCGTGGTCGAGCTGGACGAGGACGGGGGCCTGACCGGCTACCGGAACAACTACTGCGCATCGATCCTGGCCCGCGACGTCGACAGCGGAGAGCTCGTCTGGGCCTACAACATGACCCCCCAGGATCAGTGGGACCTGGACGAGCCCAACGTGAACCTCCTCATCGACCTCGAGATCAACGGCGAGACGCGCAAGGCGCTGGTCCGCCCGGCGCGCAACGGCTACTTCTACGTGTTCGACCGCGCGACGGGCGAGATGCTCCTCGAGCCCTGGATGTTCGTCTACAACGACATCTTCGACGGCATCAACATGGAGACCGGCCGTCCGCGCTACGACATGACGAAGATGATGTTCACCGACCTCGAGGATCGGCAGCGGTACGTGCCGGACGCCGAGAACGTCGCCATCGGCTGGTGTCCCGGCATCGCCGCCCGGAACTGGCAGAACGACGCGTACTCCCCGCGCACCGGACTCGTGTACACCCCGACCTCGAACTCCTGCGATCAATTGAGGATGGTCGAGGGCGAGTACGTACCCGGGAACGACTACACGCTCCGTGAACGCGGCGGACGCGCCCCGGACCCGCCCAATGCGGAGGTCGTCAACGAGCTGCAGGCCAACGATCCGGTGGCGGGCGAGACCGTCTGGCGGATTCAGTTTACGACCGCCAACAACGCGCCGGTCATGGCCACCGGCGGGGACCTGCTCTTCCAGGGCGGTCCGAACGAAGGCGTGGTGCGCGCGATCGATGCCCGGACCGGCGACATCGTCTGGTCGTTCCAGACCGGCACGGGCTTCCGGAACTCGCCGATCACCTACCTCGGGCCGGACGGCCGGCAGTACGTCGCCATCATCGGCAGCCAGCGCGCGGGGAGCGTGCAGGTCACCGGCGATACGGAGCCGGATGCGCCCGACCGCTTCCGGCGGGCCGGCAGCGCGCTCTACGTGTTCGCGCTCCCGCCGGCTCGCGACTGAGGCCAGGGGGCCCGTGGCGAAGCCCCGCGTCGCACCGAGAGCGGGGGCTCTCGCCACGGGCTGCCAGGTCGGGACGCCCGCCAGGACGCCCGCGACGCGGAGCTCACGAGCGAATCGAGGGACGCCGTCGTCGCGGCGTCTCGTGGGAAGCGCGGGAGGTGCCGAGATGGTAGGTCGACGCCGGTTCAACACGCTGCTCGCGGGGACGGCCGGCTGGGCCGCCGCAGGGCCGCTCGGCGCCGCCGCCGCGCAGTCGCAGTCGCGCGGCGCCGTCTATGCCAACCTGGGCGCCCGGCTCTACCGGATTCGCCGCGACGGCGATTCCCTGGTGCGGGAACCGCGCCCGCTGGTCCTTCCCGCGCAGGTGCAGGAGGGGTGGCAGCATCCGTCGGGCCGGTACTTCTACATCGCCAGCAGCGACCAGCGCACGTCGACGGCCCGCGTGCGGCATCACTACCTGAACGCCTTCCGGGTGGATTCGTCGGGCGATCTCCAGCCGTTCGGCGGGGCCGTGGAGCTGCCGCACCGGCCCATCTTCATCACTGTCGACCAGCGCGGCGAGTACGTGCTGTCGGCGTACAGCTTCCCGAGCTCCCTTTCGGTGCACCGGCTCAACGCCGACGGATCGATCGGCGACATGGTGGAGCAGCGGGCGAGCCTGGACGCCGGCTTCTATGCGCACGCCATCTACGTCATGCCCTCGAACCGCGCGGTCCTGCTGCCGGCGCGCGGCAACGAGCCGCAGCCCGGCATCCACACGGAGGATCCCGGCGGCCTCTTCCTGTACGGCTTCGAGAACGGCCAGTTGACCAACAAGCAGACGGTGGCGCCCAACGGGGGGCTGGCGTACCGCGCGCGGCACGCCGACTTCCATCCGTCGGGCCGCTGGGTCTACGTCGATCTGGAGACGCAGAACCTGCTGCACACCTACGCCATCCGAGCCGACGACACGCTCTCGGAGGAGCCGTTGTTCGTCAGCACGACGCTGGCCGCGCCGGAGGCCTATCGCGGCGGGCAGACGACGTCGTCGATCCGCATGCATCCGACCAACGGCCGGACCCTGTACGTGGCGAACCGGGGCCGCGGAACGGAAGCCTTCCGGGGCGAGCTGGTGGCGAACGGCACGGAAAACACGATTTCGGTGTTCGCCGTCGATGCCGATACCGGCGAGCCGACCCTGGTGCAGACCATCGACACCCGCAGCATCGCCGTCCGGACGATGGCGTTCCAGCCGGACGGCCGTTCGATGGTGGCCGCGAGCCCGGAGCCGGGACGGGTCCGCACTCAGGGACGCCTGGAGACCGTGCCGGCCATGCTGACGCTGTACGACATCGAGGCGGACGGCCGGCTGGCGTTCCGGTCCACCCTGCCGATCGACACGCGGGGCGAGTCCATGTTCTGGTGCGGGGTGGTCCGCTATTGAGCCGGAGGCCCGGCATGGGCTGGCGCGTCTGGCCGATGGTCGACAGCGTGCGGCGCGAGATGGAGGACGTGCGGCGTGATCCGAGGGCGCAGATCGCGGCCGGGAATAGAATAGAGGTCCCGCGAGGGCGACGATGAAGATACCCCCGGCCGGGTCCGTGCCGACCGTGATCGCAGCCGTGGCGGTTGCCGCGGCGACGGCGGGGAGCCTCCTGGCCTCCTCGGCAGCCCCGCCGCCACCGGCTTCTCCCGACGCGGTGCGCAGTCTCCTGGATCGCTACTGCGTCGGCTGTCACAACGAGCGCCGGGTCACCGCGGGGGGCGCGACCGCATCCGTGCTCGATACGCAGATCCGAGCCGCCGGACTCGCACTGGACCTGGCGGACACGGAGCGGCCGAGCGCCGACGCGGAGCTGTGGGAGCGGGTGATCGCGAGACTGCGGGCGGGCTCGATGCCGCCGGCGGGGCGCCCGCGGCCCGGCGCCGAGGAGGCGCGCACGGCCGCGCGCTGGCTGGAGACGCGGATCGACGAGGCGGCGTCGAGGAACCCGAACCCGGGCAGAACCGGTGCGATGCATCGCCTGAACCGCACCGAGTACGGCAACGCGATCCGCGACCTCCTCGCGCTCGAGGTCAACGTGGCGGCGCTGCTGCCCGGCGACGAGACGTCGGACACCGGGTTCGACAACAACGCGGAGGTGCTCTCGATCTCGACCGCGCAACTGGAGCGGTACCTGTCGGCGGCGCGGACGATCTCGCGCCTCGCCACCGGCGTCACCACGGCGCCCGACTTCGCGCGCTTCGAGAACTCGGTGCTGCTGACCCAGGCGGACCGCCAGAGCGAGGACCTGCCGCTCGGGTCCCGCGGCGGCCTCTCCGCCACGCATCATTTTCCGGCCGACGGCAACTACATCTTCCGCATCGGGCTGACCACCAACTGGCAGGACTACGTCCGCGGCATGGGACGGAGGAACGTGCTCGACCTCCGCATCGACGGCAGGCTCGTCCGGCGCTTCACCGTCGGGGGCGAGGCTCCCGGCACGCCGGCCCCCACCACCTGGTCTCCGGCCGAGGCGGGCGACCCGGCGTGGGAGCGCTACGTCCGCGAGTCGGCCGCCCACCTGGAGGTCCGCGTGCCGGTCGACGGCGGACCGCACGTCGTCGGGGTCTCGTTCGTCCGCAACCGGTGGGAGCCCGAGGGCCCCCTGCAGCCGGTGATGAAGGGCGCGGTCCTGTCGAACGACGAGAAGTACCACGGGAACGCGGAGGTCCAGGCGCTGACCATCGAGGGGCCCTACGACGCCGCGGCCCCCGCGGACACGCCGAGCCGGCGGCGGATCTTCACGTGTCGTCCCGCCGCCGCGTCGGAGGAGGAGGCGTGCGCCGAGCGGATCCTGTCCCGGCTGGTCCGCCTCGCCTATCGCCGGCCGCCGACGCATCGAGACACCGCGACGCTGCTCGAGTTCTTCCGGAGGGGAAGGGCGAAGGAGGAAGGCAGCTTCGACACCGGCATCCAGCTCGCACTCGAACGGCTGCTCGTCGACCCGGACTTCCTGCTGCGGGTCCACGAGGACCCGGCCGGCGCGGCGCCGGGACAGGTCTACGCGCTCGACGATCTGGAGCTCGCGTCGCGCCTGTCGTTCTTCCTGTGNNGGAGCAGCATCCCCGACGAGGAGCTGCTCGACGTGGCCGAGCGCGGGGAGCTGACGGATCCCGGGATCCGGCGCCGCCAGGTACGGCGCATGCTGGCCGATCCGCGCAGCGAGGCGCTGGTGAGCAATTTCGCCGCACAATGGCTGCACCTGCGGAACCTGGACGACGTGAAGGCCGAGCCCGCCGTGTATCCCGAGTTCGACCAGGACCTGGTGGAGTCGTTCCGCCAGGAGACGGCGTTGTTCATCGCCAGCACCCTCGACGAGGACCGGAGCGTCCTGGACCTGCTCGGCGCCGACTACACCTACCTGAACGAGCGGCTGGCGCGACACTACGGCATCCCCGGCGTCTACGGGAGCCGGTTCCGGCGCGTGACGCTGCCGGACCTGGAGCAGCGGGGCGGACTGCTGGGTCATGGATCCTTGCTGTCGCTGACGTCCTACCCGCACCGCACCTCGCCCGTCCTGCGCGGGCGATGGCTCCTGGAAGCGATCTTCGGCGCGCCGCCGCCGGGTCCTCCGCCCGACGTGCCCGCGCTGCCGGAGCGCGGCGAGAACGACGCGCCGGCATCGATGCGCGAGCGCCTGGAGCTGCATCGGCGGAATCCCGCGTGCGCGAGCTGCCACCGGCTCATCGATCCGCCGGGCTTCATGCTGGAGCACTACGACGCCATCGGGCGGTGGCGATCCGTCACCGAGGCGGGTCTGCCGGTCGATGCAGCCGGCGCCATGCCGAACGGCGTGACGGCGGTGGGCCTCGCCGGACTCCGGGGGCTGCTGCTCGAAGAACCCGAGCAGTTCGCGGGCACGCTCACCGAGCGACTTCTGGCCTACGCCCTCGGGCGCGAGCCGCGGCATTACGACCGACCGACGGTGCGCGGCATCGTCCGCAACGCGGCCGCGGATGACTATCGCTGGTCGTCGGTCATTCTGGGAATCGTCGACAGCCCGGCGTTCCTGATGCGGCGGGCGGCGGAGTGACGAGAGAGACTGACATGCAAGGCATCAACATCATCACCGCGAAGCCCTTGTCCCGCCGCACGGTCCTGCGCGGCGTGGGCGCCACCGTGGCGCTGCCGTTCCTGGACGCCATGGCGCCGGGCGTGTCGGCGCTGGCGCGGACTGCGGCCGGGCCGATTCGTCGCTTTCAGGCGATCTTCGTGCCGAACGGGATGGCGATGGAGTACTGGTCGCCGGCGGCGGTCGGACGCGGCTTCGAGCTCACGCCGATCCTGAAGCCCCTGGCGCCGTTCCGCGATCAGATGCTGGTCTTCTCGGGACTCGACGCGTCGTGGACCTACGTCCACGCCGGCGCTTCCGGTTCGTTCCTGACCGGCACGAGCCGCGGAGGGACGTCCGAGACCGACGTGGTGGCCGACACGTCTATCGACCAGATGCTCGCGCGCGAATTCGGCGCCTCGACGCCGCTCGCCTCGCTCGAGCTTTCGATCGACAAGGAGGCCAACGCCGGACAGTGCACCTCCGGCCTGAGCTGCGCGTACACCCAGACCATCGCGTGGCGCACGCCCACGACGCCGCTGCCGATGGAGAACAACCCGCGGGCGGTGTTCGAGCGGCTGTTCGGCGACAGCGGCTCGACCGACCCCGCCGTGCGGCGTGCGCGAATGCAGGAGAAGCGGAGCATCCTCGATTCGGTGATGGACAAGCTGGCGGACGTCGAGCGCCGGGTCGGGACGGACGACCGGCGCAGGGTCGAGGACTACGCCGCTGCGATCCGCGACGTCGAACGACGCATCGAGGTGGCCGAATCCAGGAACGACCTGCATCCGGAGGTCTTCGCGAAGGAGCCGCGGGGCGTGCCCTCCACGTTCGAGGAGCACGTCGAGCTGATGTTCGACCTCCAGTTCCTGGCGCTGCGGAGCGACATCACCCGGGTGGCGACGTTCATGCTCGGCCGCGAGCAGAGCACCAGGACCTATCCGGAAGTGGGCGTCAACGAACCGCACCATCCGCTGTCGCACCACGGCAACGACCCGGCGCTCATCGCCAGGATGTCCAGGGTCAATACGTATCACGCGGCGCTGACGTCGCGGTATCTCGAGCGGCTCCGCGCGACGCCGGACCAGGACGGCTCGCTGCTCGACAACATGGCCATCCTGTACGGCACGTGCATGTCCAACAGCACGCGGCATGCGGGCAACAACGTTCCGATCCTGGTGCTCGGCGGCTGCGCAGGGCGCCTGCGGGGCGGGCGGCATCTCCGCTATGGCGCGACGTCGCACGCCAATCTCCTGCTGAGTCTGATGGACAAGTTCGACTTCCCGCTGGAGCGTGTCGGGGGCAGCACCGGGGCGTTACCGATCGACGAGATCGATACGTTGTCGGAGGTCTAGGACCGTGCGCCAGGGCTTGAGGAGGATGCCCACGATGTCAGGAGCCCGTCGCAAGACCACCGCATTCGAGCAGCGATGCCGGCGTGGACTGCGCTGCTTCTCGCGCGTCGCGGGGATGTGGCTGGCGCGGGTCTGCCGATCCGGGTTGCTCCTGGCCCTGCTGGGAGGCGGCGTCGCGGCCGCGGCGCCGCCCGACGCGCCGCTCGCCGACGCGGCGAAGCGCGCCGATTGGGCCACCGTCGAAACGCTGCTGCGACAGGGTACGGACGTCGACGCCCGGCAGGGAGACGGCTCCACCGCCCTGCACTGGGCGAGCTACTGGGACAATCCCGCTATCGCGGCCCGGCTGATCCGCGCCGGATCCGCAGTCGACGCCACCAACGACCTCGGGGTCACACCGCTGTGGGCCGGCTGCGAGAACGGCAGCCCGGCCATGGTGGAAGCCCTGCTCGCGGCCGGCGCCGACCCGAACAGGGCGCTGCCGTTCGGCGAGACGCCGCTGATGACGGCGGCCCGCACCGGCAACGCGGACGTGGTCGGCCAACTGCTGGCCGCGGGCGCGGATGTCGACGCCGCCACCGAGGACGGGGCCTACGGAGCGCAGACGGCGCTCATGTGGGCGGTCGCGCAGAAGCACCCCGCGGTCGTGGAGGTGCTGCTGGCGCATGGCGCCGACGTGCGCGCGCGCTCGACCACGTTCACCGAGACCGTCAAGACCATCCCGACGTATGCGAACTACGGTCTCCAGTGCGTGCCGAGGGACGAGTGCTACATCACCGACGTCCGCAGCGGAGGCTTCACCCCGTTGTTGTTCGCCGCCCGCGTGGGCGACCTCGCCTCGGCGCGGCTGCTCGCGGCGGCCGGGGCCGACGTGAACGAGGCGGCCCCGGACGGGGCCAGCGCCCTGGCGATCGCGGCACTCAGCGGACATGGAGCCGTCGGCGCGTTCCTGCTCGATCGCGGAGCGGACCCGAACGCGGCCGGCGGCGGCTATGCGCCGCTGCATGCCGCGATTGTGCACCGGGACCCGCTGCTGGCCGAGGCGCTGCTGTCGGCCGGGGCGGATCCGAACGCCCGGGTGTCGGCCTCCACGCGCTACACGCGCGACAGCGCGGACTTCTTCTTCGCGCCGTGGTTCGTCGGGGCGCCGGCATTCTGGCTGGCCGCCCGCTACCGGGAGGCCGGCATCATGCGGCTCCTGGCCCGGCACGGCGCCGATCCGGCCGCCACGCACAGTCCTGCGTACTGGACCAGGGACCGACGGACCGCCGCGAGCCGGATGTGGGTCGACGAGGGTCAGACGACCGCGCTGATGGCGGCGGTCGGACTGGGAGGGCGCGACCCGCTGTGGGCGGTGGACCACCGCGCGAGGGTGGCGGAAGCGACGGAGCTCGGACGGGGACCCGACCGCAACGCGGCCCAGGCGGCGACGCTCGAAGCGGTCAGGGTGGCGGTCGAGCTGGGCATCGAGGTCAACGCCGCGAACGCGCGCGGGCAGACGGCGATCAGCAGGGCCACGGCCGACGGGTTCGAGGCGGTCGTCGCGTTTCTCGTCGAGCACGGGGCGGCGCCTCCACTCGACACGGGCGACCCCACGCGAGGACGCTGACCCGCGCCCGCCCGCCGGCTATCCGGCAAGCCATCGTCTCGGCACTGTCCAAGCGCAATTCGCGGCACGATCCTAACGAGGGGGAACCGGGTAGACGCCCATGCCATGGTACGCGTTGGAGTACACTATCCGATAGCGGATCCGGTTCCCTTCCTCGTCGACCCACCCCAGCGACTGCTGAAACAAGGCCGGCTCGGCAAGACCCCTTGGCACCGTGCCCTCCACGACATAGAGCTTGTTCTCATGCATCGCGACGTAGGCGAAGGTACGGGACTGGTCCGCGTTGTTGGTCAGTTGTATGAGATGCCCTTCAACCAGGTCCTGCCATTCCCAAGCCAGACCGGTCAGCGTGGCGTCCCGCTGAAGAAGCTTGAACGTCGCATACACGATCGCCCCCCGCTCGTCGTGCTTCCAGTACCCCGGACCGAGGATGGGACCGGCGTTTGCACGGCACTGCGCGTTCCCTGGAGGACAGTTACCGGCGCGCTCGATGCCCTGTCGTTCGAGGTCGGAATAGTCGACCACGGTCACCGAGTAGTGCTCGCGGCCCCTGTCGGCGCTGTACACACGCGCCGGGAGGACGTAGTCCAATTGCGACTGCCAGGTGGTCTCCGTGACCGTCGGCTGACCGGGGAAGTTCACCTTGAAGCCGTCTTGCGTGTTGACGTACTCCGTCCACTGTTGGGCGACGGCTGGACCGGATACTGACAGCATGGCGAACACCAGTGCGGTCGTACGCATGACGTATCCCTCCCTTCGGGCGAATTCACGAATCTTCCTGTCTCCTCGTTGGCGCTCCGGCGCGCGCGGCTGGCATCCTGACTAACGGCCCGCTTCCCGCCGCAGCGCGGGCGTCACACCGCCCGTGAACAGGCGCGCTCCCTGCTCGATGCGCTCCATCATGTTGGTCGTGCTCGTCATGGCGACGGGGAGGCCGAACTCCTTCCCGGCGGCGAGCACGGTATCGATGGCTTGCGCCACGGCCTCCAGGCTGCCGCCGTGCGTGTTCAGCATGTCTCCGCCGGTCTCGGAACCGGCGAACAGCACGGCGCCGATGTTCCGCTCGCTCAACTGGCGGGCAATCTCGCGCACGTTGGCCACCCCGAGCGGGCTCTCGATGAGGAGCCAGGGCAGCAGGTTGCCGTTCTGCGGATCCAGCCGCCAGACGTCCGCCCGCTCGATGTAGTCCGGAACCGACAGGCCCCAGTAGCGCGCCGCGAGCCGCGGATTGGTGCCCCGCAACCCCGCCGGCTCCCGGTCCGGCGCACCCAGCCTCTGCGGGTAGCGCATGGCGCGGATGGCCATCAGCGCCTGCTCCGGGGTCTCCACCGTCGGGAAGATGATGCCGTGCGCACCCACGTCGAGCACCTGCTTGACCATCCAGATGTTCTGCTCGAGCTCGCGGCCCGTCGCCGGAATCCGCACGATGACGGCCTTGCCCGCCATCGCGTCGCCCGTCACGGCGATCGCGGCAGGATTCACGAGCCACTGCATCCACGTCCGCAACGCGCTGACGTCGTAGGGGCCGTGCTCCATGTCGAAGAAGACGAAGTCGATATCGTCGTTTGCCGAGAGAGCAACGGGGTCCGCGCGCGCGTCGACCGTGACGCCGAAGGCCACCTTGTCCTCGTCGAGCAGCCTGACGAGGCCGGCCCGGGGCATCGCCTCCGGATTCTCCTGTCCGTGCACAACGAACGCGGGCGCCGCCATGGCAAGGATCACGATGGGTGCAAGCCGAGAGGGAATGGTCCGCATGGGTTCTCCATGGTTTCCGGCCGTCCGCTACAACGCCGCCAGAACCAGCGGGCCATCGTGCCGGCAGATGCCCGTCTCGCTCTGGAGGCCCCGGATCTTAGGAATCACCGGCTGGCAAGACCGCCAACACTCGCCGGGGTAGTGGGCGGCACTCCGAATGCGCCCTGCTGCACCTCCGCCCGCGTGCGCATGACCATGCGGCCGATTCGGTTCGCGTTGAAGTACGCGCCGATGACCTCCACACGCCCGGCGCGTTCGACGACGGCCAGGTTGCGCAAGCCGGTGCCCCGCGAGGGCCAGGCGTAGAGGCTCCACTCGCCGCTCTCGCGGTCCAGTCTCGCGACCTCGTCGCCGCCCTGCAGGCTGACCCACACGTCGTGGTCGCCGTCGACGCCGGCCATGTACGGATTCATCCCCGCGCGCGGCAGTGGGTAATAGGTGGTCTCCAGCGTGTCGACGTCGATCCGCAGCAGATTGTTGCCCGCGTAGTTCGGCACCCAGACGTCGCCCGTCACCAGGTCGGCGGCCGGGCGGCGCGGCGCCTGCAGCCCCCGGCCCCGGCCGGCGTAGATCGCGAGGTCCTCGGGCGAGAAATCGCCGTCCTGCACGAACGACGGCAACTGGGCCGGCAGCCGGATCTCGGACGACCTGCCGGTCGCCAGGTCGCCGCGGCCGATCACGTCGATGCCAATCTGCGTCCACCAGCCGTTGCCGTCCCGGTCGCCGGCTACCCCGTACGTGCGGCCGGGCTGCGTCGGTGACGTGAACGCAGTGAACGCGCGCGCCGCCGGGTCGTAGCGGATCGCACCGGTGGCGGTGTCCCCCCAGATGTTGCCCTGCGCGTCCTCGGCCACGTGGATCGACATGCCCCGCATGTTCCCGGGGGGCGTGAACACTTCCAGCGTCCCGGTTCGCGGATCGACGCGGCCCAGCCGTTCGTTGGCCGGCTCTCCGGGCGCGCGCAGGTTCACGTTGAACCAGACCGCGCCGTCACGGGCCGTGATGATGCCATGGCTGGTGGCCGAGAGGCCGTCGGGGCGGGCATACGTGAAATCGGTCACCCGACCGGTGGCCGTATCCACCCGGCCCACCGTTCGCGTCGCGCTCTCGGGTTCGTTGTAGGTAAACCAGACGTTCCCGGCGCGATCGACCGTGGCGTCGTGCAGGCCGAAGCCCCCGCCCGAGGCGCTCGGACCGCCGAGAGACCAGTCGCTCCCGGCGTTCAGCACGTAGCCGCCCGCTTCCGTCGGCAGGTCGTATTCGTACACCACCGGCAACGTCCTGGCGCCGCGCGGGCGCGCCGGCGCCTCGAAGCGCATCGGCGAGGGGCCGGGCCCGCGCATCTCGGCCAGGTAGGCCGCCAGATCGGCGCGGAAGTGCTCGATGACCGGCGAGGG
>JAAXGX010000110.1:644-16480 GCA_012271165.1 Vicinamibacteraceae bacterium | reverse complement strand
TCGACGGTCTCCAGCGCCGCGCCGACCTCGCGGTACGGCAGCGCCCGGAAGTGCGCCTTGACGGCCGGCAGCGACGGCAGCGCGCCGTCGATGGCGTCGCCTGCGAGGTTGTGCTCGACGTGCCCGTGCGCCTGCGCCCAGGCCAGCGTCGCGCGGATGCGCTGCCGGACCTTGCGCCCGATCTCGGGCTTGGCCGTCCAGATGGGTGTCAGGACGCGCAGGACATCCTCTCTGCCGATCTCGTCGATCCGCCGGTCGCCGAAGACCGGATGCACGTACTTGTCCATCGTGGCGATCCAGTTGTCCGTCGTCTTGGGGTTGCGCCAGCGCGGCCGGTTCGCTTCCAGGGCGCGCTCGCTCGCCTCCCGGAAGGTCGGCGTGTACGGCCGGCGCTTGCGGGCGAGAGGGTCGATCCCGTCCGCGATGGCGACGCGGTTGGCGAACGCGCGCTGCCGGGCCTTGGCGAGCGAGACGACCGGCCACCCGCCCAGGCCGAGATCGCGCCGCCGGCTGCCGACGGTGACTCGCTGCACCCAGCTCTTCGACCCGCCTGGCGCCACGACGAGGAACAGCGTCCCGCCGTCGCCGTACCGGCCGGGACGGGAGAGCGAGCGCAGCATCGCCACAGTGAGCTTGCCCATGGTTCGATTCTCTTTTCCCACAGGGATTAGAACCGGGAACAGAACGAGTCTACCACGAACTATACCACGCTATTTCTGAGAACAGCCAGGAATCGCGTGGAACAGCACGAACCGCAAGTAACGGAAAACCCCAATATTTACTGGAGATTGTTGGACTTCAAGGGATCGGGCGGGAAGGAGAAGTGGCGCGCGTGGCAGGATTCGAACCTGCGGCCTACGGCTTAGGAGGCCGTCGCTCTATCCAGCTGAGCTACACGCGCGGGCCAGGCCGACTCGGAACCATTGTAACCAACGACCGGGCAGCTCAGCGGCCGGTGAAGATGTCCAGCGGCAGCAGGGCGGTCACGCCGACGTTGGGCGCGTCGACGAGCTGGCCGATGCGCAGGTCCACCGCGACGCTGGCGACGACGTAGGCCTGCTCGCGGGTCAGGCCGTAGGTCGCGGTCATGTAGTCGATCATCTCGAGCAGGGCGTTGCGCGCGGCCAGCGAAACGTCCTTCGAGAGGTTCCGCAGGCCGCCGATCCGTTCCGAGGCGCCCAGGTAGCGCATGTCGGGCGGCACCTCGCCGGCGGCCTTGAGCGGAAACCCGGTCGTCGCGTAGAAGCGTCGCGACGGGATGTCGAGGACACGCACCGGTCCCTCGAAGTGCGGGCCGCGGCGCAGCGCCGGCCCGTCCTGGATGAGCCGCGTGGTCACCGTGAAGTCGGCGTCCATCTCGATCGCGGTACCCGACACCTCGCCGTCGCCCTGGGCGAAGTGCGGGTCGCCGATGGCGAGGCCGCAGCCCTCGACGTAGCACGGGAGGTACAACGTCACCCCGACCTGCAGGTAGCGGATGTCGAGGTTGCCGCCGTGCTCGCGGGGCGGGAGCGTGCGCAGGCACTCGGCGGCGTGCGAGCCGCCGGGACCGCAGATCGCCGCCGGGGATGCATGCAGCGGATGGGGCGCGAACCCGGCCCCGCCGACCGCGCGGAGCTCCGCCTCGCGCGACAGCATGACCGCCAGCTCGTCCGGGCCGGGGAGCACGGTGACGATGCCGGGGAAGCTGGCGTTCGGCACGCGCACGCCCGGCAGGTCGTCGCTCACGGCCGCGGTCCGGTTCAGCCGCCACAGCGCGCGGAACGATCCGCTGACGTGGTCGGAGACGAACCCTATCGGGCTGACCGACGTGTAGCCGAAGCGTCCCGGCGCGATGTCGAGCAGCGTGACCGCCAGCACGTCGCCCGGGCGGGCTCCCTCGATGTGGACGGGGCCGGTCAGCGGATGGACCGTCGCGATCTGGGCGGCGCCGGCGCGCGGGTCGTCGTACGTGCTCGCCGGATCGAGGTCGAAGTCGCTCGCGTTGCGGGCCCGGAACACGATGGTCTGGCCCGGCTCCGCCCGGGCCGCCATCGGGATTGCCGGGTGCAGCCGGTTGATGCAGTGCGGGTCCTCCCCGCAATGACGCCCGGCGCCGCCCAGCACGAGGATGTCGTCCTGCGCGGGCGCGGCCGCCGCCGAGAGGTACAGGCAGGCCAGCAGGGCCATGCCTCCAGCCGACTGCCGCAGCGCGCGCCGGCCGATGAAATCCGCCATTCGTCCCGTACCCGAGCCGGCCCGAGTGTCAGCGGCCGTCGTAGATGAGCTGCATGATGGACCGCACCGTGTCCGGCTCGGCGCTGTACTCGCCGTACTCGTCGGGCACGGCGTAGCCGGCGGCCGCCTCGTCGACGCTCTGCCCTGCTTCCATCCCCGCCCGGGCCACGCCGGCCAGGTGGTTGTAGAAGCCGGCGAACGCTTCGAATTCGGCCCAGGCCACCGGGTTGTCGATGTGGCCGGTGATGATCCTGTCGACGTCCGGGATGCCGGCGACCGCCTTGTTGAGCGTCTCGCCGTAGTCGACCGCGCTGCCCCCGCTGCTGTCCGCGTCCACGAACGGCAGCCGCCGCCACGGGAACAGGTCGCCGGTGTGCATGACGCGCACCGCCGGGAACACGATGAGCGTGTCGCCGTTCGTGTGGCCACGGCCGAAGTGGTAGAGGTCGATCTGGTCGCGGCCGCTGAAGAGCGACATGCGCTCGCTGTAGGTCAGGTCGGGCAGGAACCGGGCGTTGTCGCCCTGAAACGCCTCGCAGTTGGTGACCGGCTGGCAGTCGTCGCGCGCCATCTGCGCGGCCGTCCCCTCGTGCGTCACGATGGTGACGGTCTCGGGAAACTCGGTGTTGCTGCCGCTGTGGTCGAAGTGCGTGTGGGTATTGATGATGGTTGTGACCGGCTTGTCGGTGACGCTGCGGACCTGGTCCAGGATCGCCTGCCCGTAGCCGGGCAGCTTGGTGTCGACGAGCACCACGCCCGTCTCCGTCACCCAGACGCCGATGTTGCCGCCGGTCCAGGCGTCGCCGGCAGCGGGATCGGCGTTGGCGAGCATGTACAGGTTCTCCGCCACCTCCACCATGTCGGTGATGGGCGCCGGCGTTCCCTGCTGCGCCTCGTGCGCGCCGGCGGTAATCGCCAGTCCGACGGCCGTCAGAATGGCCAGATACGCTGCGCGCTTGCGGAGACCGGATTGCAGCCGGGAGCGGGACGAATGCTGCTGTCGCATGGTGGTTCCTCCTGCCGGTCAGGCCGACACGGTGAAGGACGTCGGCCGCTGCGGTTCCAGGCTCGGATTAATGATACCGCGAGCCGCCGCGCCGCCGTTGGGCGTTATCAGAGAATCCAGAGCGCCGCGAACAGTCCGAGCCCGGCGGCGAGCTGCCACCACAGTTGCGCGCGCTCCCGGATGAACAGCACCCCGAGGCCGATCCACCCGGCCGCGGCCGCCAGCAGCGGCCAGTACAGCTCCTCGACGGTCTCTTCCCGGCCCGTGCGCCGGGCAAACTGCCGGGCGTCGGCCAGGATCCGCAACGCGGTCAACTGGTCCGACTGCATGCCCAGCTCGTAGTACCGTCCGCCGCCCGCCCGGGCGATGGCCCGCAGCGATTGCCGGTCCAGCGCCGAATGGATCGGCTCGGGCGGCGGCTCGTAGCGTCGCGGCGGGAGATCGGGAATGACGCCGCCGGCCGTCGTGCCGACCCCGACGACGTAGACGCGGATGCCGCGGCTGCGGGCCAGCTCCAGCGCCCGGCCGACCTCGCCGCTCCAGGCTTGCCCGTCGGAGACGACGACGAACGCCCGGGCGTTCTGCCGGCGCCCGTACAGCTCCTCGTCGACCTCGACCATCTTGACGCCCCAGAAGATGCCCTCCTCGATGTTCGTGTCCCAGCTGGTGTCGTCCTCGAGGCGGAACGGCGGTTCGTCGCCCAGGTGGTCGAGGAAAAAGAAGAAGGCGTTCGGATCGCTCGTCAGGCGCACCTGCGGCGCCGGGCGGTAGGCGAACAGCGCCAGGGCGACGCGCTGATCCGTCCAGCTCAGGGTCTCGGCGAACGTGCGCAGCCAGGCCGTCGACCGCCGCCAGCGGTCCGGACGCACGTCCGACACGCGCATCGAGGTCGATCCGTCCTGCAGGACGATGAAGTCGATGCCCGCCCGGCTGACGCGGCTGACGCGGGCCTGCGGGCGCGCCAGCGCCGCGACGAGGCAGGTGACCGCGAGAATCAGGCACAGCCAGAACGAGAGTCCGCCCGCCCGCGCGTAGCGTTCGCGCACCGGCAGCACCCGGCCGTTCCGGTACCGCCGCGCGTCCCGCCGCCGACGGGCGAGCTGCCAGAACCAGGCGGCCAGCAGGACGGCCGGCAGTGCGAGCAGCCACAGATACACCGGCTGGAGAAAGGCCATCACCCGCGGCGCCGCAGCGGCGGATCGCCGCCCCGGGTCGGGTCGTCGATCCGCTCCCGCTCGTCCTGGTTCAGCGGCACGTAGATCTGGATGTCGTCGAGACCGGTCTCGTCGTCGAGCGGCTGCCCGCCTTCCCGACCCAGGGGGTTCCCGGGACCGGCCGGGAGCGGCTCGCCGCCGCCCGCCAGCGCGTTGCGGCGGCGCACCAGGAGCTCGTAGTTGAACGCCACGTCGGGACTGTCACCGTCGTCCTGCAGCAGCTCGGCGTAGAGCGCGATCGCCCGATCGAGACTGTCCAGCACCTCCTCGCGCGACGCTCCCGGCTGCTGGCCTGCCCGGTAGGTCGCGTTGGCGACGGCCAGCCGCAGGGCGGCGCTGCCTCGCCGCCCGGCGGGCAGCGCGCCGGCCGGTTCGTCCAGCAGCGCGGCATAGTCCCCCTGCCAGTAGCGAATTGCGGCGCGCCTGGCGGCGATCTCCTCCCGCACGCCCGCCAGCGCCCACGGTATCCGGTCCGCGGGCCGCAGGTAGTCGCCGACCCGCGCGTACGCCTGGTCGGCCGCGCTCAGGTTCGCCGCCGCCAGCGCGTGCTGGGCCTCGGCCAGGCCGCGCTCGACGACGGCCCAGGCGGCGCAGGCGGCCGCCAGCGCGGCCACCGCCACCGCGGTCAGCCCGCAGCGGGGGTCGATCATCGATCTCACGGGAATCTCCTGAAGGTCCTGATGCCCAGGGTCAGGGCGAGAGCAGCCGTCCACAGCGCCGCCGCGACCAGCGCGAACGGCGCGAACCGCGGATCGCGCGTCACGTAGCGGGTCACCTGGATGCGCCCGGCCGCCAGCCGATCGATCTCGTGGATCGCCTCGATGATCATCTCCTCGTTGGCTGCCGGGAAGAACCGGCCGCCCGTCCGCTCGACGGCCTCCTTCCACACCACGTCCGGCAGGATGTCGCCGAGCTGCTGGTCGTAGCTGGTGCGGATGAAGTACACCGGAATCCGGTTGGCCGCAGCCTCGCGCAGGATGTCGTCCAGCGAGCGGTCCTCGTGGACCGCGTGCGTGTCCTGCCCGTCGCTGAAGATGACGATGAGGTTGCCGGTCGCCTGCAGGAAGTCGAAGGTGCGGTACAACTGCACGCCCCGGTTGATGGCTTCCATGATCAGCGTGCCGTGGTCGGGAAAGCGGCGGTACTCCTCGGGCGTGCCGATCAGCCCGATGCTCAGCAGGATGTTCTCGTAGTCGTTGGTGAACGGCGTGACGATGTACGCCCGGCTGCCGAACTCGATCAGGGCGACGAGGTCGTGATAGGGGCCGTCCATGCGCCGGCGCACGAAGTACTCCGCCGCCGCCACGTTCGCCAGGAACGTGTTGCCGGCCCGGAGCTGGCGGGTCGAGAACGCCGAGTTCATGCTCAGCGACGCATCGATCAGGATCGTGATCCGATGACCGGGGTACGAGGTCTCCTCCTGCACGAGGGCGGTCTGCGGCGCCGCGAGGGCAGCCGCGAAGAACGGCAGCCCGGCGACGAACAGCAGGAACGCGCCGTGGCGCACGGCGCCGCGGCCGGGGCGGGCGCCCCCCGGTACGAGCGCCGGCAGCATGATCGCGCGCCGGCCGGGACGGTCGGCCCGGACCGCGCGCGCCACCAGCGCGCCGAGCGCAAGCATCCCGAGCACGGCCGCGGCGAGCAGCGCCTCCTGCTGCCGCGCGAACCCGAGCTCCCCCGGCGCCAGCCGGCCCAGCTCGCCCAGGGTGGCGCCGATCCGGGACACCAGCGCCGTCAGCGTGTCCATGACCGCCACCAGGCCTGGACGGCAGCCGCCGCGTGCTCGACGCGGCGGACCGCCGCCAGCGTGCGGACGCGGAGCGGCCGCGTCGCCGCGAGCCCGCTGTCGAGCTCCGTCGCCAGCAGGTCGCCGTCCGGCTCCCCGCCGCGGGCATAGCGCGCCGCGCTGAACGCCGCCAGGGCGCCCCGCAGCCGTTCCAGGTCGCCGTCGGAGCAGGCGGCCGAGGCGGTCGCCGCGCCGCCGCGCGCCGCCGCGTTCGCCAGCAGCCCCGGCGTCACGGCGGAGGACACGACGACGGACCGCGCCCGCAGCAGACCGGTGCGGATCCGCAGCTCACCCGCGAGCGGCTCACCGGCCGCGCCGCCGGCGCGCTCGGCCACCGGCCGCCCCAGCGCGACCGCCGCCGCCAGGCGCAGGGCCGTGAGCGCCCGCTGTATCGCGGCCGGCGTCCAGCCGGCCGTCAGGCTCAGCTCCCGCAGCGCCGTCAGTTCTCCGGTCACCGCCCAGGCGACCGCGGCGGCCGGCGCCGGCCGCGTCGCTCGCGCGGCCGCGCCCCGCCGCTCCCGCCGCGCGCGCCGCACGCCCAGGGCGAGCAGTCCGAGCGCCGCGATGCCCAGTCCCGCGGCAACCAGCATCGCCAGCCGAGCCCGAAACCCGCGCGCCTCGGCGGCGCCCAGCGTGCCCGGCGCGAGGCCGCGGACATCGCCGCCGTCTTCCGGAACCAGCGACACGACGCGGATGGACTCGGCCGGCAGGACGTACGTCAGCTCCCGTCCGGGCAAGAGCGCTCCGTCTTCGAGCTGCCGCTCGATGCGGTAGTTGAGCTCGAGCGGCGGTATCTCGACATCGGCGCCGAAGTGGTCCTCCCCGGTGAGACGCAACGTGTAGTGGTACTGGAACAGGCGCTCGGAGCCTGCACGGACGTCGGCGAACCGCTCGCCGCGCAGGACGTCGAACGGGGGCGCGTCCAGCGTCTCGGGCTCGAGGCCGACCAGATCCGGCACGGCCCGCGCGCGTTCCGTCTCCACGACGCGGCAGGTCAGCGTCATCGTGAAGTGCTCGCCGACGCGCACCGCGCCCGGATCGACCCGCCGCCAGCAACGCAGCGCGTCCGTCGGTTCCAGGGCAACGCCGGATTGGGCGCCGGCTGCCGCCGCGCCGCCGGGTTGGCCGCCCGCCCACACGGCCGCCAGCACCAGGAGCCGTCGCAGGACAGGGCTCATCGCTTGCGCCTCCGCCGGCTGTCGAGGAACTCGGCGAGCGCCCCGTGCTCGCGCCCGGACTGCACGCGGACGACCTCGAGGCCGCGCCGCCGCGCAGCGGCCGCCGAGCGATCCTGCCAGTCGCGGACCCGCTCGCCCAGCCGCTCGACATCGCGCGCGGAGAGCAGGCGGGGCTGTCCCGATTCCGCATCGTACGCCTCGATCCAGCCGGTCGACACCGGGGGCAGCTCGAAGGCGAAGGCGCTGTCGACCATCACGAAGAACACGTCGTGCAGCGTATTCAGCGCCGCGAACTCCTCGACGAGAGTCTCCGGCGGGTCGACGAGAAAGTCCGACACGACCGGCATGAGCGAGCGCTTGCGAAGCAGGCCGGCGAGGTCGCCGTGCCTCTCCGGCGCACGATCGCCGCCCGCGTCCGACAGGCTGTCCTGATAGACGTCCACGCAGTGCATGGCGTGATTCCTGCCGGTGTGCGGCCGCGCGGCCAGCCGCCGCCGGCGGCCGTCCATCGCGACGAGCCCGACCAGGTCCTGGCAGAAGGCGGCGGCCAGCCCCAGGGTGGCCACCGTGCGGGCGATCACCTTGGCGATCGGCGTGCCGTCGACGCCGCACTGCGTCGAGCGCGACGTGTCGGCGACGATGATGACCGGCGCGGTGCTCTCCTGCTCGAACTCGCGGGTGACGAGCGGGCTGAAGTTGGTGAGGCTCGACTGCGGCCAGTCGACCGCCGAGGGCCGGTCGCCGGGCTGCCAGTCGCGAAGGCCGACCAGATCGAAGCCCGATCCGTGGAAGACGCTCCGGTGCGCGCCCGGCGCGTGCTCGCGCATCCGGCGCAGCACGACCAGCTCGATGTCCTGGATCTCCTCCCAGCTGACCAGGGGCTCCGCGACGGGCGTCGTCATGGAATCGGCACGCGCTCGA
This sequence comes from Vicinamibacteraceae bacterium, assembly GCA_012271165.1. Taxonomy (GTDB): domain Bacteria; phylum Acidobacteriota; class Vicinamibacteria; order Vicinamibacterales; family UBA8438; genus JAAXGX01. Next base: position 8,158 of record JAAXGX010000110.1, on the reverse strand, counting down.
CGATGTCGTCGATCACCGTCTCCACCCGGATCCCGTGGTTGGCCGCGTGCGGCGCGAGCCACACGCGGTGGCCGAGGATGTACCGGGCGAGCTGCTGCACGTCCTCGGGATGCACGTCCGAACGGCCGCCGGCGAGCAGCGCCCACACCTTCACCAGGCGCCCCCAGCAGATGGTCGCGCGCGGCGATGCGCCCAGGTCGACGAAGCGCTCGACCAGCTCCGACGGCGACCGCGTGAACCACTCCGTGTCCGCGTCGTACGGCCGCGAGGCGGCCACCAGCCGCTGGATGTACCGCCCCAGCGCCTCGTGCAGGAAGACGCGCTCGGTGATGGCGGATCGCAGCTCGATGACCCGTTCCTTGCGGATCAGGCCGTCGAGCCGGACCTTCTTGAAGTCGAAGTCGACCAGCTTCCGCTCCTCGTCCGGCGGCAGGTAGCCGATGGTCACCATGATCGCGAAGCGGTCGGTGGCGGCCTCCGACAGCGGGAACGTGCCCTGCCCCAGCTCGACCGGGTTCATCGTGGCGATGGCGAAGCTGAACGCCGGCAACTGGTAGGTCCGCTTGCCGACGGTGACCGCCCGATCCTGGAGGCCCTCGAGGAACGCGCTCTGCGACTTGAGCGGAATGCGGTTGATCTCGTCGAGCAGAATGACCTCCGCCGACGCCAGCGGGCCGAACTCGGTCATCAGGGCGCCGGTGACCGGGTTCACCATCTCGAATCCGACGACCTCGGTCGGCTGCAGATCCGCCCGTCCCTGCAGGCGGGCGAACTTGGCCCCGCTGATGGCGGCCAGGATGACGCCGAAGAACGTCTTCCCCACGCCGGGAACGCCGCGGAGCAGCAGGTTGCCGGCATTGACCTGGCGCTGCTGTTCGCGGTCGTACGTCGTCGGGATCTCGGCCATCAGCACCATGTTGGCGAGCGCCTTCTCCCGCTCGTACCCGACGAGCGCCTTGCTCCCCTCGGCGACAATCGCCGCGTGGAAGTCGACCGCGTCCCTGAGGTCCGTGTCCATAAACGTCTAGCGCTCAGGTTGCATCGGGTTCGTCCTCGAGGGCGGCGATCGCCTTGCCGACGCGCACGTACCGCTCGTAGCGGTCCTGGTAGGTCTGGAGCTTCTCCTGATTGACGGCGGCCAGGCGGGCCCGCAGCGCTTCGGCCGCGTCGCCGTCGGCTCCCGCCAGGGCGGACTCGGCCGCCGCGGCGCGCTCCTTGTACTCGAGGTCGTGCTGCCGCTCCCAGGCCAGCCAGTCGGCTGTCCAGCGCGCGTGGGCCGCCTCCACCGCCTGCCGCGAGAAGGGGAACCGCCCGCCGCTCGCGGCGTCGAGCCGCGCGAATGCCTCGGGAAACAGCGCCCGCGCCGTCCGCGCCACCTCGGACCAGGCTACGAAGCGCTCCGGGTCGGCGTGTCCCGCGGCCGCCGCCGGCCCGAACGCGGCGAGCAGGTGCAGCAGCGCCTGCTCGCGCCGCCTGCGCCGGAGCTCGGGCAGCAGCAGCGCAACCCCCACGCCTGCCGCCAGCAGGACGACGACCGCCAAGAGTCCCGCGCCGGTCACGCTCCCGCCATTCCGCCGCTTCAGTACTGCAGCGCCGCGACGACCCGCTCGCCCGCGAGCCGCCCGCGGCCCTCGAGCGCCGTCAGCTCGACCAGGAACGAGAGCCCCGCCACCCGGGCGCCGCAGCGCTTGACGAGGGCGACGCTGGCCTGGGCCGTGCCGCCGGTCGCCAGCAGATCATCGACGATCAGGGCGCGCTGGCTCGCCGCGAGCGCGTCTTCGTGGATCTCGAGGGTGTCGCTGCCGTACTCGAGATCGTAGGTGGCCTGCATCGTCCGCCACGGCAGCTTGCCCGGCTTGCGCACCGGCACGAACCCCACGCCCAGGCGGTCGGCGACGGCCGCGCCCAGGATGAAGCCGCGGCTCTCGATGCCGACCACGACGTCGGGCCGCGGGTCGCGATAGGGGTCGGTAACGGCATCGACCGCCGCCCGGAAGCCGTCGGCGTCCTTCAGCAGCGTCGTGATGTCCTTGAAGAGAATCCCCGGCTTCGGAAAGTCCGGCACCTCCCTGATCAACCGCCTCAACGCTTCCATCGCACTCCCCCGCCCCGCGGACGCTCATCTCCGGATCGCGAATCCGGCGAACCGGCCGGTGGGCGGCAGCCCCTCCTTCGTCACGCCGTCGACCCGCGCGAGAGGCGGCCCCCGGTGAATGAGGCGCTCGAAGCGGGCGACGGCCTCCTCGTAGCCCTCGACCAGCGCCTCGACCTGCCCGTCGGCCAGGTTCCGGACGTAGCCGCAGAGGCCTTCGCGGCTGGCCGCCGCCTCGGTGAAGAACCGGAACCCCACGCCCTGCACCAGGCCGCGCACGAGATACCGCCGGGCAATCAGAACGTCCATCGACCGGTGCGCGATTATAGCCGACTCGTTTCGCGCGCCGGTCGCGCAAGTCCTTGCAACAGCCGCACGTACGGACGCACGAAGCGCGGCCCGCGAGGCCGCGGACTGTGGTACGCTCCAGCCGGGGTCGGAATGGTCGCCGGCACCATCCACGAGGAGAGAACGAGATGACTTCCGCAACTCGGCTCGGTGCCGGCATCCTGCTGTTCGCCGCCCTCCTGCTCCGGGGCCCCGCGCCCGCCGCGCAGTTCGACAGCGTCGGCTCGCTCGACTTTCCGACCTCCGCGCGCTCGGCAGAGGCCCAGCAGTACTTCCTGCGCGGCGTCGCCATCCTGCACAGCTTCGGGTGGCTGCAGGCCATCGAGCAGTTCCGCGCGGCCCAGGAGATCGAGCCGGACTTCGCCCTCGCGTACTGGGGCGAGACGCTCTGCTACAACCATCCGCTCTTCGCGACCTCGGCCGACGACGACAACCCGCGGGCCGCGCTGGCGCGCCTGGGCGCAACGCCCGCCGAGCGGCTCGCGAAGGCGCCGACGCCGCGCGAGAAGGGCTTCCTCCAGGCCGTCGAGGCACTGTGGGCCGAGGGCGACTACGACGCGCGCCGCGTCGCCTACATGCAGGCCATGGAGCGGCTCTACCGGCAGTTTCCCGACGACGACGAGGTGGCGACGTTCTATGCGCTGTCGCTGCTCAGCGGCTCGCGCGCGCTCGGGGATCAGTCGGGGCGTCTCGAGATGCGCGCCGGAGCCATCGCGCTCGGCGTCTTCGGGGCCAACCCGGACCATCCGGGGGCGCCGCACTACGCGATTCACGCCTTCGACGATCCCATCCACGCGCCGCTCGCGCTGCCGTCGGCGAGGCGCTACGCCGAGATAGCCCCGGCCGTGGCCCACGCCCGGCACATGCCGACGCACATCTTCATCCAGCACGGCATGTGGGACCTCGTCTCGCAACACAACCAGTCGGCCTACGACGCGGCCCGCGCGCTCTGGAACCCCGGCGACAGCGTCGGCGATACCGTTCATCCGCTCGACTGGGGCCAGTACGGCGACCTCCAGCGCGGCGACTACGCCCGGGCGCGCGACTGGATCGAGCGCCTCGAGAACGTGATTGACGAGAGCGACGGCGCGCAACGGGCGGTCGATTCGCTGCCGCTGCTCCGGGCGCGCTACGTGGTCGACACCGAGGAGTGGAAGACCGCGCCGCCCACCGACGACAGCTCGACGCACGAGCTGCTGGCGACCGGGCTCAGCGCGTTCCGCCAGGGCGACGCCGACACGGTCCGCCAGGCGGCCGCCGCGCTCGAGGCCCGCGCAGCCGACGGCGGCAGGCCGGCGCAGATCATGCACGAGCAGGTCGCGGCGCTGGCGGCGCTGGCCGACGGACGCGGCGAGGAGGCGGTGGCGCACATGGACGCGGCCATTGCCGTCGTCGAGACGATGCGGCCGCCCAACGGGGCCGCGGACCCGGTCAAGCCGCCGTACGAGCTCTACGGCGAGATCCTGCTGGAGCTCGGACAACCGGCCGCGGCGGCCGAGAAGTTCGAGCAGTCGCTGCTGCGCATGCCGGGGCGCATGCGCTCGCTGCTGGGCGCCGCGCGCGCGGCGAAGGCGAGCGGCGACGCCGAGACGGCCCGCTCGCGCTACGAAACGCTCATCACGCAGTGGGCCGGGCAGGCAGAGGATCCGGTGGTCGCCGAGGCCCGCGAGTTCACGAAGGATCGCGGCTGAGGGCCGCGGAACCCGACAGGAGTCTGCGCCGAACCATAAGGATGATCCCATGAGGAAGACATTGGCCACGGCTCTCGCGGGTGCGGCGCTGCTCGGCGCGACCGGCGCCGCCCAGTCGCCGGACACGTACGACTACTGGCAGCATCAGCGGCTGATGGTGCGGTACGGCCAGCAGGCCATCTTCATGTGCAACGGCCTGTTCACCTCGCACCGCACGCTCGAGCAGGTCTATGCCCAGGAGCTGGCCTTCCTGCCGGAGCCGGTGGGGACGCCGGCCGGCGGCGACTACACGATCGATCGTGAACGGCGGGCCGTGACGATCGGCGCCGGACACGGCGTCCCGCAGATGCGGGCCGCGTTTCGTGAGGGCATCGGCTGCGTCATCCTGGGGCCCGGGCAGACCCTGGACGACATCGACGCCCTGCCGGTGCAGACGTTGGCGCCGCCAACGGGCGATCCGGCGGCGATTCCCTGGCCGGACGGCGATCTCGTCACGCCGCAGGCGCTGCCGTCCTACATCGACGAGGGCGCGCTGCAGGCCGCATCCGACTGGTCGTTCGAGCGCGAGTCGCCGGAGCAGGTCACGTTGAGCCTGCTCGTCGTCCATCGTGGAGCGATCGTCCATGAGCGCTACGCCCCCGGCGTCGAGATGACGACGCGGACACGCACTTGGTCGACCGCCAAGAGCATCGCCTCGACGTTGATCGGCATGCTCGTCGATGAGGGCAAGCTGGGGCTGGACGAGCCCCTGGGCTACGACTTCTTCCCGCAGGCAGCCGCCGCCGAGCACGACCCCCGCGCGGCGATCACGCTGCGCCACGCCCTGAACATGTCGAGCGGCCTCGAGCCTGTCGACAACTCGGGCAGAGAGTACGCCATCGGGTCGGGGCTGTCCTACTGGGCGGGTGCGAGCTCGGTCGTCGGCGCGCGCAGCCGGGGCCTGATTCGCAAGCCCGGCACCAACTGGGACTACGAGAACTACGACACGCTGCTGGGCGTCTACGCCCTGAAGCGCGCGCTGGGCAGCGCGCAGGCCTACCTCGAGTTCCCGCGGCAGCGGTTGCTGGACCGCATCGGGATGCGCAACACGCTCCTGAGCACGGACCGCTTCGGCGACTTCGTGCTGAGCAGCCAGGTCTACACGAACGCGCGCGACCTGGCGCGCTTCGGCCTGCTGTACCTGCAGGGCGGCGTATGGAACGGCGAGCGCCTCGTCTCCCGGGAGTGGATCGATTTCGTGCGGACGCCGGCGCCGGCAACCCGGGGCCGGGGCAGCTTCTACGGCGGGCAGTTCTGGCTCGTTCCCGACGGCCGGACCGACGTGCCGGGGGACGCCTACTCGACGTCGGGCAACCGGGGCCAGTACGTTGTCATCGTCCCGTCGCACGACCTCGTCATCGTCCGGCGGGGGCTCGACTACGGACGCCAGGGCTTCGACCGCTGGGACATGACGCGCGAGGTGCTCGAGGCGTTCGGGAAGATACCGTCGGAGACGCAGTCGGGCTGACGCGCCGTTCCACGGCGCAGACGCCTAGACGAACTGCACGAGCCTGACGTTCAGTGCCCGGGTCGCCCCGGCGGCGCCCTTCCACTGGACCAGGATCGGGCTCTGGTAGGTGCCCCAGCCGATCTCTCCGCGGCCGTCGCCGCCACGGTCCAGGACCGGCAGGCTGATTCCCCGCTTCATGCGCAGGAAGTGCGACACGGGGAGCGCCAGCGCCCGGTTCATCAGGCGCTCCACCAGCGACTGGCGGACGCCCACGCGGTCCATGAGCTTGTTGAAGAGCTGCACCGCGTCGTACTGGGCGTAGCCCAGCGCCCGCGCCGGGATGGCTCGCGGGGACTGCAGCGCCTCCTTCGCCTCCTTGCCGATTTGCGCCATGAAGCGGAACGGGTCCGTCAGCACCTCCCGCAGGTCGTGCGTCATGAGCAGGGTTTCGTACTCGTTCACCGTCAGGCCCGCACTGCGCTCGTCCGCGGGCAGCGACACGTCGAAACGGCCGAACGACACCTGGTGCTGCCGCGCCAGCTCCTCCAGCCGGCTGATGAAGCCGAGGCGCGGGTCGCGCAGGTTCTGGGCGTCGATCGCGTGCGCCGACGCGTCGACCTGCACCTGGGCCCGGAAGACCTCCTCCTCGCGGTTGTAGGCGATGACCGTCGTCCGCCGCTGCCGGGTGCCGCCCACGTGGACCCCGTCCAGCTCCACGAACCAGACCGGTTCGGTTCCGCGCAGCTCGTAGGACGTGGCGTTGCGCAGCCCGCTGCCAATGAACGCGAGGTGCGAGTCGGCGTTGCGGGGCTCCACGGCGCGCTGCTGCTCGGAGAGCTCCGTCCGCAGATGCACCTTGTCGTGGACGTAGTCGGCCCCCGGCGGAAAGAGCTTGTTGAAGACCTGCAGGTAGTCCTGGATGTTGTTGCTGTCGTGGTCCAGCACGGCGGCCAGGCGCTGGTCGAGATAGCCGGCCGTGGTGTGGTCGGAAATGTAGAACGCCTTGGGATAGCGGGTGAACTCCGACCCGAACTCCTCGCGCAGCTTGCCGCGGACGTCGATGAGATCGAGACGGGACGTGGGCCTGATGCGGAGCGTCGCGTGGAAGGGGTCGTCCCCGGCGCGGGTGTGCCGGTTCACCAGGATCATCGTCCGGGCCTCATGGTACGTCATGGACCGGCCGCCGCGCCAATCCGACCGGCGCCCGCCTGGCGCCATCACGAGGAGCGGCGTGGCTGACGGACTCGCGATAGGAGTATGCGGACGTTGGCAGCGGGTGCTTCGAGGTCACGCCGCAGTCGGGAGCACGTCTACTCCGGACGCACGCGCCGCGCGGGCGAGCCGGCGGTCGAGCGTGGCCATTGGCCGCTGCTCCCGCAAGGCCACCGAGATCGAGCAGTCGAGCACGGGTGAGTTCACCGGCGCCCCTCGTCACGCAACGCCAGTATCTCCTCGACGCTCGCCCAGCCGATACGCTGGCGCAAAGCGCGCAGGGTGGCTGCCGCCCGTGCCCGATCCTCCCTGTCCGTTGCGTCGTGAGGAATGAGCCTTGCGACCGGCCGTCCCCGCTTGGTGATGATAAGGCTCTTGCCTGCGGCGACCGCATCGAGGAGCGCCGAGAGATGCGTCTTCGCTTCGAACGCCCCAATCTCGCGCACCGTTGCCCTCCCTCACCGCGGTGTGATTCAACTGGTTGAACAACTAGTCTATCAGGCCGTCCGCCACGGGTATCGGCTGTCGCAGGAACCTTGCACCGCGGGTGTTTGAGACGTCGACGAACGCGAAACAGGAATGCGACGGCGGTACGCCCCATCGAGTTGCGGGGAGGACGCCGACGAAGGCGGTCAACGTGAAACGGAAAGGTGGTCGGGGCGAGAGGATTTGAACCTCCGAC
>JAAXGX010000110.1:0-628 GCA_012271165.1 Vicinamibacteraceae bacterium | reverse complement strand
CCAGGCTGAGCCACGCCCCGACACAACTCGCTATTATAGCGCAGTCCGCCGGTCCGGGTCAGCCAGTTTCGGCGGTCGCGCCGGAAAGCAGCGCATCGACCGTCTCCAGGGCGTCGTGAGCCGTCCAGTCGGGTTGCAGCGGCGTCACGGAGATCCAGCCCTCACGCACGGCCTGATAGTCGGAGCCGGGATCCGACTCCCAGTCGAGTTGCGCGACGTCGATCCAGTAGTACGGCTGCTGTCGGGGATCGAACGCCTCGGTCACGGCCGTCTTGTGATTCCGCCGCGCCTGCCAGGTGCTCTTGATCCCGCGCGCCGGGCCGCGCGGCAAGTTGACGTTCAGGAACGTACGCGGCGGCAGCCCGATCTCCAGGACGGTCGCGGCCAGTTGCGCCGCGGTCTCGGCGGCCTGCGTGAAGTCCGGCTCTCCCCGGACCCGCTTCTGCGACACCGCCAGACTCGGCGCGCCGAGCAGCGTACCCTCCAGCGCCCCGGCGACCGTGCCGGAGTAGGTCACGTCGTCGCCCAGATTCCAGCCGATGTTGATCCCGGACACCACCAGCTCCGGAATCCCGCGCAGAATCCAGCTCGCCGCGATGTCGACGCAGTCGGTCGGCGTCCCGTCCAC
>JAAXGX010000146.1:3270-8157 GCA_012271165.1 Vicinamibacteraceae bacterium | reverse complement strand
AGAGGCCTTTTGCCACGGGCTGCTAAACGCCCGGCCAGCCTCCAAAGCGAGATTCTGCCGTTGTACTGCGCTCATCGGCATGGGACATTATAGCTAAAACGACGGCAAATAACCGGCCCCGATGGGGCACGATGGCCAACGCGTGCGCGACGCCGCGAGGCCTTGACGGAATCCTCTGCCGCACGAGTCACCGCGTGTCGCCGTTGCCGGGCCAAACGGCGGGAGCCGGCCCGGAGGCTCCTCCGATTCGGGTTGCCGGCGATCGGCCGACCGGGTGGGGCGTCTCGCCGACCGGTGACCGTGTTTGTGGGAACCGCCAACCGGGGCATGCCCATTCCGTAGGTCACTACCTCGTCAGAAAACTGAATGGCCCGTTGTTCCCGCCTCGTAAGACGCTCGCTGGGGTGGTCTCAGCGGTACTGCTCTGCTCGCACCGTTGGTCCATGACCGGCGGTCTCCGTCAGGTTGACATCGTGCGGTGTTGCAGGCCAACAGGCCTGCCGGGCTGGATCGCGGATTCCGGGCGGATCCAGCGAATACCCATCGAGTTGCAACGCGAGGACAATTGGTGCGGTGCGAACGGAGGCTTCGACCCTTTGGTGTAAGGTGCCAGGGCGGCAAGCTCGTTTGAACCCTCCGAGTACTAGCGGATCGGTCGGAGCACGGGAGCGTCTACATTGGCAGACGGATTTCACAACCCCCGCTCCCCCACCTCAACCACCACCTCCACCTCCACCGGCACCCCTCCAGGCAGCGACCCCGCCCCATACGCCACCCGCGCATGCCGCCCCGCATCCCCGAACGCCTCCACCATCAGGTCCGAGAACCCGTTGATCACCGCCGGCTGCTCCCCGAAGTCCGGCGTGGCGTTGACCAGCCCCATGACACGCACGACGCGCGTGACCCGATCGAGGTCCCCAACGGCGTCCTTCACCGCCGCAAGCGCCTGCAGCGCGCACGAGCGGGCCGCCTTGTAGGCCGCGTCGACGTCCATCGTGTCGCCGACCCGGCCGGTGATCAGCCGCCCGTCGGCGTCGCGAGGTATCTGCCCGGCGACGAACAGCAGGTTGCCCGCGCGCACGGCCGGGACGTAGTTGGCGACGGGACTGGCTGCCGCGGGCAACTCGAGGCCGAGTGCGGCCAGGCGATCTTCGACGGTGGACACGATTCGCAGCTCCCTCGTTCCGAAAAGCGCCCGCGCCTCAGCCGGACTCCGCCGACTCGCCCGTGTAGAACGCGGCCGTGCGCCGCGCCGCGGCCCGCGCGGCGTCGGGGTCCTCGCCCGCCGCGATGGCCGCCTGCCCCCACCCCTCGCTGCTGCCGGCGATGAACGCCTTGCCCTCCGGCGACGCGGCGAAGGCGGCCTCGTCCGGCTTCGGCTCGTTCGGCTGCTCGAGATGCAGCGCGAGCCCCCCGAGCGCCAGCTCCCAGCCGACACCGGTCGCGCCCGGCCCGTACTGGTCAAAGGGCGGCGCGAGGTGCGAGGTGTGCGTGAGGGCCAGCCGCGCGCGGCCGGCGCCGTCGTCCGCGAGGCGCACCTCCACCCAGCTCATCTGCCCGCCGAACTCCCACGTCAGCGCGAAGGCCGCGGGCCGCCGACAAGAGATGATCGTGCCGCCCGCGTTCCCCTCCAGTTGATAGTGGCCGCCGGGCTCGAGCTCGCCGCTGACGGGCAGGAACCAGCGCGGGATGCGCTCGCCGTTCGTCACGGCGTCCCACAGGTCGTCGACCGTCGCCGCGTAGCTGCGCGCGAGCGTGACCGTGCGGGCGGGGCGGCCGTCGCGCTCCAGCAGCGACGTGGAGCGCTCGACGGCGGCGAGTTGGCCTGCGGCGTCGAAGTCCATGGTGGGGCTACGCCCCGGACACCGCGGCGTCCTCCTTGTCCCAGTAGCGGGCGTACTCCTGGAGGAAGGTCAGGCTCTCGAACGACGCCATGCGGTCGAGGAAGAGCACGCCGTCGAGGTGGTCGGTCTCGTGCTGGATGACGCGCGCCGGGAAGCCCGAGGCGGTCATCGAGACCTGGATGCCGAAGCGGTCGAAGGCGGTCACCCGGATGTCGGACGCGCGCGGGACGCGGCCGCGCAGGTCGGGGATGCTGAGGCAGCCCTCCCAGTCCTCCTCGGTCGCGGCGCCGACGGGCTCGACCACGGGGTTGATCAGCACCACGGGCGGCATGCTGGAGTCCGGGTCGTCGACGCCGGCCACGAACAGGCGCAGGCTCTCGTGCACCTGCGGCGCGGCGAGGCCGATGCCGCGGTACTCGCGCATCGTCTCGAACATGTCGTCGATGAGGCGCTGGATGGCCGGCGTGTCGATCTCCGACAGCTCCAGGGGCTGCGTCGGCGTGCGCAGCACGGGGTGTCCCATGCGCGCCACCTTCAGGATGGACATGCTCGTCGATTATACGGTAGCGTCGGTCTGCGGATGCCGGCCCACCAGCACGACGCCTCCTACCGGTTCTGCCCCCTGTGCGGCGACGCTCTCGAGCTCCGGGTGGTCAAGGCCGGCGAGGTCGAACGGCCCGTGTGCGAGGGTTGCGGCCACGTCGTCTACCTCGACCCGAAGATTGCGGTCGGCACGGTCATCCGCAACGCCGGCGGCGAGCTGGCCCTCGTGCGGCGCTCCATCGAGCCCGGCTACGGCAAGTGGGTCTTCCCCGGGGGCTACGTGGACCGCGGCGAGGTGCTGGGGGCGGCGGCCGCCCGCGAGGCGCTGGAGGAGGCCAACCTCCGCATCCGGCTGGACGGCCTGATCAACCTCTACTCCTACGCGGGCCGCGCGCCCATCATCATCGTCTACGCCGCGACCATGGTCGGCGGGGAGCTGCGGGCGGACGACGAGTCGCTCGAGGCCGCCTGGTTCCCGGTGGACACCATCCCCTGGGGGGAGCTCGCCTTCCGCAGCACGCGCGAGGCGCTGCGCGACTACCTCAGGGGGATCCTGCACCCGCATCTGCCGGAAAGCTGAAGTCCTCGTGCTCGGCGTTCTCGAGCGCCTGCGCGACCAGCGCGTCGATGGGCAGACCCCGCTCGGCCGCCTCCACCTCGCCCCGCCGGGCCTTGGTCACCGGATGGCGCGGCGTGAAGAGCTGGCAGCAGTCCTGGTCGGGGATGATCGAGATGGGGTACGTGCCCAGCGCGGTTGCCTCGTCGGAGATCTCGTTCTTGTCGGAGCCGACCAGCGGCCGGAGGATGGGCAGGCTCGTCACCACCGAGTCGATCACGCCCAGGTTCTCGAGCGTCTGCGACGCCACCTGGCCCAGGGCCTCGCCGGTCACCAGCGCGCCCGCGCCCGCGGCCCGCGCCAGCCGCTCGGCGATGCGCATCATCAGCCGGCGGTAGAGCACCACGCGCAGCGGCGGCGGGGCGGACACCACCACCTGCTTCTGGATGTCGCCGAACGCCACCATGTAGAGGCGCGAGCCGAGCTGGTACCGCGTCAGCAGCCGGGCGATGTCGCGCACCTTGTCGCGCGAGGCGTGCGACAGGATGGGATAGCTGTGGAAGTGCAGGAACCGGACGCGGCAGCCGCGCTTCATCAGGCGGTAGGCGGCCACCGGCGAGTCGATGCCGCCCGACAGCAGGCACAGCACCCGCCCGCTCGTCCCCGACGGCAGGCCGCCGGCGCCGGGGTGGCGGTCGAGCGCGTAGAAGGCTTCGCGCGGCAGGATCTCGATGCGCACGTTGAGCTCGGGGTTGCCGAGGTCGACCGGCCAGCCGCGGGCGGCGTGGATCAGCCCGCCGACTCGCCGCTCTATCTCGGGCGACTTCAGCGCGTAGGCCTTGTCGGCGCGCCGCGCGGTGACGCGGAAGCTGCGCGGCGGGCGGCCGTCGAGGTCGGCCAGGATGGCGGCGGCCAGCTCGTCGAGGTCGCGGCCGGTGCGGCGGGCCCGCGAGAAGTTGGCGACGCCGAAGACGCGGCCGAGCCGCGCGCGGGTCTCGTCCCAGTCGGCGTCCGGCCCCAGCACGACCTCGATGCGCCCCATCAGCGCGCGGACGCGCACGACGTCGAGGTCCGCCAGGACCTGCCGCAGGTTCGTGACGAGGCGCTCGACGAACCAGGGGCGGTTCCTGCCCTTGAGAGCGATCTCCTGGTAGTGGACGATGACCGATTCCATGCCGCTAGCAGCCCGTGGTGAAACCCCGCGTCGCACCGAGAGTGGCGATGCGCCCGGCTGACAAGGCGCGACGAGGGAGCATATTGGGCATATTCGACCGAGGAGCAACGCCGTCAGACGGGATGCAGCGCCGCTCGAATGCAGCGGGGCCTTTCGCCACGGGCTGCTCAGTCCGCCGCCGGCCGGCGCTATAGCATAATTCCCCGCATGCGCGATCTGATCGGGATCGCCGTCGTCGTCGTGCTCGTCTTCGCCGCGCTGCGTATGGCGACGGCGCTGCAGGGCTATCGCCGGGGCCACGAGCAGCGGCGCGAGCGGCTCGACACCGCGGGGCGCTCGATCGTCGCCGAGGTGCCCGTCCCCGACGGTCTCCTCTTCTTTGCCGAGGACGCCGGCGCGTTCTACTGGGGCGAGCGGCGCATCCCGAAGCGCGACATCCGGGCGGTCGAGGTCCGTTTCGGCGACGTGCCGCTCTCGACGACCCGGGCGCGCCGCTTCGGCGGGCCGGAAGCCGCCGGCCCGGAGGCGTCCGCCGGGATGCCCGAGGTGCACGAGCGCGCCGCCTGGGACGTCGCGATCGAGACGGCGGAGGATACCGTCGTGGTGGCCTGCGGCGCCATCCGCGAGCACGTCTCGCAGGAGCTCGCGCGGCGCATCTTCGAGAAGGTCGGCCAGGCGATTGCGGCCTGTGATCGGGACGATCCCCAGGAGCAGGAGTCTGCGCAGTAGAAGGGAGCAGACTCCTCAAGGCGCGCACGGCGCGCCTCGGC
>JAAXGX010000146.1:0-3234 GCA_012271165.1 Vicinamibacteraceae bacterium | reverse complement strand
CGGCGCGGGGCGAAGGGGTCCCCGCAAGCGAACGCCGGGGGTTCGGGGCGCAGCCCCGTCTGATGGAAGCCTCAGGCCTCCCGGGCGGCGGCGGACGACGGCTCGACGAACGGCGTCGCGGTGACGACGCCCGCGCCCCGCCCGGCCGGCAGGTCGACCTCCACCTGCGTTCCCGCCGCGGCCAGCTCGCGGGGCAGGTAGCCCAGCGCGATCGCCTGCCCCAGGGCGGGCGACGCCGCCGCGCTGGTGACGCGGCCCACCGGCTCGCCCTCGTGCCGCACCGCGGCGCCCGGTTCCGGAAGCGCCGCGCCGGCGGCGCCCGCCGCGGGGCCGAGCGCGAGCCCGACGAGCCGCTTCGCCACCCGCCCCCCGCCCCGGTGCAGGATGCGGACGATCACCTCCTGGCCGACGTAGCAGCCCTTGTCGAAGCTGATCGCGCGGTCCTCGATGCCGGCCTCCAGCGGAATGGTCTCGCCGTCCATGTCGACCGGGAACCGGGGCCGACCCGACTCGACGCGCACGGTCTCGGCCGCCGCGTCGTCGACGTCGGCGCCGCCGGCCGCCACGAGGGCCGCGTGCAGCGCCGCCGCGCGCCCGCGCGGGACGACCACGGCGACGCCCGGCTCGCCGAGCGCGTCGGTCCGCAGGACCACCGTCGTCTCGCCCGCCGCCGCCGGCCGGCAGCAGCCGTGGGGCGCGAGGTCGCGGACGCCGGTGTCGCAGGCGATGCCCAGCGCGTCGAGCGCGGCGGCCGCGACGTCGAGGGCCGCGGGGCCGTGGACGCCGTAGCCGGCGCAGGTCCCGCTCCAGTCGGCGATGGTCACTTCCTCGGCGAAGATGAGCTCGTCGAAACGCGCGAGCAGCAGCGGGCCGACGCCGGCGTCCACGTCCAGGAGCAGCCGGTCGCCGAGGTTGAACACGTCCATGTCCGCGATCAGCCGGCCCTGCGGCGTCAGGTAGGCCGCGTAGCAGCCGGCGCCGGGCGCGAGCGCCGCCACGTCGTTGCTCAGCAGCCCCTGCAGGTACTCCGCGCGGTCGGCGCCGCCGACGGCGATACAGGTGCGCGCGGCGCGCTCGACGACGCCGGCGGCGCGGCGCAGGGCGCGGTAGTGTTCGAGCAGCATGGCGGCGGCGCCTCAAATGATATGCTGAAAGTCGTGCAGCCCTTCCGCGCCCGCCCGGCTCTTCCGGCCATCCTCTGCATCCTGGTGGCGCTGGCTGCGCCCGCCGCCGCGCAGGCGCCGCAGCCTGCCGAGCCGGCCGAGGCAGGGGCCATCTTCACGGTGTTCGCCCGCTCCGTGCCGATCGGCGTCGAGCGCGTGGCCGTCTCGCGCACCGAGACGGGCTGGCGCATCGAGTCCATCGGGCAGATCGGGGCACCCATCCAGCTCGACATCCGCTCGTTCGAGGCGGAGTACGACGCGGCGTGGCGGCCGCTCCGGCTCGCCATCGACAGCGTCCGCAACGGGGCCACGTACCGCCTCGACGCGAGCTTCGCCGACGGCGTCGCCACGAACGACGTGCAGCAGGGCGAGGACCGGCTCACCAGCACGCTGCCGGTCGCGGCCGACGCCGTGGCGCTGCCCGACTTCTTCTTCGGGGCGTACGAAGCGCTGGCGGCCAGGCTGGGCGCGAGCGGGCCGGGCGCCGCGATACCCGTGTACGTCGCGCCGCGCCGGGAGGTGACGGCCGTCGTCCGGGACGTCGGCCGGCAGGTCATCCAGACCGCGCAGGGCCAGGTGTCGGCGCGCATCTACGACACGGTGTTCGAGTACGGCGAGCAGCGGCTGGACGGCGCCATCTGGATCGACCAGCAGGACCGCCTGCTGCGGGTGAACCTGCCGGCCGTCCGGCTAGACGTCGCGCGGCAGGACCTCGCGCTCGTGTCCACGCGCCTGACCGGCACGCGCAATCCCGGCGAGACCGACGTGCGCGTCCCCGCGCCCGGCTTCAGCCTGGCGGGCAGCGTCACCGTTCCGGCCGGCCGCCAGGCGCCTGCCGACGGCTGGCCGGCGGTGCTGCTGGTGCCCGGGACGGGACTGGTCGACCGCGACGAGAACCTGGGCGGCATCCCCGTCTACGGGGAGCTGGCCGGCGGCCTGGCCGACGCCGGGTACCTGGTGCTGCGCTACGACA
This sequence comes from Vicinamibacteraceae bacterium, assembly GCA_012271165.1. Taxonomy (GTDB): domain Bacteria; phylum Acidobacteriota; class Vicinamibacteria; order Vicinamibacterales; family UBA8438; genus JAAXGX01. The sequence goes on along the minus strand of JAAXGX010000146.1, from coordinate 1,098 downwards.
AGCGCGGCATGGGCCAGAGCGGCGGGCGGCCGGAGTCGGCCGGGGTCGAGGAGTACGCGGACGACGTGCGGACGATGGTCCGCTACCTGGAGCGGCGCGACGACGTCGACCGCGACCGCATCGTCGTGGTGGCGCACGGCGAAGGGAGCTGGATCGCGCTCGAGGCCGCCGCGCGCGAGCGGCGCATCGACGCGTACGCGCTGCTGGCGGCGCCGGGCGTTCCCGGCGCGGAGCTGGTGCTCGAGCGCCAGCGCAACCGGCTCGATCAGCTCCAGACCCCCGGGGGCCAGCGCGACGAGCAGATCGCCCTGCAGACGCGGATCATCGCCGCCGTGCTGGACGAGGACGACGGCGCCTGGGACGACATTCCCGAGGACCTGCGCGAGCGCGCCGACACGCGCTGGTTCCGCACCTTCCTCGAGTTCGATCCGGCCGACGTCGTGCGGCGCACGCGCCAGCCGGCGCTCATCCTGCACGGCGAGGCCGACCGGGAGATCCCGGTGCAGCACGCCGACCGGCTGCTGGCGCTGGCCGAGGCCCGGCGGCGGCGGGAGTCCACCGTGGAGATCGCCCGGCTGCCGGGCATCGATCACCGCCTGCTCGCGGCCGGGACGCCGACCGTCGACGACTACAGCCAGTTGCTCGAGCGGCGGGTGGCGGCGGAGGTCGTCGACGTCCTGGCCGACTGGATGGGCCGGGTCGTACCCGCCGACCGGCGCTAACCACCATCCTGCCACCATGTGGGTACTGCGCTCGAACGACCCGGCCGTGGTCATGCGGCTGCCGCCCGGCGCCTCCCGCACCATCGGCCGCAGCCCCCGCGCCGACTTCGTGGTCGACTCCCCGCTCCTCTCGCGGGTGCACTGCCGCCTGTCCGCGGCCGACGCCGGCCTGGCCGTCGAGGACCTGCAGAGCACCAACGGGACGTACGTGAACGGCGAGCGCGTCGGGCAGTCGCGGATGCGGGACGGGGATCGCCTGCGCCTCGGCCGCCTGGAGCTGACGGTGGCGGCGGAGCGGGATCTCGAATCGTAGAATCAGACGGGCTGCGCCCCGAACCCCCGGCGTCCGCTTGCGGGGCCCCTTCGCCCCGCGCCG
>JAAXGX010000051.1 GCA_012271165.1 Vicinamibacteraceae bacterium | reverse complement strand
CGTAGCGTCATCCGTGCCTGCCTCCTCGCCGCATGACGGCCGCCGCCCCCACCCTGTGGGCGTCCGCACCGTTCCACGGCGCAGACTCCCGCTCTACTTGGTGCGGGAGGGCTTGGACCGCCGACTATATCACGAAGTCGACCCGATCAGACGACGCCCGCGCCGGTTGCGCCCCGCCGTCCGCGTGGCTGATAATCGCCGGCGGGAACCGGCCGGCGCACCCGGAACCGGTCCGCAGGAGGGTCCACGATGAAACGGCATCTGGCAGCGTGCGGCGTGCTGGCGGTCGGCATCGGCCTTGCGGCGGCGGCGAACGGGCAGAGCCGGGAGGCGCCCGGTGCGGCGGCGCAGGTGCGCGCATTCGAACCGGTCACCGACGCGGTCCTGGCGAACCCCGACCCGTCCGACTGGCTGCACTGGCGGCGCACGCTCGACGGCTGGNNAGCCCGCTCGACCAGATCGACCGGGACAACGTCCACCAGCTCCAGCTCGCGTGGTCGTGGCAGATGCGGCCCGGCCTGAGCCAGCCGACGCCGCTGGTCTACGACGGCGTCATGTACCTGCCCAATCCCGACGGCTACGTGCAGGCCGTCGATGCCGTGACCGGGGACCGGATCTGGGAGTTCCGCCGGATCTTCGAGAACACGCCGGACGAGAACTTCCGCAACCGGATGCGCTCGCTGGCCATCTACGGCCGCAACATCTACGTGACCACGGCCGATGCCCACCTGATTGCCCTCGACGCGCGGACCGGCGAGGTCGTGTGGGAGCGCGCCGTGGCGGACCACAGGCTCGGCTACCGCTACACGAGCGGCGCCATCGTGGCGGAGGGCAGGATCGTCGCCGGCATGACCGGCTGCGAGCGCTACAAGAACGAGGTGTGCTTCATCTCCGCCCACGATCCGGACACCGGGCGCGAGCTGTGGCGCACGTCGACCATCGCGGAGCCCGGCGCGCCCGGCGGCGACACCTGGGGCGACCTGCCGCTGCTGTTCCGGGCCGGCGGCGACGCCTGGATCCCGGGCAGCTACGACGCGGCGACAGGCCTGATGTACTGGTCCACCGCGCAGGCGAAGCCCTGGGCGCGGGTGTCGCGGGGCACCGACGGCGACGCGCTGTACACGAACAGCGTGCTCGCGATCGAGCCCGCCGGCGGCGACCTGCGCTGGTACCACCAGTTCGTCCCGGGCGAATCGCACGACCTGGACGAGGTGTTCGAGAGCGTCCTGATCGACAACGGCGGGCGGCGCTCGGTCTTCAAGATGGGCAAGCTCGGCATCCTGTGGGAGCTCGACGCGGCGACGGGCGAGTTCATCGACGCCCACGACCTCGGCTTCCAGACGCTCGTCTCGCTCGACCGCCGGACCGGCGCCGTGTCGTACCTGCCGGGCATGATCCCGGAGGCCGGCGTCGAGCTCGCGTTCTGCCCCGACTTCCGGGGCATCCGCAACGTGATGGCCTCGGCCTACCACCCGCAGACGAGGGCGCTCCACATCCCCATCACGCCGAGTTGCACGCGCGGCATCTTCTCCGAGGTCGAGCGGCAGGCGCACCCGGAGGGCGACCTCTACTTCTACTACAACCCGGCCTGGACGGGATGGCGCACGACCGGCAGCAACCCGCACCCGCTGAGCCCGGAGCACGCCGGCCAGCTCGTCGCCATGGACATCGACACGGGAGAGATCCGGTGGCGGCACCGCACGGCCACGCGCCCGCTCGCGGCGGCGCTCACCACCGGCGGCGGGCTGGTGGTGAGCGGCGACTCGGACCGCTACCTGTTCCTGCACGACGTGGAGACCGGACAGGTCCTGCATCGGACGCGCCTGCCCTCGCCGGTCCAGGGCTATCCGATGACCTACGCGGTGAACGGCCGGCAGTACCTGGCCATTCCGGTAGGCGGTGGCCGGGCGCCGGGCGCGCCCAACGCGCTGTTCGTCTTCACGCTGCCGGCGGAGCCGGCCGCCCGCTAGGAGCGGCCGCGACTCCGCCGCGCACGCGGAGCCGCGGCCCTGTGATTCCTAGCGCTCGCCCGCCGCCTCCGCGCGCTCGAGCACGCGCGCCCCGGACAGGATCCCCTCCATGCCGATGTTGCCTTCGTGACAGGCGTACTCGTAGAGGGAGTCTTCGGTCCGGCTCATCCGGATGACCGCGGTCCAGGGCTCGGCCCAGGTCTCGGCGTCCTCGACCCGGACCTCGTATTCCAGCACGTCGGGCGCCACGCGCGTGAAGCGCTCCTGGATGCGCAGGTTGTCCTGGGCGCCCATGAAGTACGCCTTCGGGGAGTAGTTGGCCGTCTCGACGACCAGCGTCTCGCCTTCCCAGTGCCCCCGGGAGTCGCCGTGCCAGAGCCGGATGTCGTCATTGAGCGGCGGCCGGTCCGCCAGCGGGATGATGCGGGCGTCGTGCGCCATCTCCATCAGCAGGACCACGTGGTCGGCCGTCTGGAAGACCTGGTAGTAGGAGTTGTAGCCGGCGCCCAGGCGCGGCGCGCCGAACGTGATGCAGCGCTCGCCGAGGCTCCGGTCATCGGTCCAGTGCGCGTGGCGTTGCCGGCCCGCGTTGTAGGCCTCCAGGCGCGCCTCGGCTGCCCGGGTGCGCTGCGGCAGGCGGCCGTCCGGCGGATCGACGATGAGCGACGTGCGGTTGTCCCAGTCGCGCTCGACCATCCAGAACTGGTTGTAGTTGCCCGTCTCCGTGTCGGCCGACGAGAAGCCCTGGGCCTCCGCCAGCGCCGCCGCGAACACGCTGTCGCCGAAGGCGGCGTCGTCGGCGTCCAGCGCGAACAGCTCGTCCGCGCGCGACTTCAGGCTGGCCACCTCCTCGTCGGTCAGCGTCTCGCGTCCGGCCAGCGCCGCCGGCCTCTGCAGCGGCGTGGCGCTGTTGTTCGCCCACACGCCCTGCAGGTCGGGATGCCCGTGAGCGGTCCGGGGCGCCGTCCAGCCTTCCGCGGGCCCCTGAGCCGCCGCCGCGGCCGGCAGCGCCACCACGGCCGCCAGCGTCAGAATGCACAACGCGCCGAAGAAACCCCTTCTCATCGCAACCTCCTCCTGGTCCGAAACAGCCTTGTCGGCGGGGCCCGCACCGGTCAGTCTCCCAGCGCGAACACCCACAGTACGCCCCCCTGCGGCACGTGCGTGGTCTGCCCGAGGCTGCGGTCGATCGCGCCCTGCATCCGCTGCGCGTCGATGCCCCACCCCGCCTGCACCGCGATGTGCTGCACGCCGTCGATCATGTAGGACACCGGCACGCCGATGATGCCCGAGCTCGTGCGCTGCTGCCAAAGGATTTCGCCCGAGCCGGCATCGAAAGCGCGAAAGTAGCGGTCGTTCGTGCCGCCGGCGAAGACCAGCCCGCCGCCCGTCGCGAGCACCGGCCCCCAGTTGGGCGACTCGAACTCGCGGGTCCACACCCGCTCGCCCGCATCGAGATCCCAGGCCTGCAGCTCCCCGAAGTGATCGGCGTCCGCGTGCGCGAAGGTCTGGGACGATGCGCCGATGAAGCGCTCGCCGGGCTCGTACTCCGCCTCGCGCCCCTCGATGTACGAGCAGAGATTCTCGTTGGCGGGCACGTAGAGGTACCGCGTCAGCGGGCTGTAGGCCGCAGGCGGCCAGTTCTTGCCGCCCCACAGCGACGGACAGAACGACGCGCGCACCCCGGTGCCCGGACGGTGGTCCGGATCGTACTCGGGGCGGCCGGTGCGGGGATCGAGGCGGGTGAACACGTTCTGGCGCACGAACGGCTCGGCATCGATGAAGGAGATGCCGTCGGCGCCCCGGCCGAGCAGCCACAGGTAGCCGTTGCGGCCCGGATGCACCAGGGCGTCGAGCGTCCGTCCGCCGCGTTCTATGTCGACCAGCAGCGGGGCGTCGACCTCGTCCCAGTCCCACGACCCGTTCCAATGATACTGATGATAGCCGCGCAGCTCCCCCGTGTCGGCATCCACCGCCATGACGGAGTTCGTGTACAGGTTGTCGCCGGGACGCTGGTCGCCCATCCAGGGGCCCGGGTTCCCGGTACCCCAGTAGGTCAGGTTGAGCTCCGGGTCGAACGTGCCGGTGAGCCAGACCGGCGCGCCGCCGGTGCGCCAGGAGTCTCCCGGCCAGGTGTCGCCGCCCGGCTGATCCGGCGTTGGAATGGAGTACGCCTTCCACACCTCGGCGCCGCTGCGGGCATCGAGCGCCGCCACGAAGCCGCGGATACCCCGCTCACCGCCCGAGACCCCCACCATGACCTTGCCGTTGACCACCAGCGGCGCCATCGTCATGTAGTACCCGGTGCGATGGTCCTCGACCGGCTGCTCCCAGACGACCTCGCCGGTGGCGGCGTCGAGCGCCACCACGTGCGCGTCTACCGTCGCCAGGTACACCTTGTCCTCGTAGAGCGCGGCGCCGCGGTTGGTGGGGTGGCCGTGCGTGAGCCCGGCGGGCAGGCGGCGGACGTAGCGCCACAGTATCTCGCCCGTCCGCGCGTCCAGCGCCAGCAGGTTGTTGCGCGGCGTGGTCAGGAACATGAAGCGTCCGTTCACCAGCGGCGGCGACTCGTGGCCCGGCCGCAGACCGGTCGAGAGCGACCAGACGGGCGCCAGGCGCGCCACGTTGGCGGCGGTGATCTGGTCGAGCGGGCTGTAGCCCCAGCCGTCGTAGGTCCGGCGGTACATCAGCCAGTCCCCGGGCCCCGGGCTCACCAGACGCTCGTCCGTCACCGGCGGGTACTCGGCCGGCGCCTGGGCCCCGGCCCCCGGCGCGACCAGGACGGCCAACGCCACGGCGAGGGCCGGCGCCACCGTCGACGCGGTCAGCGGGTATCTCATGCGGCGCTCCATGCCGTCATCCTATCAACACGTCGCCACGGGCGCGAGAAGCATCGATCGACACGGGATGCGGGCCGGGCGCCGTGCCGGCGGACCGGCGGGGAGGCCCCCGACCGCCTTCGCACCGGGCGGGGTATACAATCGCACCGGATCCCGCTATTGCAGCCGAGGCCCGCATGGACTTCAGCAAGTACGAGATCGACCTTGCCATCTACGACGAGATGTTCCAGTCGGACGGCGTGCCCCGGGACCACAGCGCCCGCATTCACGAGGCGCTGAACGAGCTGTCGGGCGCCGAGCTCGGGGAGATTCAGGAGCGGGTCACGCGCTCGTTCCTGAACGAGGGGATCACCTTCACGGTGTACGGCGACGACGAGGCGGACGAGCGCATCATCCCCATCGACTGCCTGCCACGGACCCTGCCGGACGCCGAGTGGCGCCAGCTCGAAGCAGGCCTCGCCCAACGCGTCCGCGCCCTGAACCTTTTCCTGGCGGACGTCTACGGCGATGGCCGCGTCGTGGCCGACGGCGTCATTCCGGAGGAGATGGTTCACGACTGCCCCAGTACCGCGCCGAGATGCGCGGCTTCACGCCGCCCCGCGGCACCTGGGTAGCCGTCTGCGGCACGGACATCGTACGGACCCACGACGGCTTTCTCGTGCTCGAGGACAACTTGCGGGTGCCCTCCGGGGTGTCCTACATGATTGCCAACCGCAAGGCCGTGAAGTCGAGCATGCGGCGCCTGTACCGCCGCTGCCGGGTACGCGAGGTGGAGCACTACGGGAACCTGCTGCTCACGACGCTCCGGGAGATCGCACCGCCCGGCCGGCCGGACCCGTGCATCGCGCTGCTGACCCCCGGCGTCTGGAACTCCGCCTTCTACGAGCACGTGTTCCTGGCCCGCGAGATCGGCGCGGAGCTGGTGGAAGGCCGCGACCTGCTGACCCGCGACGGCTTCGTCTACATGCGGACGACCGAAGGGCTCAGGCAGGTGGACGTGATCTACCGGCGCGTGGACGACGACTTCCTCGATCCGCTCGCCTTCCGTCCCGACTCGCAGCTCGGGGTGCCCGGGCTGCTGCAGGCGTACCGACTCGGCAACGTGTCGCTCGCGAACGCGCCGGGAACGGGCGTCGCCGACGACAAGAGCGTGTACCCCTACGTGCCGGATCTGATCCGCTACTACCTGCACGAGGAGCCCATCCTGGCGAGCGTTCCGACCCATGTCTGCCGGCGTCCCGCGGAGCTCGAGTACACGCTCGACAATCTCGCGGACCTCATCGTGAAGCGCGTCGGCGAGTCCGGCGGCTACGGCATGCTCGTCGGGCCCCACGCGAGCCCCGCGGAGCGCGAGGCCTACGCGAGGGAGATGCGCGCCGACCCGGCCAGCTTCATCTCCCAGCCGGTGCTCCAGCTCTCGCGCGCCCCCTGTCTCGTCGACGGGCGCCCCGAGCCGCGGCACGTCGATCTGCGGCCCTTCGTGCTCACCGGCCGGGAGACCCGCATCGTGCCCGGCGCGTTCTGCCGCGTTGCGCTGCGGCGCGGCAGCATCGTCGTGAACTCCAGCCAGGGCGGCGGCGGCAAGGACGTGTGGGTCCTGCAGGACTGACATGCTGGCACGCAGCGCGGAGAGCCTCTACTGGCTGGGAAGGTACGTCGAGCGGACCGAGCACATGTGCCGCCTGCTGCGCGTGCAGATGGAGGTGCTGGTCGACCGGCCGGTCCGCGAGATCAACCTGGGGTGGCGTCGGATCTACACTACGGTGAGCCGTCAGCCGCCCAGTCCGGCCGTGGGCTTCGCGGGCGTCGACGACGACTTCGCGCTGGCCGATTCGTTCACGCTGGCCGACAACCTCACCTTCGAGCGCACGAACCCGGATTCGCTCAGGAACTGCTTCTCGAACGCCCGTGAGAACGCGCGTCAGACGCGCCACTGCATCAGCGGCGAGATGTGGACGTGCCTGAACCTGGCCTGGCTCCGCCTCCGGGAGCGGCGCATCCAGGACATCTGGAAGACCGCGCCGGAGAGCTTCTACGCCGGGGTCGCCCAGGACATGGGTACCTTCCTGGGCGTGATGGACGCGACGATGTACCGTGACGACGGCTGGCGCTTTCTGCAGTTGGGACGGGCCATCGAGCAGGCCCAGTCGACGATAGTGTTGCTCGTCGCCCAATTCGAGGTGGTCAGGTTGCGGGACGAGCCGGCCGACGAGGAGTGGTCTGGCGTGCTGCGCATCTGCGAGGCCTTCGACGCGTATCGGCGCTGCTTCGGCATCGAGCTGCGTCCGGAACGCGTGCTGGACCTGCTCGTCGACGATCCGCTGCTGTCGCGCTCCGTGTCTCGCTCGCTCGAAACGGCAGCCGCCGGGCTCGGCGCCATCGCCCCGGGTCCGAGCCCGGTCCGCGCGGCCCGGGAGCTGGTTGCCGAGCTGGTCGCCACCGCCCGCCGCCCGTGGCCCGCGGACGCCGGCCTCGACGAGCGCGAGGACTGTCTGCGCCGGATGCAGGCCCGCTGTCGCACGCTGCACGATGTCCTCATGGCTGCCCACGTGCGGTACGACGTCGACGGCGCCCTGTCGCGCTGATGTCATGTCGTGACGCAGAACGAGCGCAGAACGAGAGAGGAGCGACACGATGCGCGAGCTTCCTGCCGATGAGCTGCAGTTCATCCTGAACACGTTCTCGTTTCTCGTGTGGGGCGCCCTCGTCATGTGGATGTGCGCCGGATTCACGATGCTCGAGGCCGGCTCGGTGCGGACCAAGAATGCCTCGATGATCTGCCTCAAGAACATCGGCCTCTACGCCATCGCGGGGTTGGCCTACTATCTGATCGGCTACAGCCTGATGTACGTCGACGTGGGCGGGCTGGTCGGGTCGCTGTCGTTCCTGCACGGCTCGTCGGCCGACGAGCTCGCCCTGGTGGCGGGCGACGCGGAGGCGCGGGCCGCCGTCATCGCGAACGACTACTCCACGATGTCCGACTGGTTCT